>NZ_BAAARY010000028.1:0-15689 GCF_039532605.1 Pilimelia columellifera subsp. columellifera
AGTAACTCCGTCCTCACTAGACGATCACCCTCCAAGCTCAACCAGCTTGATGTCAACCTGAGGCGCACGCTTCTTCCGGGTAGCAGAGCGCCGAACCAGGAACCGGGCGCCGGGCTCGATGCACCGATGCCCGTCATGTCAGTGGTGTCGCTGCAACGGGGTCACGTCGCAGGGAGCGTCCACCAGCACTGCTGGGCCCCTCCTGCTCGACCGCGCAGACCGGCTCAAGGGCAACACCGAGGACGAGCTGCTCGCTTCATTGAAAGACGTAGTGAACAGGTAACTAACAGACCTCGGAAGTTCGGAAGTTCGGAACTTCCGGAGTCACGAAGTTCGGAGCATCCAGAGTCACGCAGTCTGGGCCCTGATCGCGACCCTCTGCCCGACGGCCTCATGCGCGGCCCGGAACGCGGCCATCAGGGCCGTCTTGCCGGTGCCGGCACGCCGATGACCGCGGCGAACACGGCCCCACGCAAGACCGCGACCGGCGACGTCGCCCCGGCGGCCGTGGACCTGGCGTCGGTGCGGCCGAAACGAGCGCGGGTGCGCCTGTCCTGATGGACCGGCCCTACGCCACCGCGGGCAGTGCCAGCGGTGGTTCATCCGCGCTGCGCCCGCTGCGGCCGGTGCCGCACTTTGCCGCAGAGTCCTGGTGGCTGGCCTGGAACCCGGCACGTTCAGCGCTTGATCACCCGAGCCTGCGTGGCCGACCGGGCCTGAGCCCGGCAGTGGGCGCTGGGCAGAAGATCAGGTTCGTTCTGTCGGCTAGGCGACCGAATGGCGACTTTCATCGATGGCGGCGTTAGGTTCCTTTCTGCCACATCCGCAAGACTTTAGGAGAATGACATGAAGCTTCTAGCTCTTTCCCTTTCCCTCGCCATCGGTTGTGGCTCTGTGGCCGCTATGGCGGGAACACCTGCAGCGGCGACTCCTGCTTTTAGTTCGCAGCAGATGGTCACCATCTCGAGCGAGGCTGGTGTCGGTGGCCCTCAGATTATTGCTTCTCCGGAAGCGCCTCATTCCTTCCGGTTCGATGCTGGGGTTCCAGCCGGCGGCAAGTTGGCTGCCGTCGGCGGTAGCGATAGCGAGATCACCGGCCATATTCTGGTAAAGAACAGCCGCGGTGAGACGGTAGGCGCCTGGGACGAGCCATGGGCGAATGATGCAAATATGCGGCAGGTGATCACTAGTTATCGCATTGAGGGAACCGCTATCGTGCAAACTGTGGATGTTTCTGCGGGCACAGCTTTCCCTCTTACCATTAACCCTGTCTACTCTGCGGTCGGCGGCGATAGCAGTCGCACGCCGCTTGGGCCGAGCAAGGTGACGGTCCCGAGCAACTACCTGTATGACCCGGACCGGGGTTCTCTGCACGACTACTGCACCCATTCACCCGATGAGTGGTACAGCGCTGACTTCCGTGGTCCATGCGCACGGCACGATCAGTGTTACGCCCGGCCAGGCAACCACAAGAAGGAGTGCGACAATCAGCTGGAGAAGCACCTGACCCAGAACTGTGACCATGCTTACGGCCCGGGGGTTAAGCGCACTAGTTGCCACGGTATCGCCAACACCTACTGGGCAGCCGTGACCGCCGGCGGTGACGATCTACGTCCGCGAACCAGCAGCCAGTCCTGAACTAGACATTCCGCAATTCTAGATCGACCGGAGAGTTGAACATGTCCCGTACTACGCGAATCGGTCTTTGGATGCTCGCCGCTGGCCTTGTCGCTGCGGTCGCCTTTCTGGGGCTGAGTGTGACCGGCGGTGGCCCCGATATCGGTCTCGGGTTTGTCATTTTGTTGGGCGCTTTCTTGGCTGTGGCTGGCGGTATCGTCGCCGCTGTCGGTGCTGTCACACAGCGATTGAACCGCTCTTCCTGAATCGTTCAAGTCTCACTAGGAGTTGTCGTGAAGTTTGCCCATGTTGTGACCGCGATGGCGATGGCTTTCGCTGGAGCACTGGCCGCTACGCCCGCTTATGCCCAGTCGCCCGTTTCTGAACCTGCCGCAGAGATGGCGCCGGTGGACTGTAAAGAGGAAATTCGCCAGACTTGGGGTCGAGTCACCTGTACGGCAAGTCGTGGCCCTGTGACGATCAAGTCAGTCCGGTTCGACTGCGATTGGGAACTCGACCTCATTATCGAGAATCAGGTGATCAAAGGCACATGGTCGAAGACGCATGAGTGCGATCACAAAATCCTCGGCATTGACGTCACCATCTAGCGATCGAAGGTCGTCGTTCTGGGCTAGCTACACTGTCGCCCGGAACGACGACCACGAGCAGGGAGCTTCGCAAAATGACGACGCTTGACGCGCAGGCTCTGTGTCAAGGGTACGGTCGCCGGCGGGTAGTGCACGAGTTCTCGGCGAGGCTCGACCGTGGCGTCGTTGGGCTGCTCGGGCCAAACGGGGCTGGCAAGACCACGCTGCTCGAGACGTTGGCGCTGGTCCGTCCCCCAGAGACTGGCCGGCTGGAGATTGTTGGCACCGAGGTCCGCGACCTTCGGACGGTGCGGCGGGCTCGTCAACGGGTCGGTTTCCAGCCGCAGAACTTTCCCTACCCCGGTGGCCTGACGGTCGAGGAATTCCTTCACTACGCCGCATGGCTACGGGAGCTGCCCAAACGACGGACCGGCGCCGCGGTCGCCGCCGCGATCACCCAGCTCGAGCTGACTGAGCACACCCGCAGCCGGCTGCGCACCCTCTCCGGCGGGACCCTCCAGCGCGTCGGCGTGGCCCAGGCGCTTGTTCATGACCCAGCCGTAGTGATTCTGGACGAGCCGACGGTCGGACTCGACCCTGCCCAGCGGGTCAAGCTAAGAGCAGTTCTTCGGGGTCTCGCCGCCTCCCGACTCGTCATCGTCAGCACGCACATCGTTGATGACGTCGTCCACACCTGCGACCAAGTCCTGGTGTTCCTGGCAGGCAAGGTTCACTTCGCTGGCACCCCACAGGACCTCAACGACATCGGTTTGGCCGCCGGCGGCGCACCGACGGACGGCCACGCCATGAGCGCAGCTGAGCAGGGCTATCTGCGCCTAGTCGAGAAGACCCAGGGAGCGCGGGCGTGACGAACCTCGGATTCCGGCGGGGCGCCGGACCGGCGCTTGCCGCCGCTGTCCTCCTGCTCGGGGCTCTCTTGTTGATCCCGCGCCGCACCGACTGGTACGGCTCGCCCCTACTCACCACCGCGATGATTCTGCAGAAGACGGCGTACATCGCCGCTGTCTGCGCCGCCGTCGCCGCCGCCGTGTATCCGATACGACACCGCCGCCGCATTGCGGCGCTGGACCCGTTGAGCAGCCGACCCGCGCTTCACCTGTGGGCAATGCGTACCGTGACGCTCACCGCGTGGGCAGCACTTGGCTACCTGGTTCTGACAGCAGTGGCGCTCGCCGTGACGGCCACAGCGAGCCCGGGAATGCGGCTAGGTTTGGCGAACATCGCCACCGGGCTGATCATCCTGACTGTCGCCGTCGCCTTCGGCGCTCTAGCCGGTGCAATCTGGCCCCGGCTTGTCACGCCGCTGCTCGTGGCCGTGGCGGTGCACGTACCGCTCATGGCCGGCGCCCAGCACGCGCCCACCCAGGTGCGCAACCTCTTCCTGCTGTACGCGCCGGCGCCCAACTGGGCTGAACCTAACCTCACCCTCCTGCTGTGGAAGCTGCTGTGGGCCGCCGCGTTGCTCACCGCCCTAGCAACAATCGCCGCCGTCTACGGCTGGGGCGCCCGGGATCCACGACCCGGCGCCAGATTCCGAGTCCTGACAAGTGGCATCGCCGCCAGCGCCATCGTGGCCGCAGCTGCGGTCGCGGGCATGAGCGCAGCCGGCCCAGTCTTCATCCCCTCGAACACCAGCGCCCACGGCATCTGCCACCGCGGCGAAGCCCGCGTCTGTGTCTGGGATGACCACAAGCGGTACCTCGGCCAACTTTCCCGAATGGTCGACGCTGGGGTACTGGTCACCGGCGCGCTACCGCAAGGCGTCACCTCATACCTAGAGTACGGAATGGCACGTCAGCCTGGCGAGGCGAACCCCGTCGGTGGCCAAGGCGTTATCGAAGTCGGGCGAGGCATCGCCAACCTGGATAATGTCGCCGAGCAACTAGCCGGGCAATGGTTCAGCGACTACGCCGACAGATGCGGAATTCCAATAGAAAATCAGCTAGACGACCATCCGCTACGATCATTCCTCAACGATCTCTTTACCGCCGTCAAGGATAAAGAATTGTCAGATCTCGACACACACCGGACGCGCTACCAAGCGCTCACACGCTGCTGACCGCGCAATGCCGATATCCTCGCAGATTCCCGCCCTGTGGTTACGCACACACGGCTTACACTCCTACATCTTCATTTGTGCTGGTGTCGCATCGTGCTACCTCTGGCAAACATACGGGCCAGCAGAATGGCCATTCCCGTTAGAACATGACACCACGGTGTTGCCCATGGTCCTCGCGCTAGGCGCAATATTTGGGCTGCACGGAGGAGTTCCATTTCTCGAAACACGCCACCGCGGACTGGCTTTAGCCCGCGCGTTGACAGTCGCTTTCTACGCCCTACTCGCACTGGGAACAATTGCCCTAAGACCCGGCGAATCGACCGTCCCAAGTCGATCATTCACGATCGCGCTTGCCGCTGGGCTGCTCCTCGGATATTTAACCGCTGGGCCAGTGCTTTGGGGAGTGATCGCATGTAAGGCAATCGTGATCTCCCAGTTGCCGCGAGCAGACCCTGTGTTATCACTCATCTTCTGGGAACTGGGCGCCGCAGATGACATGTTGGCCAATACCTTCTCCGTCGCTATTACTCTAGCCTCGGGCGTGCTGTATGCCACATTTGGTCAAGGACGCGCTCGCCCCTGAGCACAATGCGGGCACGGACTTTCGCTACTTTGACGAAGCCATCCAGGGTCCATGAATCTCTAACTCAGCAGACCCTGTCGTATAGCTGACTACCGGCCCGATTTATCCGATAAGCCTGGTTCTGGTAGTTCCTATATGGTCACCGGAGGCACTAACCTAAACGCATCAAGGCGACTTAGCTGTCTCCTGCAGGCGCGATTTAGGGAGTAATGATGCGTCGATTTTCGAGCATTGCGTTGGGCGTCATTGCCCTCGTTGCGTTGATCCAGCCGGGCGCGGCCTACGCCGTGTCCACGACGAACGCTGCCGCAAAGCCCACAGTGAAATGCACGAAAAACATTCAGAACACGTGGGGCAAACTGACCTGCAAGACCAGTGGTGGGCGTGTCACCTTCTCGGAGGTGCGATTTAACTGTGATTGGGAAGTCGACTGGACGGTGAACGACCTAACCATCGAAGGCGAGTGGAGCAAAACCCACGAGTGCGACCATAAGCTCCTGGACATCTACTGGGATGTCTGGACAGGCCGCTGACAACGCCTTACGTGGCAGTATCCAACGGTCCTGGCCCGGCCGGGGCCTTGATCCGAGCCACCTCCAGGCGCAGCGCGAAGATCGCGCGGGAGATGTACGACGAGGCCGACGACACCGGCCGCCGCGTCCACACCGTCGCCCAGATCGCCGCCGAGTTCAGCGTCACCCGCCCCACCATCTACCGACACCTCAAGCAAGCAGCAACAGGCTTGTCGTGACTATCGGTTCCGCTGCTCCTCATGGACCTGTCCCAGGGGGCCAAATCTTTGATCTTGGAATGGTGAACGGCTCTGCCCCCGAGCTTCGGGGGCAGAGCCGTTGGTGGTTGTGTTTGCGGTGGCACCGCGGAGCGGGGTTGGCTTGACGGCGGCTGGTGGGCAACCGAGCGGCAACCGTGCCTGGTGTTGTCCTACAACCGGGCAGGCGTTGAGTAGGTACCAGCAGCACGGGGGACACGAACGCCAGGAGGCAGACATGATCGGCACCGTTACCGACTTCACCGCCGAAGCAGTGTTCGCCTCCGCCCTGCAGCCCTCCCAGCAGCCCACCCCCGCACAGGTATGGGACGCCGTCACCGACACGGTCACCCGCCTGGGGACCGACGGGTGCGCCGACCGCCTGGCCGCCGCGTACGGCGACTGCATGACCACCGCTGCGACACGCATGCGGTGGGCCCGCGAGACCGCTGGCGCGCTGACGCTGAAGACCGTCGCCGCCTGAGCATCCTGCCAACCCGGCGATCAAGCGATCGGACTCCCCTATTGGGCCCTGCGCTTGGGTAGCTGTCCCAGCCCGCCGATTCCGCTGCGGCTGACGGCGCTGACGGCGATTTCTAGTTCAGGAACGAACCCTCCATGATCAATCGAACAAGTGTTCGACTAGGGTCGTCTCATGGCAGGGATTCCGCAGCTACGCGCAGCGGGCTGGTTCGTCACCGGCCAGGAACGGCCACACCGATCCGAGCACCTCAGCTACCACCTGCTGGTGCGACTGTGGGAGCACATGGACGGCTCCGGGGTGTGGAGCGTGAGCCTGCACGACTGCGCCGCGCCAGCGGGCCACGGCCGCGTCGAGCGGCGCTATGGCTCAGAAGATGCCGCACGCACCGCGCTCGCCGCGATGTACGCGTTGGCCAGGCATCTACCACCGCTGCCGACCATGCCACCCCTAGGCCAGACCGAACCCAACCACGAACTCGGCCGGTGGCAGATCTCCGAAGACCGCCAGTCGGGGGCCGGTGAGGTCGGAACGGCGGGCCACTGATGCCTCACCTGGTCGGCCCGGCGCGGTCCCAGGTCCATGTGCGCAGCCCTTACCGTCGCTGAACGAGGCTGCGCACCTTGGTACGGTCCGCATCGGGACTCCGGTACTTCCGAAGTTCCGGACTTCGGAAGTCAGGAGATCAGATGCCTTATCGCGTGGTGATCGGGAACAACAAGGGAGGCAGCGGCAAGACCGCGACGACAGTCAACCTCGCTGCCGCGCTGGCCGAGGAAGGTCACCGAGTCCTAGTCGTCGACATGGACCCGCAGGCCAACGCGAGCCGCAGGCTGGGCCGCCCCTTTAACCCGGCCGAGCCAGTGCCCACGACAGCCGAGGTGGTCAAGGCGGGTATAGATCAGGAAGGCGTCGCGGCTGCAGCGATCGCCGCGTGTGGCTGGAGCGGTGACTACGCCGAGCGCATCGACCTGATCCCCTCGCGGTTCGACTTGGAGAACCGCGTCAGCGAGGCCGGCGTCATCGGCGCCATCGGCCGGCTTTACACCGCGCTGGCAGGCGTTGACGACGAGTACGACGTCACCCTGATCGACTGCCCACCGAGCCTGGGGCACCTCACTCAGCTCGGCATGGCGGCCGCCACCCACGCCCTATGCACCGTCGAACCCGAGTATGACGGTGTCGATGGCGCGGTCCGCTTCCGCGACTTCATCGCCAAGCACGGCCCGAGCCTGCGCCAGCCCGGTGCTTCGGGCGAGCTGCAGATGGCTGGCTTTGTCGTCACCCGCGTCCGCGGCAACATCACCGCGCACGCCTACCAGATCGAGGGCCTGCCCGAGCTATTCGGTGAGCTGCTCTGGAGCCCACAGGTCCCCGAGCGGGCCGCCATCAAGGACGCCGGTGACATGCCCACCTCGCTTCGTTCCCTCGGCACCGGACCCGGCCGGGAGATGGCCGCCGTCTTCACCCAGCTCGCTAAGCAACTGATGACGGTGCCCCGATGACCCCCGCCCCCAAGCTGCAGCGCAGCCGCCCCGGTGGCTCCTCCGGCATCATGCCGACCCTCACCGCGGCCGTCGAGGCGCCCGTCGTCGGTACTCCGCCAGCCAACCAACAGACTGTCGGAGTTCCGGACTACCGGAGTCCGGAACTTACAGAGTCTCGTGCGGAGGCGCGTAAGCGGTCACAGGCCGAGCAGGACGCGGGCGAAGCCCCGCGGTACCTACAGATGGTGCGCAAGGAATCCCGGCTGCGGATGGACCAAGTCGACGCGCTAGCCGTCCTCACCCGGCAACTCGCCCGCCAGCGGACCCGCCGCGGCGGCGAACGCCTAACCGACAACACCCTGATCCGGATCGCCGTCGACCTCCTGCTCGACCGCGCAGACCGACTCAAGGGCAACACCGAGGACGAGCTGCTCGCTTCATTGAAAGACGTAATGAACAGGTAACTAACAGACTCCGGAAGTTCGGAACTCCGGAGTAACGAAGTTCGGAGCATCCATATTTGATCTTGGCGGGGTCAGTGGTCGGTGGCAGGCTGTCGATAGCGGTCTGCCGGTCGGTGTCGGCCCTGCGCTTGGGTAGCTGTCCCAGCCCGCCAATTTGTTGATCTTGGCTACTTCGGCTGCGGTGCGGATGCTGTACGTGGTTGGGGTACGGCCGGCGCCGCAGCGTGTTCGATGTCGGCGGGTTGCAGCGCCCGGTAGAGGGTTGAGCGGCCGATGCCGAGGTGGCGGGCGATGGTGGTGACGGATTCGCCGCGGGCTTGTCGGGCTTGGGCGATGGCGAGGACGTCGTCGGTGACTGTGATTGGCCGGCCGCCCCGGCGGCCTTGGGCGGCGGCGGCGCGTAGGCCGTCGAGGGTGCGTTCGCGGATGAGGTCGCGTTCCATTTCGGCGGCCATGGCGGCGACCATGAACAGCATCTTGTCGGCGATGGTGGCGCCGGCCGGTTTGTGGATGCCGGCGCAGATGCCGGTGAGGATGTGCAGGTTGATCCCGCGGGCGTGGAGCTGGTCTTCCAGGAAGACGAGCAGTTCCTTCATTGACCGGGCGACCCGGTCGGGTTTGTAGATCACCAACGTATCGCCGGCGTGCAGCAGTTCCAGGGCGGCGGTCAGCTTCGGCCTGTCGCCACGGGTGGAGGCGGTCTCGACCAGAACCTGCCGGCAGTGCGCCGCGTCCAGGGCGTCGAGTTGGGCCTGGTGGTCTTGGGCGCGGGTGGAGACGCGGGCGTATCCGATGCGGACACTGTTGTCATACGGCGAGCCGGGGGCGGTCATGCCGCGAATCGTCCCGCAAACGTCCCGAAACATCGGTGAGCGACACCCAGTTTAGGGACTAGTTTTCGGGACGGATTTGGGCCGGGAAGTCCGCCGCCTGGCGACCGTCCCGGATACGAACGTTTATGGGACTGGACGGAAATACGATCCCCGTAAACACTTGCGATCAACGCAATTGAGTGTACAGAATGCATGCATGAGTATTCGAGACACCTTCACCGACGTCGCTGCGATCCTGCACCCGATCCCACAGCCCAAGCAGGGCGAGGAACACGATGACGGCTTCCTCGCCCTGCGCGACCTGGTCGCCGAGAGCCAGGAGAACGCCCTGGAGAACCTGCGGATCGGATGGGAGCACGCCGAGCAGGACCCGCTGATCTCCGCACTGGCTCAAGCCCGCCGCGCGAAGGAACTGGCCGAGCAGGAGATCCGGGAACTGCTCGCGTACGGCCGCGAGTTCGTCCAGCCCCGCCCCTACACCCTCAGTGACCTTGCCGCGGCCACCGGCATGTCCATCTCTGGCGTGCGCACCGCCTACGGACATCGCGACGTCGCGCAGGTCGCCGACGCCACCGGCGCCAAACCCCGCGAGTGGCGCGCCCCCGACCCAGACGCCGACGCCGACGCCGAAACGCGCAACGAGGATCTGGCATGAACGGGGCGGCGTGCATCTGCCGGACCCGCTGGCCCCGCCTCTACGCCGTGATCGACGGCGTGCGATACGAAGTCGAGCCGACCCTGGCCGACAGCCCGACCAGCGCACTGTTCCGCGCCTGGTGCGCCCGACCCCCCACCACCACAGGCGCTCACACAACGTCAACGGGACACCTCTTGCACTGCCAGTGAAAGCGGCTGCCAGCGACAAGATGACCAACTACGCGGCATGGCCTGGTCCACCCCGGTCGGTGCGCTAGTGCCGGCGTACGACGGCCGCGGCCTGGGCTACCCGATGGCAAGCCGACCGGCGCCGCAGGCGTCGGACGGCGCGGCAGCCAGGCGACGGCGACGGCCGCCCGCAGCGCCCGTCCCAGCCGGAACTGCGGCTACCGGCGGCGGGTGACAGTGACGGTGAACCGGGCGTGCGGCGCCAGGGTGGTGACGTCGACGTGGGCTGCTTGGCCCTAGCGTCGGACCTTCACGGACCTAGTCACGCTTGGGCCAGTCCAATCTCCGACGAACACCGTCGCTCGCCAGGTTCCCGGAAAGCACTGTTTGGGGAACGCTCGAGCTTGCCCGCCCTTCACGCTCTTAATCCTCTTGTTGACGTAGCGTGATGTGCCAGTCCGCTTAAACTGGAAGCCCACCCAATAAACATCCGACTCGCCCGCGGAGAAGACATCCGCTTGGAGGCGGACGAGACGGCATTTCTTGATTTGCTTAGGCGCGGTGAACCAAAGCTCAACCCCACCTTTGTAATTCTTCCCGGTAGCCTTGGCCGGCGATGCAATGAAGGTAGCGGCCAACGAGGCGAGGACTACGGCGGCGGTGATTAACCTCTTCATAAGATCTCCAGTAACTAGATCGAGCGCTGAATGGGTAACATCAGAACTGTCGCGAGAACTATTTTCAGGACTCGGCCAAGAGTTTTCAGCAACGCCCTTCATTCGTTCGGTCGAGGATTAAATCAAGGAACCATTCGGCTTGGAAAACGGCCAATAAACCTTAAATGCTTGTTCCCCCGTTTCGTACGACATAAATAGGTACATAAACCTACCCTCCGGCGTTCTTGGCTCAAAGCGGATAAGCACGACGATGGTCTCGGCAGGCTCGCGGGTCGCCCAGCGTCCTCACCGTCGCTGGCGGCAAAATGTACGAAGTGGTTCGTATCTGGGCGCGCCACAACAGCCCGGTCTACCGGCGGCCGAGGCCACCGACTGGCGCCGCAGGCGTCGGACGGCGCGGCAGCCGGACGACCGCGACGGCCATCCAGCAGCGCCGTCGCGGCCGGAACTGCG
Source organism: Pilimelia columellifera subsp. columellifera (assembly GCF_039532605.1). Classification (NCBI taxonomy): domain Bacteria; kingdom Bacillati; phylum Actinomycetota; class Actinomycetes; order Micromonosporales; family Micromonosporaceae; genus Pilimelia; species Pilimelia columellifera. The sequence goes on from NZ_BAAARY010000028.1 coordinate 10,857, forward strand.
GCTACCGGCGGCGGATGACGGTGACAGTGAACCGGGCGTGCGGCGCCAGGGTGGTGACGTCGACGATCGGTTTATCGCCCCGGTGGATTCGTAGCTCACCGGCCGCCGCCAGTGACACCAGCACCGCGGCGGCGGTGTCGATCGACGTGCGCGCCGCATCCGCCAGGCGCTCCAACGTGACGCTGGTCGACCCGCCCGGCGACTTAGCCAACGCCTGCCACACCGCGCTGCCTTCCACCGGCGGCCGCGGCGCGACACTCGCCGGCGCCGGCCGGTGCTGGGCGGGAATCGCCGCGGCCGCGGCCGCCAACGCCGCAGCGATATGCCCGTGGTGGTGCGGCTGATGACGCAGCGGCCCGGTACGCAACTGCTTGGTCAACGCCTCCAACGCGGCCACCCACGCCCCAGCCATCGTGGGGTGTTTCGGTTGAACGACGCGCTCGATCACCTGCCGTACCGGTTCCTCACGCAGCCGGCCGGCGGCGGCGTCAGCGTCGGCGCGGGCCTGCGCGGTGCGTAGCTCATACGCGCGTTGCCGGCAGCTCTTCGGACGCGAGCAGTACCGCGGCGCCGGGCCACGCCCAGGCGTCAACAGCGCCTCCCCGCACCACTGGCACAACACGATCAACGGCCGCTCGTAGACACGCTGCTGCGGCTGCGCCTGGTCCTGCTCATCGCTCACGCCGGCACGATAACCGTCACTGACAAGTCAACGCACTAGTAGTGCCAGAGGTGTGTCGATTCCGGGCTAGTCAGCGGCGCGGCTCACGCCGCACGCCAGTTCAGAACCGGCACGCCACACACCGTGGGGCATCGACCATGCCCAGATGACCAGCGGCACGCGGTCAAACTAGACACTGCCGTACCTGTCACTGACAGGCCAACACGTTAACAATGCCTAGGTCCACCGGAGCGAGGCCGAACTGCGGAGCCAGGCCCGTAAACCGGGTTTTTACTTCAACTTGCTCCGCGCGCAGCGGGGTGGCCGGAATGCGAGAACCAGAGCCGTCGGCAAGGGCCTACCGACACGGTCACCGTGGCCGCCCAGCTGCACCTGTGCCGGTTCGTGGTGGACATGGCGATCCAGGATTGAGATTCGGGTGCCGGGCGGTGGCTATGTAGGTGGGATCCGACACCGTTTGTAGGTGGGGGTGGACACCGCCTCTGGCGACGGTGAAGTCGATGTCGATGTCGATGTCGATGTCGATGAGAGTTGACACCGCCCCTGCCTGTGCGGCACAGCGACCCGACCGAAACCGTCACCGACGACCAGTGACGGAACCGCCGCGCGGCGGCCGTGGTCGACGCGGCACGCCGGCGGCGGTACGGTGCCCGCCGTACGCGACCCACGCCCAACCCCCGGGCGGGCGGACGCGGGTGAGGTCATGGAGGACCGATGGCTGGCGTGATGGACACCGACGAAATGGTCGAGCTACTGGCCAAGTTCGGCACACACATTGAGCTGGACTTCGACGCCGCGGCCGCCGACGGGAACAGCGGCGAGCTGATCGCCGCGAAACTCGCCCACACCCTGGTCGGGGTGTTCGAGGCACACGCCTCCCGCGCCGACGACGCCGCCCGCCAGACCGGCGCCACACCCCGCGACCTGGCCGACGCGACCCTGGGCGCGTTCGCCGGCGCGCGCTGCGGCGACGAGGTCGACGAGTGGGCGCTGCTGCAATGGCGGACCAACAAACTGGCGATGGCACTCAACGAGTTGGACTTCGGCGGCCCGTTCCCCCGCGCCGGCGACGTCGGCAGCGGCGACGTGCTGGTGCGCACCATCCGGGCCACCGCGGCCGCGCTCGGCGCGATGACCCACGCCAAACAGATCTCGATCAACCCGCTACGCGCCGACGGCGAGAGCGCCGAAGGCGGCGTGCTGCTGGCCAGGGCGATGGACGCCCTAGAACACGCCGTCAAAGACGCCGGCGCCCACCGAGCCGTCGGCGACCTCATGCGGATGGTCGACTAGCCGCCGCCGACGATGGCGTCACACGGTGAGCCGTGACGGCAACCGGCTCACCTTCGGCGGCAACATCCTGGAGACCGGCGCCGACTCCTACCGCCTGGCACCCACCACCACCACCGCCCGCGCCGCCGTCCCCGCGCCCCGCCTAACTCCGCCCGTCAACACCCAGAGCCCCGGACTCAAAATCCGGGGCTCTCATCGCAGGGCTCCCCAGGACGACGCCAGCGCCTGAAGTGGTGTCAGCTCTCATCGACATTGATCATGTAAGCCGGCCCAGACCGGTGCCAGTTCCCGTCGACATTCGGTGTCAGTTCACACCTCCGAAGCCAGGGCGGGGTGGGCTGAGCTGGACGCGGTCACTCGGACGGGGTAACGCAGGGTCGAGGGCGCGAGCTCGGGTTGATGATCGAAGTGGACGCCTGTCGCGCGGGTCGAGAACACTGAGCCGATGACGTCGTCGACTGTCTCGTCATCCCACCGGTCGACCTTCGGGTTGTGGCTTGCCGCTGCCGGGCTAGGTGGTGCCGGCGTCGTGGGTCTGGTGTGGGTGTTGCGGGGTCTGGGGTTGGAGGATGCGGAGAAGTGGGTGTCGCTGGTGTGCGGCGTGGTCTCCGCGGCATGCGCGATCGCGGGGCTGGTGGTGGCCATAGTCGCGCTGCGCCGCCCCCGCTTGCCAACGGTGGCGGGTGCCCCGGCGTCACCGCCGTCGACGACGACGGATCCTCCTGCAGCGGACTCGTTGCCGGCGGGCCCGGTTATTCACTGCCCGGTCTCGGGCAGCTTCATCGGTACCGCGCGGGACAGCGCGAGGGTGATCATCCACAACGGTCGTAGTGAGGGCCAGTGACCTGACGGCAGCCGGGGCCCCCGACGACGGCTCCACCCCACCTGTCCAGCTCACCGGTCCCGTCTCGGGCAGCTTCATCGGGGAGGCCAGGGACAACAGCCGGGTAATCATCAACAACGTCAAGCGCGATCCAGTGAGCCTGCCGCACCGGGTGGGGGCGGCGCCGGCGCTGGCTGCGGGGAGGCAGGACCGTGACCAGGACCGGCAACTGTTCGACGCGCTGACCGGTGGTGGAACGGCGGTCGTAGCCGGCCAGGTGGTGACCGGGATGGGTGGGGTCGGTAAGACGCAGGTCGCTGCCGCGCTGGCCCACCGGCTGTGGGGTGAGGACCTGCTGGACTTGTTGGTGTGGGCGCCGGCATCATCGCCGCAGGCGGTGCAGCAGGCGTATGCGGTGGCCGCGGCGGATGTGACCGGGGTGGAAGACGACACGGTCGAGGCCGGGGCGGCCCGGTTCGTTAACTGGCTGGCAGCTAAAGCGCAGGCCGACCTGCGGTGGCTGGTAGTCCTCGACGATCTGCAGTCCCCAGCGGATCTGACCGGCCTGTGGCCGCCGCACACACCGGCCGGCCGGTGTGTGGTGACCACCCGCCGCCGCGACCCAGTCCTGACCGGCCCGGCCACCGGGCGGGTCCTGGTCGAGGTAGGGGTCTTCACCCCGCGTGAGGCGCACGCCTATCTACGTCGGGTGCTGGGCGACGACCCGGTGGTCCTGGATGAGGCCGCCGGGCTGACCGAGGATCTGGGCAATCTGGCGTTGGCGCTAGCGCAGGCCGCAGGCTTCATCGGCAGAAGCCCGACCATGACCTGCGCGGCGTATCGGCGCAAGCTGACCGACCAACGGCGCGCCCTGGCCAAGCTGCTACCACCTACCGACGCCCTCCCCGACGGCTACAACGCCACCGTCGCGGCGACATTCGCCATCTCCATCGACGCCGCCAACGCCCTCGAACCGCAAAATTTCGCCCTACCGCTGCTGCAGGCCGCCGCCCTGTTATCTCCCGACGGCATCCCCACCGCGTTCTTCCGCACCGACCCGATGATCGACTACCTGGCCACCATTACCGGCGCACCTGCGCCCGAAAGCCCAGAGCAACGCGCCGACTGGCGTGACGACATCGACAACGCACTACAGCTCTTGCACGGGTTCAGCCTGCTCACCATCGACGCCAACCTGGTCCGCGTACACGGGCTGGTGCAGCGGGCCGTCCGAGAAGACACCCCAGCCCACACCCGGGCTGAATTGGCATGGGCCGTCGGTGATGCCCTTGTCGCGGCGTGGCCGCCGATCGCGAACAACCCACAGGTCGAGCAGACCTACCGCACCAACACCACCGCCCTGAACACCACCAGCGACAACCACCTCTGGCACAACCGGGGCCACCCGGTCCTGTTCCAGGTCGGATACAGCCTCGGCGCCGTGGGTCAGGTCACCGCCGCCGCCGAACACTTCCAACAACTCCACACCACAGCCACCGAACGCCTCGGCGCCGACCACGCCGACCCCCTGACTACCCGCCACAACCTGGCCTACTGGCGGGGGGCGGCCGGGGATCCTGACGGCGCAGCCGCCGCCATGGAGCAGTTACTCGCCGACCGGGTGCGGGTGCTGGGCGCCGACCACGCTGACACCCTGACCACCCGCCACGACCTGGCCCACTGGCGGGGGGAGGCCGGGGATCATGGCGGCGCGGTCGCCGCCATGGAACAGTTACTCGCCGACCAGGTACGGGTGCTGGGCGCCGACCACCCCGACACCCTGACCACCCGCCACAGCCTGGCGCGGTGCCGGGGGGCGGCCGGGGATCCTGACGGCGCGGCCGCCGCCATGGAGCAGTTACTCGCCGACCGGGTGCGGGTGCTGGGCGCCGACCACGCTGACACCCTGACCATCCGCCACAACCTGGCCTACTGCCGGGGGGAGGCCGGGGATCCTGACGGCGCGGCCGCCGCCATGGAACAGTTACTCGCCGACCAGGTACGGGTGCTGGGCGCCGACCACCCCCACACCCTG
>NZ_BAAARY010000029.1:0-18470 GCF_039532605.1 Pilimelia columellifera subsp. columellifera
CCTACCGGGGCGCCGCGTCTCCATCTTGGACCCCGAGCCGGTCGGCGTGTCGCCACCTACGTCACCTTCTGTGACCAAAGGATTGCCCGGAAAGGCTCAGTGGACCTTGTTTTCGATGGTCCAGCTACCTACGCCAATACCTAGCTCAACTGCGCCGAAAACTCGAAGAAGATCCCAGCCGCCCACGACATCTCATCACTGAACCCGAAATGGGCTACCGTTTCGAGCCATAAAGTCATCTACGGGACTCGACGGCGTGTCCGAATAGCTAGGAGATCCTGCGGCGGTACGTGGCCATAGCGACGAAATACGCAACGATGAGGAAGCCAACACGCCAGCCGAGGGCGATCCAGATGTCGGTGCCGACCTGCTGCTGGATGAACAGGTCGCGGATAGCTTTAACGATTGCCCGTGACGGACACCTGCCTGCCGCGACCACCAATTCAAACTCACAACCGAGTGCCGATGTCCACGACCAGCTGAACGTAAGTAGGTGTTCGGTAAGTGGGGTCATGATGGTCTCGTACTCGATGGGGTTGAGTCAATTCAGCTTGGTTGTTCAGCCAATGGAGGGCGATGTCGTGACGGTCCGGATCGACTACTTCTCCCGTGACCATGAGGAAATCCGCAACGGGCGTACGTGCGATGACGATCCCGCCGACGTCGTGCCAGGTCATGGCTTTCTGATCCCGAATTCGCGGCGCTCCGGACAGGCTGAAGCCGTACGCCGGCAAACCTTGGGCTAGGCGCTCCTCGACGCTCTGGTCCGCCTTGGCCAGCTGCTCAAGCGGACGCCGGTCACCGCGACGGGCGACTTCCGCTGGGGTGAGGCTCCGCAGCCGGTCGAGCAGGGCAGCGGGCACGGCAGGCGCCAGTGCCGGATGCACGAGGACCGCCTCGCCGAGTTCCAGCAGCTCCGGGCTTAACCGGTAGTTGTCCGCAGCCAGCGCGAGCGCGTCCGGGTCGGGTGCTGTCGGGGCGGTCAGAGCATATGTCAGGTCAATGAGGTCCTTGGCGGTAAACGGACGTTGGAACCGCTCCTCCGCGAGCGCGAGTAGGTCAGCGACAGCCTGGTCGTCGGGCAGGTTCGACCGTAGCGGCACAACGCCAGGCTCGCCAGCGAAGGCGAACGTGCTGATTTCAACGCGTAGTCCCTTGTCGAGCAGCGGGTCGGCGGCCGGCCACCAAAGCGACAGAAGCAGGTGGCGCCGTTGCCCGTCGCGAATAACCGACAGGTCCACCTCGGTAACGGGGTGTTTTCGCAGCACTCGGTGCGCCGCGCGCCACAGACTGGCCTCATCCGGCGCCACCACGTCGAGGTCACCCACCGGCCGGATTAGCTCCGGCGGATAGTGTCGGGCCAGTGACGGCCCCTTGATGACGCGGACGCCATCCATTGAGGTCAGGTCCTGGGCGAGCCGCTCGTAGCAGGTGCTCCGCTCGGCCATACGACGTAGTTCGTCGCGGGCCCCGGTACCCAGCGTCGCGCCGTCACGTGCGGCGAGGGAGAGAACTAGCGGCGGAAAGACGCCGCGGACGCCGCGCGCGACATGCACCAGATGGCGCAGCGGCTGTTCCGGATTGACCTCGAGCAAATCGTAGAGAGTATCGGCGGTGAGGAGGAATGGGGAACGAGAAACCGACTCGGAGTTCGGGCGAGCGCTCATAGCCAAGGCTGAATCCTCCGACCGACGACGTGTGGCTAATGGTGTCTGCGCCCGGCGTCGCGGAGCACAGTGCTCCACGACGCCGGGCAGCCTCAGCGGCCAGTGCGGACGCCGCTCAGGCGCGGACGCAGAGCGGACTTGTGGTTGCGGTCCATGTCATTCCTCCTCTCCCGGTGCGACTACCGACGCACGTTTCGCGCCGATGATCTAAAACGGTGACCCCGGCCCGCGCCTTGAATCGCGATGCCCGCAGGTCGCTCCACGCACCTGGGTACTTCGCCAACCCGTCCGGTGGTGGATCCTAAGCCGACGGTAACGCACCGATCCGCCGCTGGCTTCGACTGTTTCACACCGTGGAACGAATCTTGTCCGACGTAATTGGACATGTTTTTCTGGCTGCCTGTCACCGATCAACGGACCGACAGGCGAGGACTCGTGTCCGGACCGCGGCCCATTTCACCCGTGGGAGACAAATGTAATGGCGATCGGCATCGGAACGCTAACGGAACACGGCAACGAGCTCTCGAATTCGACGACGATGCGAAGTGAAGGGGTCGAATAGTGAGCATCGGCCTACCGGTAGTCGCATTCGTCGGACCGCCTGGTTCCGGAAAGTCCACTCAGGCGGAACTGTTCGCTCAGGCGAGTGAGCGCGGCAGTGAAAGTTCGGTCATCGCGTCGGTGCCCGCGCTGTTGAGGCAGGACGTAGTCCTACTACCGCGCCTGCGTCCATCGGAGCGGAAGGCGATCGACGCGCTGCGGGACGAGGCCGAGGAGCAGGCGAGCGTTGGACTGCTTATGCCAGCTGGACTCGACCGCGTCCTGCTGGATGTGGTCGAGCGAATCTCTGCTACCCGCCCCGTCCTACTGGACGGTCTACCCCGCGGTGTGCAGCAGGCACGAATGCTCCTCGACAGTGTCCTGTCCGCGCGCCTCACGGTCATCCACCTCGAGCTGCCGGGTGATGTACAGGCTGCGTCGATGCGTCGGCAGCGCCAGCGTGCCCTCGGGCGGCAGACGTCGTTGGACCCGACTGCGTTGCGTCGGATGGCCGGCAAGGTGCGCACCTACCAGGACGAGACTCTGCCGGGCCTGACGCTGCTACGGCACGCCGGGGTGCCCGTGTGTGCGTGCGACGCCGAAGCTCCGCCGGCCGAAACGGCTGAACGGGTACGGCAGCACCTGGCCGGCCGTGGCGTACGAGCCTTACCTATGCAGGACACCCCACTCTCAGTGTCATCTCGGACGGAGGTGTTACTGCGATGCAGTTGACCGTCGTCCGTCACGGACAGACGGCGGCGAACCAGGCCCGTCGTTTCCCTTCGTCTGCCGCCGTCGCCCTCGACGGTGCTGGATGGCAGCAAGCATGCCGAGCCGGCCAGGCGATCGCCGAACTACCAGATCGACCGCAGTCGATACACAGCAGCGACTCGCGGCGGGCGTTGGACACAGCCGACCTCATCGAGCGTTACCTCCGGCCCAGCACCGTGATCAGTCATCCCGAACTCCGCGAGATCGACTGGGGGACGCTGGCGGACGGTCACCCGTCCACCCGGCCAGACATCAATCCAGCCCTCGCCGCGTGGCAGCGAGATCCCACCCAGCGCCTGCCGGGCGGCGAGAGTCTGCTCGATGTCGACGTCCGCGTGTCCCGCTTCCTTGATCGCCTTGCCGCCAGCGGAGATGACTCTGTCGTTGTCGTATCGCACGCGGTCACGATCGGTGTCCTCGTGGCGCAGCTCAACGGATGGGACCTGCTCGACACCTGGCATTCGCACCGGGCGCATCTGCGAAACGGCGAGTTGCTGTGCCTCGACCTCGCGCCTATCACAGCCTCATCATCGCGAAGTTTCTAATGGCCCATCTGATAGGAGCATTATGTCTTTCAACACGTTAGCGCCGGTGGTCCGAGCTGGGCTCCTGGACGAAGTACTCGACGGCCTCGGCTTCATCCACGCCAACGACCACTGCCGTCGCAACTGCCTGCATTGCCCCGCATTCGGCGACCAGTCGCCGGTAATCATGACGCCATTCGCGACACTGACGAAGGTAGTGTCCGACGTGGGTGATGCCTACCGGGAGCGTGGGAGGTCGCCGCGACGAAGTATCGCCTCATGGCGAATTAGTGACCCGCTGGACTACCTGGTACGCAGCGGATCGGGTATCCGCGATACCTACGACGTCGGCGTGCTCTGGCGGCGGTACCTGGACCAGGGGATCTACCTGGTGACCAACGGTAGTGAAGGCAAGCGTCAGGCTCGCGAGGCCCTGCGCCGGCTCGCCGGAGATCCGGAGGTGGCGTCGCAGATCAAGCTGACAATCACGCCGTGTGACCAGGGCTGGGGCACCGACCGGTATCTGGACAATATCGCGCAGGACATCGCGATCCTGGCGCCGCTATGGGACCTGGGCTCCACCCGGATGGAGGATCCGCAGGGCCGACGTTTTCGGATAAATCTCAAATCGACAGCCGAACGCCGTGACGAATCTCTGGAATTCCTCGAACACGCACTGGTTGTCGCGGGAGTCGCCCGAGCCAAGGTCGAAAGTCTGATGGAAGACTCTACCCACGTTGCGGTGAAGGACATCTATGACCTCGGTTCCTATGCCGGCGATAGCCCGGTCAAGCAGGCAATCAACATCAAAGGTGACAGTGGACGTCGGTTCAAGCCGACAGCCGAGGCACGAACGCAGTACCAGTACGGCATCTACCCGGACGGGACCATCCAAATGATCGACATGTACGAGTTTCAAGTTTATCCAGTCGCGCTCGGGGGCGAGCCGCTACGACTCAATGTCGACGGCGCCGCAGACGGTCGTACGCGGCGAGCATCATGAAGGACGGTCCGGCAAGCGATACCCCACTGGTGATCTCGCTGTTCGAAGCGACCGCCGATTCTCACCACGTGTCCGGTACTAAAGCGCGCAACCTTGCCCTGCTGCGCGAGCAGGGATTCGACGTCCCAGCCGGATGGTGCCTGACGTCTGCATGGTTCGAGCGGGCCAAGACCAGCACCTCACTGGGGGTGACCATCGCCCAGGAACTCGCCGGCATCCGCACGGTGCCCGCCGACACCGGGCGCCGCCTCGACCGGATCCGCCGGATGATCGTGTCGACGCCGCTGCCAGACGACCTGTTGGGCGACCTAACAGCGGCGGTGACGCCGCTGTTAGACGACGGCCCGGTGATCGTCCGGTCGTCGGTTCCAGCGGAGGACGGAGCTGAGCATTCCTTCGCCGGAGTGTTCCGCTCTGAGGGGCCGCTGACGACGGCCAGCGAGGTGATCGAGGCCGTGCGTCGGTGTTGGGGGGCGATGTACGCCCCGAGTTGCTACTACTACACGCGAGGCTCGCTGCCTCAACTCTACGCGGCGTTCATCCAGCGCTATATCACGCCGGACCTGCACGGAGTCCTGTTCACGCACGATCCCCTTGGCAGTACGACGGGTCCGGTCGTCGACGTGGCACATGGCAACTCCGTCGATGCCACCGAGGGCCGGGCGCCGTCGAACCGGCTATCGATCATGGATCCGGATGACGCCCAGCGGCTCGGCCCCGACGTGGCAGCGGATCTGGTCACGCTGGCGCGGCGGGCCGAGGAGCTGTTCCACGGTCCGATGGACATCGAGTGGGCGGTTCAGGCGGGAGCGGTGCACGCTTTGCAGGCCCGGCCGGTCACAAGCCGGCGCGTTCTAGCCCGGCCCACGGCGTCGGCGTGGTGGATCGAGTCGGCGATCGACGAGCTATACGAGTTGGATCTCGGACATTGCCGCGAGCGGCTGGAACGCTCCCTGCAGAAGCACATGTGGCTGCGACGTCAGTGCACGTTGGCGGGCGTCGCGTCGTACCAGGAGTTCTACGCCGTGTACCGGCTGGCCGACGTAGATCGGTTGGCAGCCGAGCTGGCCCGTCAAGTGGCCAGCGAGTTCGTTCAGATCAACTGGTCTCGCCGCGGCACCGACCGGGTGGCCGTCGTGGCGGACTTGGCGGGGGAGCTGGCCGCCGGTCACGATCGCAACCGAATCGCCGACGGCCAGTTCAGCGCGGTGCACATCGGAGAGGTCGTCGCGGCCCAGGCGTCGGGATTCTCAGCGCTCATGTCTGACGGGCGGATCCTGGTCGAGGCCTTCCCAGCGGGCCTGCCCGGGATCAAGGAAGGCCGCCTGCAGCCGTCAGTAATGGTCGTCGACGTTGACGAAGCAGTACACCGAGAGCACGTCGCGACCTTCGACACCCGCTGCCGAATTTTCCCGGGAGACGGTTGGTGGTGGCGCCCCGAGGACGCACCTCTCTACCCGCTCGACCTACCAGACCCACAGGTGCGGGATATCGCGCGGATCAGCCGCACGATGTGCGCCGCGTTAGGAGAGGCGCGCCTCGAGTGGTACACCAGCGCCGGGCGGGCCGTGATCCGCGATGTCAGTCTGGAAAGCCGACGGCTGCCCGGTCAGCGCTCGTCAGCCGTCAATGTCATCTCGCCTGGCAGCGCCACCGGGGTCGCGGTCACGCTGCCCGACGCCGGAGTGCTGGACGACCTGGTGGCAGCGCACGACATCAGTGTGGTGGGATCCGATGACCCAAACTTGTTCGATTCCGATGCTCTGGACTCCATCATCCGGGCGATGTCCGTCCACGAGCGGACGATCGTGGTGGCCGAATACCCGTCGGCCGGGCTCATTCCACTGGTGGACCGGGCAGAGGCTTTCGTTTTCGAACGGGGCAACCTGCTTTGCCACACGGCTATCGTGCTGCGTGAACGAGGCATCCCGGCGATTGTGATGCCGGCGGCCCGAGAATGGCTGCGTGACGGCATGACGGTTGAGGTGTCCCCCGCGGGCGCGATCGTGTCGGGCGGCAGCGGCTTTGGATGACACGACGGCTGACGTCGGGGGCACCCGTCGAAGCCTTGACCTGACCGACCGCCGGCTGTTGGGCCGGATCCTGTGCGACGACTCAGCGACGGCCGGGAACGGTGAATTACTGGCGCGCCCGGACTTTGAACCCGATGGCTTCACCGTGGGCGAGCGTATGGCGGGCACCGTGTTCCTCGATGACGCCGAGTCGGATCCCGAATTGTGGCTCCGAAACGCGTTACGGGCCAAGGTCGATGCAGTGCTGTCGCCCGCCGACGGGAGGGCGGCCGCGGCGGCGACGGACTTTTGCCTCACCCAGCTCTTGTGCCTCCTGACCCATCGAGTCCAGGGGGTGGCGGTCGCCGACTCGCTATGGAACCAGGAACTGCCCTCCGTCGTCGACCGGGTCGTGGCGCACTGCCTTCGCGGTGACGTCGAGGCACCAGTGATCACTCATCGGCATTACGTCGAGGCAGCGGTTCCGGTGGCGTTCTCGTTACTGAGGCGCGTACTCGCTGCCGGCCAGCGGGACCTGCGTTGGCTGCTGAGCTGCAGCCTCGTTTCCGGGTTGATCGGCGCCGAAATGAAACTGCGCACCCCCGAGCTGAACGTGGCGCTTCCAGTCGACCTGGGCACGGCACCGGCAAGGATTGCCGGACAGTTGTGGTCCAGGTTTCAGCAGCTTGCCCGCCGACCTTTTCTGGTGGACCACTGGGATTCGTTCGCAGCCGACACCCTAAATGGGAAGCGGCATCTGGTGTGGTTCTTCGACGATTACCCAGAAACTGTTTTCGACCTACTCTTCTTGGCCCGACTAGCCGAACTTAATCCGCGCATGCATCTCACCCTGGTCCCGAAGTCGCTGCCGTGCTACACGGACGCCGACGTGTCGTACCTGCGCCGCGTCATCGCCCATCCGACGATGCGCCGGGCCGGGGTCACGACCGCCCTCAGCCAGGCCGAACTATGCGCCGTCGGCCCCCGGATGTCGACGGCCAATATCCGCAAGCTCTCTCCTGTGCTGGCTCGACGGCTGGCCAAGGCTGACTGCGTGTTCGTCAAGGGCACCAGCATCCATGAGATGTTCCAGGGCGGGCTGGCCAAGCCCCTCTACACCGGTTACGTCCTGACCAGCGAGTTCAACGAGAGCTCTGCCGGATACGATCGGACGCACGCGCCGACGATGCTGCTCCGTCACGGCCCCGGCGAGTACGCGCACTGGGGCTTCGAGGGCCGCCAGTTTCGAGCCCGCAGCGCCGCCGATGGCCGCCGGATCAGCGTCTGCTGGAGCACTCTGGCCGAGCATCTGACCCGCCGCGAACAGACCGATCCGGCCCGGCTACGGGCCGACCGTACTTTTCTGGATAGCCTTACCCACCGGGTCAGCGCCCGGTCCGCGCACGCCCTGGCCGCGGAGAAACGCATAGTCAGCGAACGGATGGACGCCATCCGAAACGCCTACTGACGTGCCCGCGTTCAAAACGATTACGTTACCGAAGGACGATTCATGGAACACGACGCTACCGACTGGCTGGACGAGATAGTCGCGCTGGTGAATGGTTTGAACGCTCGCTTTCCCACCCATGCAGGGGTATTCCATCAGGTGTCCAGGCTCGCCGAGGAGACCGGCGAGCTGGCACAGCAGGTGAATTGCATGGAGGGTATGGGCATCAAGCACGCCAAGAACGGCCCGCCCCGACGCGAGGATGTGGCGAAAGAGGTTCTCGACGTGGTGAAGAGCGCGGTGGCGATCGCCGCGTTCTACGATGTGCTGCCCGAAGTCCGATCGTTGACTATGCGGAAGGTGGCGGCGTACCGCGCCGACGGCTGGATCTGACCTGGTTCAGACCCTGGCGCGATGGGTGGCCCGCCGAGGCGCGTCAGGGGAGGTCGATCGTGCCGCGATCGACGCCGCGGCGCAGCGACCAGGTGAGGATGCTGTGCGCTGCCAGACCCCAACCGACGGCCACGGCGAGCTCTAGGTAGATCCCACCCAGCGGCACCGACTCACCGCCGAGCAGGGCGCGCAGCGCTGGTATGGCGTTGACGGCGGGTAGGAGATGGGCCAACGCTCCCAGCAGCCCCGACCGCGGGGTGGGGGTGTTGACCCCACCGGCCAGCATCAACAGAATGCCGACGCCGGCCGTCAAGTAGGTCCGACTGCCCGGCCATCGCAAGCTCACGCCAGTCAGGGACAACGCCAGTTGGTAGGTACTCGACGCCATGAGCAGGAGTAGGAGGAATGCCAGCGGCAGGCGGCCGAAGGCGATGTGGACGTCCACCAACGCCGGCACCGCCATCAGCGCGATCGTTGCCGTGATCACGCCGTCCGCCAGCCAGTGAAGTCCCCGCGATGCCAGCACAAGATGCGGGTTGGCGCGGCTGATCAACAAAAACTGTAGTGTGCCGGAGCGCCGTTCCCCGAGGGTCGAGGAGACGACGCCGAGCGCACCCAGCGGAGCCAGGATGGCGGCGTTGCCGACCGCCATGTATTCCTCGGCGCCCGCTGAGCCGACCAGCCTACCGAGCGTGGCGAAGAACAGGACCTGGCATAGCAGCCGCAGCAGCCAGCCACAAGACCACGATCGCCAGGTAAACATCGCCCGGTAATCCTGGTAGCTGCTAAGCGCGCCGTAACCGAGCTGGCGCAGCCATACCCATTTAGCCATGCAAACTCACCTTCCCGTGGCGGCTGGAGTGCATGACCCAGCGCAGGGCCGCGACGCCGACCGCCAGTTGGGCTAAGACCATGGCGACGAGCAGTATGAGCCGGCCGGCCAGATGCGGCGCCGATCCCAGCACCAGCTCCCGCAGGAGCGCGAAGCCATGGGCGAGAAAGAATCCCCGCGCCAGCCAATCGAACGGCGGAGGCAGGGTCGAGGCGGGTAGGAGCAGCCCACCGAGGAGATAGAACGGGTAGGTCATCGCGTTCTGCATCGTGCGGGCGGCATGGACCAGCACCATCAGCGCGCTGGTCAGCAGCGCGGCCCCGACCGTGCCGGCCACGACCAGCCCTATCACGAGCAGGCACATCGCCGGCCGGGCCACCGTGATCGGCAGACCAAACAGCAGCCGCCCGACGACAATGACCTCCCCGAGCACCGGGAGGCTCAACGCACAGCTCACTGAGACCCGGGTGACGAGCGCCCGCAGGTAGTTCTCGGGCCGCAGCAGCCCGTGTTCCAATGTGCCGTCGCGACGGTCGTCATCGACGGCCTCAGCGCCGACAAACATCGCGTGCGCCCACATACTCATGCCGAAGGCAGTCAGGGCGACCACGGTCGCGGCGGACTGTCGATGGTGATGGATCAACACCGTGAAGAAGACACTGGAGTACAACGGCACCATTGTCAGGATGGCAAACTGCCCCGGACTTCGCAGAATCAAAAGCGCCTGCACGCGCGCATAGGCGTACATCAGAGTGCGAACTCCCGGTCCTCAATGACGCCTCGGTAAACCTCGGCGAGGTTCGGCTGTGCGACGGTCAGCTCAGTGACCTGAGCCGCGACGAGGCTGGCCAGTACCGTCGCGAGCACCGTGTCATCGTCGACGTGCACCGTGAGCTGACCGTCCCGCGATTGGACTCGGGCCCCCACGATCCCGGCGAGCGAGTTGACGATGGCCGGCGCGACCCGAGCGGCGGTAACCACACGCGGCGCCCGCACTGCGGCCAGCAACTTCTGGGGGGTGCCGACGCGCAAGAGTCGACCACGGTCGATCAGTGCGATGCGGGAACACAGCTGCTGTGCTTCGTGAAGGTCGTGCGTGGTCAGCAGCACGGTGGTCCCCTGATCCCGCAGCTGCTGGATCAAACCTCGGAAGCCGACGACGGCATGCGGGTCCATGCCGTTGGTGGGCTCGTCCATCACCAATACCGACGGTGCGCTCAGCAGAGCTCGGGCCAGGTGTACCCGCTGCGCCATGCCGCGGGAGAACGTCTCGACCCGGTCGTCGGCCCTGTCGGCCAGGCCAAGCTGGCAGATCAACTCGGTGATCCGAGCGCGGGCGGTCCGACGGTTCATGCCCTGAAGAGCCGCCCAATAGTCCAAGTTCTGCCTGGCGCTGAGCCGACCGTACAAACCGCGGTCACCGCCGAGAACGAGACCGATGTGGTGTCGAACCCTTCTAGGAAAACGGATCACGTCGAAGCCGGCCACAGTGGCCGTACCCGAAGTCGGCAGCAGCAGGGTGGTGAGGATGCGGGACAGCGTGGTCTTTCCCGCCCCGTTCGGCCCGAGCAGTCCGAGTACCTCACCCTTGGCGACCGTGAAGCTAACTTCGGACAGGGCGGCCTTGGGTAACCCGTGGTGGCCAGGATAGTGCCGGGTCAGCCGGTCCACCTCGATCATCGTCATCGTGCTCGTACTTGTTGGTAATGGACTTCGGTCGGACTCGTACTCGGGCCTGCTCCAGAGCAGGGCGCGTGGTAGTACGCGAACACCGGCCGCCAACCGGCCCGGGTCAAGCTGGCGAGCACGCGCGAGGAGTCCGCGTCCTCGCCCGGGGCGTGGTGGGTCACGTTGCCTAGCAGGGGAAGGCCTAGCTGCCGGGCGCAGACGTCGGCGGCCGCCACCAGGCTGCGCATGCCGGCCGGACGGAGCTCAGCGTGGTCGACAAGCGCGTCGACCAGTTCGACGTGGGGGACGCCGCTGACGTCGTCCACCGCCTCGGTCAGCAGCGTCGCGTGCCCGACAGGCCCATCGGGGGCCTTCAGGACCAACGAACGGCGGCCCGGCTCAGCCAGGATCGCTTCGGCTGCCTCGGCGGTCGCCACCGGATCGACCGTCCGGCCCAGGTCGGTTCCACCGTCGGTGAAGGCCCGGACCAACCAGACATTCACCAGGTCATCGTGGTCACGACTTTCCACCACGGTGAGCCGGACGTGGTCGGCCATCTCCACTGTGGTGACCGAGTCGGGCTGATAGCGAAGATACGTCTGCAGCGGAAGCAGGCGCGGGTCAACCGGAACCCCTGCCGGAGCCCGCACGATAAGCGTCCGAGCCTCGGGATGGGCGGCGCGCAGTCCCCCGTACAGCCGGTCGAGATCGGTCAGCAGCGCCTTATCGGCGTATTCGACCAAGCAATGCACGGTTCCCGAGAGCGGTTCGTGGTATCGCCCAGCGATACACGCCAGCCCGTCGACGCTCACCTGATGCCCTGCGGCCGTGGCGTCGGCGAGGTAGGCCGAGCAGGCGTCGAATTGGCTCACTGGTCGGCTCCCGGCAACGGCCGGGTGACGACGATGAGCGATTCGAGTACCTCGCCGGCCGCGGCGGCGACCTCAGCCGGTTGTACTCGGTCGAGCCGGCTGACCTCCGCGTCGACGTTCCAGGTCTGGCCGGTCAGGCAGTGCTCGCTGGCGGCGGCGACGGCGTGGTCCAGTGGACTCTCGCACTCCAACACCAGTCCCATCACCGCCTGCCGCACGGCGGCCGCGTGCGCGTCAGCCGGCGGACCATCGGCGGCGACGGCGCCGAGACACTCGCCAAGCTGCTCGACGACCCGGGGGCCGTTGCCGGTGTCGACACCGGCCTGGAAGCGCCAGGCGCCAGCATCGCGATAGCTGCGGGACCAGGCCCGGAAGTTGTAGGCCAGCCCATGATCGTCCCGAAGTCGGGCATACATCAGGGACGCCGGGCTCGCCCCCAACAGGTGACCGAGGACTTGAAACGCAGCCCGCCGCGGATCCGTAGCCGCCGGTCCCCTGGAGCCGGCGATCAGCCAGCCGAAACCGTCGGGCCAGGACGGCGTACCGACCGGGGGCGCCACCCGCGGCCCGTCATCGGCCTCGCTGGCCACGGCGCCCATCGGCAGCGCGCCCAGGCCACCGCGGACAAGCGCCGCGGTGATCTGCGCATCGGCCAAGCCGCCCGCGCTCGCGAAGGTCACTGGCGCGGACAATGCCGCCCGGTGGACGTCCGCCAGGTGATCCACACCGGTCGCGTTCAGGCTCGCCTCCAGGCCACCGACCGGCCGGCCTAGCGGGTGTCCGGCGAACAGCGCCGCCAGGAAGGCGTCCTGAACCGCGTCCCACGGATCCGCCGCGGCGGCGGCCAGCTCCTGAAGTACCACCCTGCGTTCCCGGTCCAGCACGGCCGTGGTGATCTCCGGGCACAGGACCGCCCGGCAGATCCAGTCGGCCACACGTTCAGCGTCCTCGGTCAGTACGTGGGCGTGGACGACGAGTGACTCCGGGCCAGTCGTCGCGTTGCTGACCCCGCCGAGCTGCTCGATCCGCCGGCTGAGCGAAGCGCCGCCGGCCAACGGCGCCGACATCACAAGATGCTCCAGCAAGTGAGCCATCCCGCCAGCGTCATGCGGGTCATGCCGTGCTCCAAAGCCGACGGCCAGTGCCAGGCCCGTCATACGCCTTCCCGGTTCGGTGTGCACAATCACCGGGACACCGCCGTCTAAATGATGCGTTCGCGAGTCTGCCATGGTGGTCTTCTCACCTCACCGGAATCCAAGGTCGTCTAGGAAGGGCGCCAACACGACGGCGCCTAAGTCATGGGGTGCCCAGACGCTAATGGGGGTCGGCCGGATTGGTCCAGTAGTGTTCCACTGTACGAAACGTTCGATCATTTGCTCGATTCGCCGGCTTGGGGCCCCCGTAAAGGCGGCCTCAACCAATGTGAGTTAGACCTGGCCGCTGCGTCCGCCGGCTACATGCCGAACCGAAGGCTCCGACGTTCCCGCTAAATGAACGTGACGGCGGGTCCTACGCTGGGCCGCCAACGAGTTTCGCGCAGCACTGACCGCCGGGCGACTGCGGGTTGCTCAGCCAGAAGTGCTTCGGGTTTCGGGACGGCCATCCGGCTAGCACTTCAGTCGTCTCGTTGAGATGCACAAAAACTTAGCACGCTCCCCCATCAGCGTCGCTGAGCATCAGGCCGACAGCTGTCGTCAGCCCAAGAATGCACCACCTTCCCTTCGGGGCCGCCGTGCTTAGGTCGACCCGAATCGCAAGACCGCTGCCCGACACCGAGAAGTCATGGTTTGAGCGCCATGTGGCACGAGCCGCTGTCCCAACTCGTCCCGCTGTCCCAACTCGTCGAACCTGAGACCGTCCCGCTGCATAGGCAGCTGGGCTGGTAGGTGGGGTGGACACATCCCAGGTGTCCCAAAAGCGGCTCAGACCCTCGTCCCGCGGCTGGAAGTCGACGACTGTTGCCACAGCGCCAGTCGTCTTCGGGACAGGTCGGCACGCGGGACAAGCTGACCTGTCACGAATTTTTCATAGATGCCGTCATACGGTCATCACGTTCGGGTGAGGGATTACCCCTCAACCGCACGGTCACGAGCCTTCGTGAGCCGAAAGAGAGTGCCAGGAGAATGAACATGGCTTTGACCGAAGCGAGTCCACGGAGTGAAGCACAGGTCGATTCACCCAAGCGTTCCATGTTGTCGCGTGGGCTATCAATAGTTGACAGTTTTGGCGGACGGGACCATGAACTGTCCCTGAGTGAATTGGCCCGCCGGGCCGACTTGCCGAAACCGACGGCCCACCGACTGGTCGCCGAGCTATTGGAGTGGGGAATTCTCGAACGCGGTCGCAGTGGACTACGTCTCGGCCCACGCTTGGCACACTTCGGCGCCCGAGTCCACCGGCACGACCTTCTGCGTACCACCGCGCTACCCCACTTGCGGCGCCTTTGCGAACTTACCGGGGGCCGTGCGGTGCTTTCCGTCACGAAACATGACCAGCTAATCCACCTGGCACGCTGTGGAAACCCCAGCGCCAAAAATGCCAGTCGCGACGTAGCGGACGAGCGGCTCAGCATCGCGGCGACGCGGCGGCTGATGCGGGCGTTGGATCCGTCAACCGACTACGCCGGATCGGGCGCCGAGATTGTCAGGTCCCAACAGTACGCGGCGGTGGCCTACGGTTCCGGCGAGCGGACGCTGCTCGGTATCGCCTGCCCCATTTCCATCGAGCAACGGCCGCCCGTAGCAATCGTGACAGCGTTGGCGAAAGGGCATCGCGGCAGGCTCGCGACGATCGTCGCGCCCGTACATGCCTGTGCCCTCAGCATCACCCGGGCCATCCGAGCGATGCCGGAATTCTACTGAGCCGAATCCACCCTTAGAGGGCGTTCGATTTGTACTTGATCTACTAGTACGTACCTCTCCAGGTAGGTTTTGATTCGTCCGTTAATCGGCGGCTGACGTTGTCGATCATCGCGATGTGGATCATGGCTTCGGAGCTGTCCGGGCGGGTCTCGTAGTCGCGGGCGAGTCTGCGGAAGCCGCGGGTCTTAGAGCGACCGTCAGTAGGTCATCGGAGGCGGCGGCTTGTGGGGTGGGTGTCCCAGCGGTAGCGGGTTCTGGCTTCGCGGATGAGGGCACGGATGGTGACGAGAGCGGCTGCTAGGTGTAGCCAGAAGTCGACGATTTTGGGGTTCGGGTCGGTGCAGCGGCGTAGTTTGCCGTGGCCGTTCATCCAGGAGTGGGTGCGTTCGACGACCCACCGGCCGCCGGTCTGGATCGAGGTGGCCTCACCTTTGGTGGCGATGTCGTGGTCTACCGCGATGCTTTCCAGGAGGTTGCGGGTGACGCTGGAGTCGTAGCCGGCGTCGAGGTGGACGGTCATGTGTTCGGGCCAGGGGCCGCTGACCTGGGCTGTTGCGGCGGCCAGGGTCGGGGCCAGCAGAGGCGAGTCGTGGCGGTTGGCCCCAGCGGACACGATACCGAGCGGAACCCCGCAGGCGTCGGTAGCGACTGATCGCTTCAGACCACCCTTTCGGCGGTCCACTGGCGACGGGCCTGCCTTACCGCCGCCGCACGGGGCTTTGGTGATACACCCATCGGCCGTGATGTGCTCGACCTGTAGACCGATGGGCTGGTCGAAGGCGGTTAGCGTCGCCGCGTGCACCAAGTGAGCGATTCCGGCGTCCGCCCACAGTCTGAGCCTGCGTCGGATAGTGGAGTCTGAACACCGCTCGGTAGCGATGCGTTCGTAGCCCGAGCCGTGGACCAGCGCCTCAACCAGGTGTTCGAACACCACCCGGTCCGGGATCCGTCGCCTATGGCACCCCACCGGATGCCCCGGATCGAACTCAGGGCGGGCGGGAAGATGAGCGGCGAACTCGACCCAGACCGGGTCCAGCAGCGATGATGGCAACGCGGGCACGAGCATCCCTCGATCACGGAGCGTAGAGAACTCACATGATCGCCGATGTTCGTGCCCGTCTGCTACCCGCAGCCACCATCTGACCAGTACGACCACCTATAGACGGTGCTCTTAGAGGGCATTCAATGAACCGCTGTCATGCTATGATTGATTTGCGGCCAGCCCGATGCGCACCATACGCAAATTAATGCCTATTTGTTCGCGCTCTGACGGGCTGGATGACTCCTGCTCCATACCCATATGCGCTTCAGATTCCGTCTGACGTAAACCTGACCATGAATCGCCGCGCTTGTCGGCTGCCGGTCTCCCTACTCCGTCCAGAGTAGATCTCTACCGTGACCGCTCGCCGCGCCTACCCCAGCGACATCTCCGACGCCCGTTGGGCACTGGTCGGACCGACCTTGACCGCCTGGCAGCAGGCACGCCTCGACCGGCGACCCACCGGCGAACCGGCCCGCACCGACGTTCGGGAGGTACTCAACGCCATCTTCTACGTCAATCGGACCGGGATCGCCTGGAAGTACCTCCCCCATGACTTTCCGCCACACACCACGGTCTACTACTACTATGCCGCCTGGCGCGATGAAGGCATCTTCGCCCAGCTCAACGTCGCCTGGCCGCCCTCGCCCGAGTCAAAGCCGGCCGCGATCCGCAGCCCACCGCCGCCATCATCGATACACAGAGCGTGAAGACGTCCAGCAACCCGCCGACCGCGACACAGGGAACCGACGCCGCGAAAAAGATCGTGGGCCGCAAGCGCAGCGTAGTCACAGACAGCCTGGGCCTCCTGCTAGTCGTCATCGTCATGGCCGCGTCCGTGACCGACAACCGCGCCGGAATCCAGGTCCTGGAACAGCTCAAAGTCGCCTACCCGAGCGTCACCAAGACCTGGGTGGACGCCGGCTTCAAGAACCAGTTCATCGAACACGCCGCCACGCTGGGTATCGACGCCGAGGTGGTGCCGCGTAACACTAAGACCCCCGGCTTCCACGTCGTGAGACGCCGCTGAGTCGTGGAGCGGAGCCTGGGCTGGCTGATGCTGCACCGCAGACTCGCCCGCGACTACGAGACCCGCCCGGAGAAACAACACCTACCTGGAGAGGTACGTACTAGTAGATCAAGTACAAATCGAACGCCCTCTCAGACCAGGCTGATGGCGAAAGTGGTGGAGGTGCCGGAGCCGCCGGCGTAGACGACGCCGCTGCGGCCGGTCAGGAGTCGTGGTGTGGTTTCGGTGCTGGTGCCGCCGTGGCCGAGTTGTCCGGTGGCGTTGGCGCCCCAGCAGTAGATGTTCCGGTTGTAGTTGTTGGCGCAGGTTGAGGTGTTGCTGGGGCTCACGCGCATCCAGTCGGTGGCGGCGCCGATCTGGACCGGGGATGTCTGCGGGGAGGTGTTGTGGCCCAGGCCCAGCTCGTAGCTGGTGTTGAGTCCCCAGCACCACAGGGCGCCCGATTGCAGGCCGCAGGTGTGGTCGCGACCCGCGTTGATGAACGTCCAGGTGGTCAGGGCGCCGACCTGGGTGGGGGTTTGGGCGGTGGTGGTGTTGCCCCGGCCCTGCTGCCCGTTGGCGCTGCTTCCCCAGCACCACAGGGTGCCGTTGCTGCGCAGCGCGCAGGCGTGTTGGCGACCGACGGTGATGTGGGTGTGGGTGGTGTTGCTGCTGGCCGTGACCGGACTGTTCTGCTCGGCGGTGGAGTTGTTGCCCAGCTTGTAGTTGACGCCTTCGCCCCAGCAGTAGACGGCGCCGCCGCGGATGCCGCAGTTCTGCACGTTGCTGGCCGCGATCTCCGTCCAGTTGGTGCCGGTGCCGACCTGCTGCGGGGAGGTGAACGCCAACGTCGCCGAGCCGATGCCGACCTGGCCGTAGTCGTTCTGCCCCCAGCACCACAGTGTGCCGTTGGTTTTGATGCCGCAGGTGTGCATGCCGCCCAGGGCCACCTTGGTCCAACTGCCGGTGACCTGGATCGGGGTGTAGGAGTCGGTGTAGTTGCCGCGGCCGAGCTGACCGTTGGTGTTGCGTCCCCAGCACCACAGCGTGGCGTTCTTCTGCAGGGCGCAGGTGTGACCGCTGTCGCTGTCCAGTGCCGGCTGGTTGATGGTTTCCACGAAGGTCCAGGTGGTTACCGCGCCCACCTTGACCGGGCTCAGCCTGGGGCTGGTGTTGTTGCCCAGGCCGAGCTGGCCGGTGGTGTTGTCGCCCCACCCGTACAGCTCGCCGGCGACGAACTCCGGCGCGGCCGTCAACGCGGCGCCTGCGTTCGAGGTGCTCTGGCTGAACGCAGCGTGCGCCTGCCCGACTGCAACCAGGCCCAACGCCACGCCTGCCGCCACGAGCGCACCCAGGAAGCCTCTACCGATCGACATTCCAACCCTCACTGTCCTTCCCGATGCCCTACTTGTCGGTAACGACAGCCGGAATCTGAGGAGCGTCGGCTAAACAAACCGATCAAGCCAGAAACACCGTTCGCGCTACGGACCCGGCCCACGCGGCCGACTTACTTTTGGATGACCCTCCAGGTCGGTAAGGTCGGCGCATGCGAGGTGCCCGGCAGGTCCCAAGCGTCGTGCGAGCTGCCCGGACGATGTGGCTCGTCGCGATCGGTGCAGGAACATTCGAGACCGCGCTAATTGTGGCAAGCGGACGGGCGGGAGGCGGTGCCGTCGCTGGCGTGGCAGTCCGTGCTGTTGTGTTCGTAGCCGCCATTCTCGTCGTGTGGCGAATGAGCCTTTCCGGGCCATCCTTTGGTCACAGACGGTGACGTAGGTGGCGACACGCCGACCGGCTCGGGGTCAAAGATGGAGACGCGGCGCCCCGGTAGG
>NZ_BAAARY010000030.1:0-14448 GCF_039532605.1 Pilimelia columellifera subsp. columellifera
ACCATGCAGTACCGGCCCGGACTGATCAACGGATTCCTCAACGCCACCGGACTAGCGCCACCCTGACCAAGCCGGACCCTGACCCAAGAACCTCAGTAAGAGCGTGGGCACTGGACCGTGGAAACCGTACGCATTGGACCAGAGACGTCACGTTCCACGAGGACAGATCCCAGGTCAGGACCCACGGCCTCGGCGTTGTTCCGGCTTGAGTGGTTCTGTCCGTGTTGAGAACCGGGCGGTGCTCGATTTGTAGGACGAGCGCGACTCTGATGATCTTTCGGGTGTCTACGACCTCAAGATCGTTCAGGAGCCGCGCTCGTGTCGTCATCTTCCCCGATCAACCATGTTGTTGACCACCTCGCTGATCTGGCGATGTGGGAAGCTGAACTCGCCGTGGACCCGGCCGGCGTGGATGCGGTGCCTGCTGACCCGTTGTCGGTGGTGTCGTCGCTGTTCGACCGGCTTGCTCAGGTGCCGGATCCGCGCCGGCTACGAGGGCTTCGGCATCCGTTGCTGGCGATTCTGGTCCTGACCGCGTGCGCCACGTTGGTCGCCGGCAACGACGGTGTGACCGCGATCCGGCAATGGGCTGCGCGGACCCCGCAGGATGTCGTGCACCGCATCGGCGCCCGCTACAGCCCGTTGCTCGGCCGGTACACGGCGCCCAGCGAACGCACCTTCCGCCGAGTTCTGGCCACCCTCGACAGTGACGCCCTGGACGCGGCTACCTGCGGATACGCCGCCGATGTTGTCCGAGGTGACACCTCGCTACCGGTCGTCGCCACCGCTGGCGAACCCGCCGAACGTGAGCAACGACGCGCCGCGACCCGGGCCATCACCCACCCCGCACCGGCCGGGCTGCTACCCGCCGCCGCGATCGACGGGAAACTGCTGCACGGCACCCGCACCCCGACCGGGCAGGTGTTCCTCGTCGCCGCGATCACCCACCACGACGGGATCGTCCTGGGCCAGCGCCAGGTGCCCGACAAACGCGGCGAGACCACGGTCATCGCCGACCTGCTCACACCACTGCCGGTGGCCGGGATGCTGACCCTGGACGCTCTGCACACCACGAAGAAGACCGCCCGGCTGATCACCGGCGACTTGAAAGCCCACTACCTGCTCATATTGAAGGGAAATCAACCGCTGGCCTACATGGCCGCGCAAGCACTGCTGTCCGGCACCGACACCGAGTTCGTCGACCACATGAGTATCGACGACGACCGGGGACACGGGCGGACCGAACGCCGCACCCTACGCGTCGCCGCCTGCGACGACACGTTGTTCCCCGGCGCCCGGCAAGTCTTCCGTCTCCGCCGCGACACCGGCGGCCTCGACGGCGTCCGCACGAGCAAAGAAATCATCCACGGAATCACCAGCCTGGACAACCGACCTGGCCGACCCGCGCCACCTCAACACCTACACCCGCGGGCACTGGCGCATAGAAAACCGTCTGCATTGGACACGAGACGTGACCTTCCGAGAGGACCACTCCCAGCTCAGAACCGGCACCGCCCCACGAGCCCTGGCCAGCTTCCGCAACCTGGCCCTCAAAACCTTCCGCCTCGCGGCCGCGCGAACATCGCCCACGCCCGCCGCGACCTACACGACCGCACCGACACCTTCGCCGTCTACGGCATCTAACAAACCATTACTGACCGACCCGAAACCAGAAACGCCGGGGCCGTGCAGCGTGACCGACCACGACCACGATTTCGGACGTGAGGCGGTAGCCTTCAACTGGAAAATGCCTTCCGATCGGGTGATCAACCGGGCGACAACAACCCGATCATTCCAGATCAGAGGGCATTTTTCCATTTTAGATCATGAACAGGCACCGGCCTTCGTAAAGCCGAGGCTAGAACTCAACTAGCAGGTGGTCTTGTTCCAAACGCCCGACCTACTGACCAGGCCACCCGTCTGGCTAAACACTTCGATCCAGCTGGAGAAACCAGAATTGGTCGTCGATTTGAGATCTACTTCCGTCCGCACTATGAACTCCGTGGAGCCGGTGCAGGTCGCCAAACCGTCCTTCACCTGGGTCGCCAGCTCCGCGTTAAGGTTGGAGTCATCATCGTTCGGTGCCAGGCTCTTGGTGGTCGTGGTCATCTTCTGGTTCTTGAAACCGTAAGACAAGCTCATGGTTCCCGAATGCCCGATTGCGATATCATAGCTGGCTTCCATAGCGAGCAACGTAGGAGCGAATCTGTCCTTGCCTGGGTTTACAATCCGAAAACGCATCTCACACTCAGCGCGACTCGGCTTGTTGCCCCAGTTCAGGGCTACCGCATAGGGAGTGACATCCGTGTTATTTGGAAGCCAAACAAAGGCTCGGTCCTCGTTCGAAATGTCCATCTGCGTATTAACGCAGCCGGATCCGGTGGTGGAGATGTGCTCTATCTTTGCCTCAGCCGGTGCGGCCGAGGCAGCGGACGGCGAGACAAGCGCCGAAGTCGCCGACATCAGGGCTACGACGAATAGTGTTTTACGTTTCATAGCGATTCCTCCGGGAATCCAGGGGGTTGCGTCTACCAACGATATCAACAGGTCCGATGTGTATCTGGTCCGGTCTGGCGCTCTGTCAGGTATCCGACAACCCCAGCGCCAAGCGTTTGATGTGGACCAGCCCAAATAAGCTCAGTTCCACAACTTCTACGCTTTCACCCAAATGAAGCCGATAACACATCAAAAGCCGCCCACGGGGCGAGTCAGCCCATTGACGGACTACGCAGCTCTGCAAACAGGCGGGTGTGCGTCGACACGAGGGCAGCTGGCGCCCGGCCGAACGCCGATCAGCGTAGGTCGGCGGCGACCAGTGACCAGACCTGAAGGTCGACCCGGCCGCTGCTGGTGTAGCCGGCGTCCCGGAGCAGGCCCTCGAAGCTGAACCCGGCTTTCTCGACCACCCGACGGGCCGCGTCGTTGCCCGGCGCCACCCGCACCTCGACGCGGTGGAAGCCGTGTTCGAGCAGCAACGCCACCGACAACACGTCCAGCGCTTCGGCGGCCAGCCCGAAACCACGGGCGTGCGGCGCGACGGCGAACCCGACCTCGGTTGCCATCGCAGCCCAGTCGGTGCGCTTGGTCCACAGGCATCCGACGAGACGGTCGTCCTCGCGGCGCACCATGCCGTAGTGGTCGCCGGCGCCGCTGTCGCGTCGCTCGACGGCCTGCTCGGTGCACCAGGCGAGGGCGTCAGGGAGACCGAAGTCGGGGGCGAAGGGACCCCACCGGAGAGTCTGCCTGTCCGACAGGATCTCGGCCACCGCGGCCGCGTCGTGCTCGGCCAGGCCACCCACGTGCAACCGCGGCGCCGACACTGTCAGCCGGGGAAATCGACGCATCGCGATCTGGGTCATCGTGTCCCTTCGCTCGCGGCCCGGTTGGCCGCCGGTCGGCCGCCGGTGGCCGACCCTACCCGTTCCTAAATCAAACCCACCGCCACCGCCCGCCCGGCCGCGCGGTGGCGCCGCTCACACCGATAACCTCGGCGAGGTGTACCGGTTTCTGCTGACCCCGCGCTGGCTCGGCCTGGCCGCGTTGACGATGGCGCTCGTCGGGCTCATGGCGCTGGCCGGTCAGTGGCAGCATGACCGCTACCAGGCCCGCACCGCCACCAACGCCAAGATCTCAGCTGCCCGGACGGCCCCCGCGACCCCGATTGAGGCGACGGTTCCAGGCCCGCCAGCGCGTCCGCGCCCCGGCGACGGGCCAGTTGGCGCAGCGGGCGACGGGCCAACGGGCGCCGGCGCCGTCGGCCCCGCGCCGGACGCGGACCGGCTGTGGTCCCCGGTCAGCGTCACCGGGCGGTACCGCGCCGATGCCGACATACTCGTGCGGGGCCGCCGCAGCGAGGGTCGGCTCGGCTTCGAGGTGCTCACCCCGCTGACGCTCGCCGACGGCACGGCGATCCTGGTCGACCGCGGCTGGGTTCAGGTGACCGCCGGCGACGCCAGGTCACGGCCTGCCGTCCCGCGGGCGCCGGCCGGGCCGGTCACGGTGGTCGGTCGGCTCGCTCCCGGCGAGCGTGGGGCCCAGCCCATCGACATCTTCGAGGGCCGAATCGAGGTGCGCCAGGTGACGCTCGCCCCGCTGGCCGAGCGGCTCGGCCTGCCGCTCTACGGCGTTTACCTGCTCGCTGACCAGGACCAGCCCGGCGCCGCGTCGCTGGTCGCCGTGCCGTCGCCGGAGCAGAGCACCTGGCAGAACCTCGGTTACGTCATCCAGTGGTGGATCTTCGCGGCGATGACGGTGTTCGGCTTCGGTTGGCTGGCCCGCCGCGAGGCCCGCGGGCCGGTCGCCCGCGCCGTACAGCCTGTTGACCGGGCGGCGTAGCCGGCGGCGGGCGCCCGCGATGCCACGGGCGCCCGTCCACCTGAACTGCCGGTTACCAGCCGGTCACCAGACGCTCGCCGGCTGCGGGATCTCGTCGCCGAACGCGAACGCGTCGTGCCACTTGGCGCCGGTGCCGACGAAACCGCCGCCGGTGGACCGGGCCACGTAGGCGTCGCCGGCCGCTCCGTGGGTGAAGGTGACGATGTCGGCCCTACGGTCGCCGGTGAAGTCGCCCGCGCCGGGAACCTCGGTCCCGAAGGCGAAATTGTCGTGCCACTTCACCCCGGTTCCGACGAACGACGAGCCGTTCGACAGGGCCACGTAGGCGTCGCCGCTTGTCCCGCGGGTGAACGTGATGACGTCCGCACGCCGGTCGCCGTTGACGTCGGCGACCACCGGAACCTCGGAGAAGGCGGCAAACCAGTCGTGCCACTTCACCCCGGTCCCGACGAACGACGAGCCGTTCGAGCGCGCCACGTACACGTCGGCGCTGGCGCCGCGGGTGAACGTGATGATGTCGTCGCGGCCGTCGCCGTCCACGTCGCCGATCTGCGGGATCTCGGAGTTCGCGGCGAACCAGTCGTGCCACTTCCAGCCGGTTCCGACGAACGACGAGCCGTTCGACAACGCCACGTACACGTCGGCGTTGGGGCCCCGGGTGAAGGTCGCGATGTCGTCACGGCCGTCGCCGTTGAAGTCCCCGACCTGCGGGATCTCGTCCCGGAACGCGAAGTTGTCGTGCCACTTCACCCCGGTCCCGACGAACGACGAGCCGTTGGACAACGCCACGTAGACGTCGCCAGCGGCGCCCCGGGTGAAGGTGACGATGTCGGCCTTACGGTCTCCGTTGAAGTCGCCGACCAGCGGCAGTTCCGTGCCGAATGCGAAGTTGTCGTGCCACTTCACCCCGGTCCCGACGAACGACGAGCCGTTGGACAACGCCGCGTACACGTCGCCGGCCCCGCCCCGGGTGAAGGTGACGATGTCGTCGCGGCCGTCCCCGTTGACGTCGCCGTGGGAGCTGCCGACCCCGTCGTTGCCGGCGAACAGGAGCCGGTTGGGGCTGCCGACCCCGGCGCCGGTGACCAGGTTCGGCGTGGCGGTGTTCACCAGGGTGGCCCGCGCCTGGGCCGGGGTCATCGCTGGTGTCCGCTCCAGCAGGGACGCCACCGCCCCGGCCACGTGCGGGGCCGCCATCGACGTGCCGCTCATCGTCGCCACGGCGCTGTCGCCGGCGAAGCCGGCCGAGACGATCGCGCTGCCGGGCGCGAACAGGTCCAGGCAGGCCCCCCAGTTGGAGGTGCCCGACCGGGCGTCCGCCGAGGTCGAGTTTCCGACGGTGATGGCGTTCGGGACCCGGGCCGGCGAGACGCCGCACGCGTCGGTGTTGCCGTTGCCGGCGGCGATCACGGTGGTCAGGCCGGAGCCGATGGCGCGGTTGACAGCCGCGTCGACAGCCGTGCTCGCGCCGGCCTCGATGCTGATGTTGATGACGGCGGGCCGGGCAGCGTTGCGGACCGTCCAGTCAAGGCCGCTGATGAGGCCGCTGAGCAGCCCGCGGTTGGTGCAGTCGAGCACCCGGACGGCATGCAGGCGCACCCGCTTGGCGACCCCGTGGCGGGCGCCGCCGACGGTGCCGGCGACATGCGTGCCGTGACCATGGCAGTCGGCGCCGTTGCGACCGTCGCCGATGAAGTCGGCGTCGCGCGATGCCCGGCCGCCGAAGTCGGTGTGGGAGTCACGGATGCCGCTGTCGAGCACGTACGCGTGGACCCCGGCGCCGGTGCGCGGGTACGTGTACGCGGAGTTGAGCGGCCGGTAGGGCTGGTCGATCCGGTCCAGCCCCCACGACGGCGGCCGGGGTTGGATGTCGGCGCCCCTGGTCACCGCGTCCTGCTCGACGTACAGGACCGCCGGGTCCGCGGCCAGGGCGCGGGCGTCGGCGGCGGTCATGGCCGCGGCGAACCCGCCGAGCGTCGGGTACACCCGCTTGACGGCGCCGCGGTGCTTGCTGGCCAGGGCGCCGCTGGCGCTGGCCGCGCTCGACCCCGGCTTGAGCATGACGATGTAGCTGCCGGCGACCGGATTGACGGTCGCCGACCGGAAGGTGGTGGTCGGCGCTGGCGCGGCGGTGGCGGCGCCGACGCCGAGGGCGCCGGTTCCTGCCACCAGAGCGCCGGCCAGCGCCCCAGCGATTGCTTTGATCAAGGCACAGTCCTCCAGAGTCGGGCAGGCGATCGGAGTGATCACCCGCGGACTCAGTCAGGAGAGCTGAACATCCCCGGCGATACGGAGATTCTTCATAAATTGTCGCGGCTGTTTGCCAGGGCAGCGGGGAGATTTGCCAGCAGCAACGCCTCGG
The DNA here is from genome assembly GCF_039532605.1 of Pilimelia columellifera subsp. columellifera. Classification (NCBI taxonomy): domain Bacteria; kingdom Bacillati; phylum Actinomycetota; class Actinomycetes; order Micromonosporales; family Micromonosporaceae; genus Pilimelia; species Pilimelia columellifera. The sequence continues at coordinate 6,698 of NZ_BAAARY010000030.1, forward strand.
CCAGGCACACCCGGGCGAACTCCACCAGGTGCAGGCTCGCCCGGACCCGTGGCGTCAATGACGCACGGGCGCCGGTCTGTTCCAGCGTGACGACCGGACGGGTTCCCCAGGGCGCGTTCGCCTCCAGGTGTTTGCGCAGCGCCTCGAAGGCGGCGGCGGGTTCCTGGCCCGGCGCCAGTCGGAGATTTAGCTTCGCCCTGGCGTAGGGCGTTAGGGCGTTCGGCGCGCCCTCGGTAGGAGGGCAGTCGATACCCAGCACCGCGATCGACGGCTTCGACCACAGCCGGTCAGCCAACGGCTCCGACCCGATCAGCCGCACGCCCTCGACGACGCCCGCCTCGGCCCGCAGCCGCTCCTCCGGCAGATCCAGCGACGCGGCCGCGCCAACCACCAGGCCGGGAACCGCGACCTCACCAGATTCCGGTCATCGGTGGTGGGTCACATCGGTGATGGTAGGCAATAGATCGCCAACCGGCGGCGCCACAGCCACGTCGGTGACGATCACGCGATCGGCGGCCTGCGCCACGCCATCTGCGGCGAGATACCGCTCCTCGTCCCGCCACCAACGTCGCAGCGCGGCGTGCGACGTCGGCTGGTCCCGTCGCCGGGCACGGGCATGGCGCGTCACGGGATCAGCGGTCACCAACACCGTCAGCGTCGCCTCGGCTCGCGCCCGGGCGGCGCCGACGCCCTCGATGATCAGCACGCCCGCGGCGGGGACGACTCGCGTCGGCCCCCGGAACCGACCGACCGACCAGTCAAAGGCGCGGAAACAAGCTGGCTGGCCGGCGCGAACCGGCGACAGGACCAGCCGCTCGACCCGGGGCCACATCGTCGGCAGGTCGTCCCACCCGTCCAGCAACTCATCGAGGCAGACGACCGGGACTGGCCGGCCGGTCGCTTCCCCCAACGCCGTTGCCAACGCGGCGGTCAGGCTGGACTTGCCCGCGCCGCTGGGCCCGTCGACGCAGACCAACCGCGTCCTGCCCAGTCGCGGCGGCCCGGAGAGGACGGCGTCAGCCAACTCCCCGACTCGCCACGCTGCGGGCGGCCGGTCGCTCTCCTCGGTGGGGACCATCAGGCCATCACCCGTCAGCCGTGGTCCGGTGCGCCGGGCGGCAGGGTCGGCAGGCCACCGGTGGGGCCCGACTCGATGAGACGCCACAGCGCGCCGGTGTCGACATGCTCCTCGACGAGGTCAGCGAGCAGGTCCAGGGTGGCCTCCCGGGCGGTGCCGAAGACCGTATCTGGCGCGACCGCGAAACCGTGCCGGCCGGCCTGTGCCGCGGCCTCGGCCAGGAAGCGACGCCGGAAGCCGTCAGACTCGAACGCCCCGTGCCAGTGGGTGCCCATGACGCTGCCGTGCCGCGCACCCTCGGGCCGGCCGTCGGTGTAACGCAGCAACGGCGTCAACGTCGGGTCCCCGTCGGCCACCTGGCCGTGGTGGATCTCGTAGCCCGAGACCGGGATATCACCGAAACCCACGCCGTTCGCCCGGCGCACGGTTTTGAGCTGGTCGAACACCACCCGGATCGGCAACAGACCGAGACCGGGCACCTGCCCCCGCCCGCTCTCCACCGGGTCGTCAATGCGCTCACCGAGCATCTGGTACCCGCCGCAGATGCCCAGCAGCGGACGCCCTGCCGCCGCATGGGCCAGCACGGCGTCGGCAAGCCTGGTGCGTCGGAGCCAGTCCAGATCCTCGACGGTGGCCTTGCTGCCGGGGAGCACGACCAGATCAGCGTCGGCGACCTCGGCGGGCTCAGCGGTCATCCGGACCCGGACCCCCGGCTCGGCCGCGAGCGCCTCAGCGTCGGTCGCGTTGGAGATCCTCGGCAACCGGATCACGGCCACCCGGAGCCACTGCCGACCATGCGGCGGCCCGGGACGACCGAGCAACCCGTTGTAGGCCAGCGAATCCTCGCCATCGAGCCACAGGTCGGCGGCGAAGGGCAAGACGCCGAGAGTGGGGCGCCCGGTCACCTCGGCCAGCGTGTCGAGCCCGGGGCGCAGCAGGTCGACGTGGCCACGGAACTTGTTGACCAGGAAGCCACAGATGAGCTCCTGGTCGGCTGGCGACAGCAGCGCGACGGTTCCGAAGAACGAGGCGAAGATCCCGCCGCGGTCGATGTCGCCGACCACCAGGGCGGGCAGGCCGGCCTGCCGGGCCAGGCCCATGTTGACGAAGTCGTGCCGCCGCAGGTTGATCTCCGCCGGGCTGCCGGCGCCTTCGCAGATCACCACGTCATGGTCGCGCCGCAGGGCAGCCAGGGTGTCGAAGACCGTCTGCGCGAGCCGCGGTTTCCACGCCCGGTAGTCCCGGCCGCTGGCGACCCCGACCGCGTCCCCGAGCAGGACCACCTGGCTGGTCATGTCACCGCTGGGCTTGAGCAGGACCGGGTTGAACCGCACGTCCGGAGCCAGGCCACAGGCGGCTGCCTGCATGGCCTGGGCCCGGCCGATCTCCCCGCCCCGACCGTCGACGCCCACCGCGACGACCGAGTTGTTGGACATATTCTGCGCCTTGAACGGGGCGACGCTGACCCCGCGCCGCCGCAACCACCGGCAGATGCCGGCGGTGACCACGCTCTTGCCCGCGTCGGAGGTCGTCCCGGCGACCAGCAGACCGCCGCTCACCGTGCCCGCGCCACTCTGCGGCGCTGCGCCCGACCGGCCAGCCGGCTGCTCCTGCTCTCGGCGAGCAGGCCGAGGCCCGCCGCGGCCCCGACGGCCAGCAGCGCGGCGCCGACGCCGACCGACCCGGACAGTCGCGCCGCCCGGCGCGCGTCGTCGGGCCCGGGGCGTGGGCCATCGCCCAGCAGCGGCCGAACCTCGGAGCGACCCAGGTAGACGTTGCGCCCGCCCAGTCGCACCCCCAGCGCTCCGGCCATCGACGCCTCGCACTGGCCGGCGTTCGGGCTCGGGTGCTCGGCACGGTCCCGGCGCCAGATTCGCCAGGTCCGCGCTGGACTGCCGGACACCACCGGCGCCGCTACGGCGGTCAGGACGGCGGTAAGCCGCGACGGGGCCAGGTTCGCGGCGTCGTCGAGCCGGGCGGCGGCGGTCCCGAACCGGGCGTACCGCGGTGACCGGTGGCCCACCATGGCGTCGAGGGTGTTCGCGGCGCGGTACCCGAGCACTCCTGGCAGACCGGCGACAGCACCCCACAGCAGCGGGGCGACGATCGCGTCGGAGGTGTTCTCGGCGACCGACTCGACGGTGGCCCTGGCCAGCTCGGTGGGGTCCAACGCGGCTGGGTCCCGGCCGCACAGGTGGCTGAGCCGCCTCCGCGCGGCTGGCAGGTCGCCAGCGTCGAGGGCGGCGGCCATGGCGGCGGCCTCACGTCGCAGGGTCCGGCCGCCGAGCGCCGTCCAGGTGGCGGCGGCGACCAGCGTTCCCCGCAACGCGGGCCGACCCCGGCTGGCCCTGGTCAACGCCACGCCGACCAGGACCGGGAGCCCGACGGCGACGGCGGCGAACCGCAGGCCGGCGGCGTGGGTGGGCGCGTACCACCGGCGTTCCAACGCGCCGGCCGCGGCGCCGAAACCGGCGACGGGGTGCCAGCGGCGTGGGTCGCCCAGTGTCACGTCGAGCAGGTAACCGGCGCCGAGGCCCACCGCGGTGGCCAGCGCCGCTGATCGGGGCGTCCGGGGTGTGCCTGACATAGCCGCTCTCAGCTCCTCGTGTTCGGGGCCCTGCGGGCGCTGGCAGCCTATCGTTCGCCGGCCGTGCGGACCGGCCTCAGACCCGCAGATCAGCCCAGGGCCCTCCTGACGGGACGTCACGCTGCCCGGCGCCCGGCGCGCTGGACTCGGGTGGGGCGGGCTCCGGCGGGGCCGAATCGCGACCAGGGCTGCGGGGCGACCCTTCAGCTGGTTCGGGGAGATCGGTCGCCAGGGCGCCGTCCGCGTCATCTTCCAGCTCGTCTTCCAGCGGCGGCGCCAGCGGCGCGACGTCCCGGCGCAGCGTCCGACGCCGTAGCTCCTGCGCCGGATCGGTAGTGGGATCACCGGATGGCCGGCCCGCCTCCCGGAACGTCTCCCCGGGGCGGGCCGGCGCCAGGTCGATCGGCACCGGCTCGGTCTGCTCGCCGCGCACCCGCAGCTCGTCATCCCCGGTTTCGCTGGTGGCCGCCGCGGGTCGGTGACGCGCGAAAGTGCCCCGGCCACGGGCCAGGTCATGACCGACCGCGAGCGCCTCCATCTCGTAGGTGGTGCGACGGGCGCCGTCGGCGTCAGTCCAGTCGCGGGTGTAGAGGCGGCCATAGACCACCACCGGGTCGCCGACCATGAGCGACGACGCGACCCCCTCGGCCAGCCGCCGCCAACAGCTGACCCGCACCCGCAGGCTGTCGCCGTCGATCCATCTACCGCTGTCGCGATCCATCCGGCGGGCGGTGGAGGCCACCTTGAAGTTGGCGACGAGCGAGCCGGTGCGCGCGGTGCGCCGCCACTCGGGCGCCGAAAGAACGTTGCCGATGACAGCGATGTGGGTGTCGAACACAGGTCCCCCTGGGTTTGCGGGTCGGAACGCCACCATCGCCGGGCTGCCCCCGTCGCGCCACGTCGATCGCGGCAGCCTGTGGACAACGGGACCGTCTGTGGATAACCGCAATGCTCCGAGCCGCTGTCCTCTGAGCGGACGAATCGCTACCATCCGGGCATGGAGCCCGACCTGCTCGGCCCCCCGTACGAGTCGCAGACCCTGGACCTCGGGCACGACGACGAGGGTCCGGTCGTGGCGACCCTGGTCCGCCGCCGCGCGGAGGCGCCCACCAGGCGGGCGGTCCTCTACGTGCACGGATTCATCGACTACTTTTTCCAGACCCACTTGGCGGACTTCTTCGTCGATCGCGGCTGGGACTTCTACGCGGTCGACCTCCGCAAGTACGGCCGCAGTCTGCTGCCGCACCAGACCCCGAACTTCTGCCGCGACGTGCGCGACTACTACCCGGACCTGGACGCCGCCGTCCAGGTGGTGCGGGAACAGGACGGCCATGACGAAATTCTGCTGCTGGGCCACTCGACCGGTGGCCTCGTCGGCGCGCTATGGGCCCATGACCGCCGCGAGGCCCGGCTCATCGACGGCCTGCTGCTCAACAGCCCGTTCCTTGACTTCAACGCCGCCTGGGTGCTACGCCGACCGCTGCTCGCGTTGGTGGCGGGGCTCGGGCGCCGTGCGCCGTACCGTCGGTTCCCGATGGGCGTCCGAGAGCTGTACGGACAGAGCCTGCACCACGAGCACCGTGGCGAATGGAGCTACGACCTGCGGTGGAAGCCGCTGGCGGGCTTCCCGATCCATACCGGGTGGCTGGCCGCGATCCGAGACGGCCACCGACGGGTACGGGCCGGGCTGGCCATCGACGTGCCGGTGCTGGTGGCGTGTGGCGCCCGGAGCTTCTATGGCCGTCGATGGCGGGAGGCCGCCCGGCACGCCGACGCGGTGCTCAATGTCGAGCACATCGCCCGCTGGGCGCCGCGGCTCGGCCCACGCGTGTCGGTGGTCCGTATCGACGGCGGCGTGCACGATCTGACGCTGTCGACGCCGTCGGTGCGGGCGACGGTGTTCGGGGCGTTCGATCACTGGCTGCGCGCCCAGCTGCCATCCGGCCCGAAGAGGCCGACGGACTGAGCTGGCGACGCTGCTGGCCCTGCGTGCCGCCCACGATGGGACGGACGTCGGGGCGCGACGGGTGGGTGGCGCCACCCACCCGTACGGCGGGACGGCGGCTGAGGCGGTAGCCTGCAAATGCTCCGGCGCCCGTAGCTCAGCGGATAGAGCAGAGGACTTCTAATCCTAAGGTCGTAGGTTCGAACCCTACCGGGCGCGCAGCGCAGCCCCGGCCCACGCGGGAACCCGATGCCTGGGCGAGGCTGACTCGACGGGCTGACAGCATCCCGGCAAGGGTGGTCGCCCGCCCCGGCACGGCGCCTGGATGAGCGCCGGGTCCGCGGCCGGCGCCGGTCATTGACCAGCGCCTTTGTCCGCCCCGGACAAAACGCGGTCCAGCACCAGCACCCGACCCCGGGTGACGGCCGGCGGGTTGACCAGGGGCCAGGCTGGGCGTCGGGCCACCGTCAGCCGATCGTCCGAGCTGAGGCGAGACCATGGCCGCTCGCCCGTCTCAGCGGGGACGGACACGGCCGGGGGGGAACCGACTGGCCGCGAACAACCCCGACGAGCCTGCCGGCCGCCGCCAACAGGGCTGGGAGCGGACCACGCCGTATGTGCGACGTCAAGCGCTGCCCCCGGTGCTGGTGATGGTCGATGCGAGGTCTTGACATCCTCCCCACGCCTAAAGGCGGGGGATTCCCGTGACTGAGGCGCGCTCACGCCGCAAGCCGTTCGGGTGGTTGGCGCTTCGCAGGCCGCCCAACGGCAGGGCCTCCACGCCCGGTCACGGCCAGTCCGGCCGCGAGGATGTTCTTCGCCGCGTTCACGTCGGCGTTGTCTCGATAGCCGCAGCCGGTGCACACGAAACGCGCTTGGCTCACGCGACTTCGCATCCACCAGTCCGCAGCGGGAGCACCGCTGAGAGGTGTACGCGGGGTTGACCTTGACAACGGTCGCGCCGTGATAGCGCGCCGCATGTTCGAGGGCGAGCAGGAAACCACCCCAGCCCTTGTTCAGGATGGACCGGTTCAGTCCGGCCTTCTGCCGCACGTTGACACCCGGCCGCTCGACAGTGCCTTTCGCCGAGCGGGTCATGTTGCGCACCCGCAAGTCCTCGACGGCGACCAGACCGTGCCGGGTCACGAGGTCGTGGGCAGTCTGCGCGGCGGTTGCGGCCGTGCACGCTCCGTGACCGGGCGAGACGCTGCTGCAACCGGCGGATGCGCCGCCGCTCGCCGTCGGTGATGAACTGCCGGTCGTACTTAGCGCCGTCGGAGACGGCGACCGCGACGGCAACGCCCCGATCGACGCCAGTGGCGGGCTTGCCGTTCAGAGCGACCTCAGTGACGCCGTCCTCGACACAGAACGAGATGTGCCAACGACCGCCGTCGCGGGAGACAGTGGCGTTGCGGATCATCCCGCCGAGCGGGCGGGTCCACCGGAACCGCACCCAGCCCAACTTCGGCAACCTGACCTGACCCCAGCGCCGGTTGAGGCGCTGGTCCAGGTCCCGAAGGGTCTGCTGGAGGATGTGCGACGGCGCGTCGGCCAGCCACGCGCAGTCTGGGTCTTTCTTGGCTTCGGCCATTTGCCGGGCCTGCTCGACGTAGTTGATCCACGCCCCGCGGCGTCGGTACTGGCGCCGCTGTTCCAGGCCGGTGTTCCATACGGCTCGGCAGATCCCACCGAACTGTCCGGCCTGGTCGGTCTGCTCGACGGTGAGCGCGAGGAGGCCGCGGCGTCCAGTCAGCACGGTCAGCGGTTCTTCTGCTCGTCGACGTACTTCTTGATCGCAGCCAGGGGGGCGCCACCTGTCGTGGCGACGAAGTACGAGTTGGTCCACAGGGTGGGCAGCTTTGACTTCAAGTGGGGGAATTCGTCGCGCAGCACCCGCGAGGTGCGGCCCTTAATCGCCTTCACCAGCCGGTGCACCCCGTACTGCGGGTCGACCTCGACGAGCAGATGCACATGATCGGGCATCGTCTCCAACGCCACGATCCACGCTCCTTTCTCCTCGCAGACCTCGCGGATGAGCTGCTTTACTGAGCTTCTGAGTTCAGGGTCCGGGTGGATTCCACTTCGCTGGTTTGGGTGATAACGGCTGGTTCGTGTGTCGTGTTGATCGGCTGTGCGATATG
>NZ_BAAARY010000031.1:0-20416 GCF_039532605.1 Pilimelia columellifera subsp. columellifera
GCCGCATTCGTTGCTGCTGCATGCGCTGTCATCTGCTACCGCCGCGCCGTCCGCCTCGACCTGTTGACCAGCAACAACCCCAACTGACACACGGTCTAACGGCGCCGCGGCAGTCGACCCGGCGGGATCGTTCTCGATCCGTACGGCCACCGCGGCACCGGGCGCCATCCGCGGCATGACCCTGGTGTCATCGACCGGTGGGCCCGCAGGGGGTTGACCATCACCGTCCCTTGACTGACCAGCACACCGCGTCACGGATGCCGGATACCTACCACGCACGTGTCGTCGTCGGTATCCGAGTTGCTGAATGTCAGTAGGGCGTTGAGCTGCTCGTCAAGCGTCTGATCGGGCTTCTCGGCGGTACGCATCAGCTGCCGTAACGAGTCCTCGACGGCGACATTCCGCCGCTCGATCAGCCCATCGGTGTACAGCAGCAGAGTGTCGCGCGCCTCCATCCGTAGCACGCTCTCGTCGTACTGGGCATCCGACACAGCGCCGAGCAGCATCCCACGGATGAGCGGCAACGCCTCCGCCGCGCCGGCCCGGACCAGAACCGGTGGCAGGTGGCCGGCACGGGCCCAGCGCAACGTCCGGTCCCGTGGGTCGTAAAGCCCACACACCGCGGTGGCGGTCACCCGCTCGGTCATGTGGTGGGTGAACAGATTCAGCCACGTGAGCAGCTGCGCGGGTCCCGCCCCGGTGGCGGCCAGACCTCGCAGCGCGTTGCGCAGGGCCAACATACCGGTGGCGGCATCGATCCCATGGCCGGCGATGTCACCCACCACCAGCAGCACGCGGTCCTGCGGCAGGACGACAGCGTCGTACCAGTCACCCCCGATCAAATGCTCCTTCTCCGCCGGCCGGTAGCGGACGCCCACCTGCAGCCCGAGCGCAAAGATCGGGCCCTGTGCGGGCGGCATGATCGCGTGTTGGAGCCGCAGAGCCAGCCGGTTGCGCTCGGCGGCACGTTGCTCGGTCTGCGCCAACTGCTCGCGCGTGGCTGCCAGGGCCACCTCCGTCCAGTGCTGGGCGGAAACATCCTGGTAGGCCCCGCGTACGGCCAACAGGCTGCCGTCGTTGTCCAGCACCGGTTCCGCCACCACCCGGGTGTGCCGCACGATGCCGTCCGGCCGGTACAGCCGGAACGCCGTCGACGACGGGCGGCGATGATGCAGCACCCCACGCAGGAACCGCCCCACCGTGGCCGCGTCGTCGGGGTGCGCGTGCTCGGGCAGCCGGGCCATAGGAATCGGGGAGCTGTTCTGCCCGAGGCCAAACAGCTCGAACAGCTGGTCATTCCACGTCACCTGGCCAGTGGCCACCTGCTCCTCGAACCCGCCGATACGGCCGAGCCGCTGGGCGTGCTGAAGCAGTCGGGCCAACCGCGCCGAGTCGTCGTCGATCCGCCACACCAACACGACGAAGCCGGCGACCCGGCTGACGCTGATCCCGGCGGCACCGGTCAGCGACACCTGGCCCACCAACGACGTCAAGGTCATCTGTTCGGACCGGAACGGCTCCCCGGTGGCGTGAACCCGCTCGACCACGTCGTAGAGCCCACACACCCCGGCGGCAACCGGATACGCCTCCATCAACGTCATCCCCGCCACTTCCGCCCGCGAACGCCCGGCCGGGTCGTTGAACCGTGCGCTGACGTGGTGGATGGTGAATCCGGTCAGTTGGCCGGTGTCGTCGACCTGCGGGGCGAGCAGCAGCGCCGGATCGTGCAGACCGTCGACCAGCTCGATCAGCTCAGTGAGGGCAGTCAACCGCGCCTGCCCCGGGCAGTCAGCCGCCGCGTTGTTGTCGAGGGTATGGGCACACAGCTCAGCGAGCGCCTCGATCTGTCGACGCTCGGCGGCGACGGGTTCGTCACGCGGTTCTGGCCAGCAGATCTCGAGGATGCCCACGAGCCGCCCACCCGTGCCGGCCGGCACGACCATCCGGGCGCCGCGAGGACTGGCCCGATAGCCGATCGACGGCAGACCGCTGCTGGCCAGGGAGCCGTACCAGACAGTGTGTCGCTGCTCCAGTGCCCGGCGCGCGGCGGTGGCGACCGCGGGTGGGACGTACCGCCAGCGGGCGGCCTCCTCGGTGGTGAAGCCCGCGTACCCGGATAGGGTCAACGACGCGTCGGGGCCGGCGGTCCACAAAGCGACCGCGACGGCGCCGAGCGGGGCCAGAGCGTGGTCGAACAGAGCCTTGGCCGCGGCCTGCGGGTCGCCGGCGGCCAGGGCGCCGCTCTCGGCGGTCCGCATGCGGACCGCCGCCGACGACCTGGGCGTCGCGTCGTCGGATCCCGTGGCCCGGACCAGGAAGTCGCGGCTCAGCTCGGCGACGTCGTCCTGGGCAGCCTCGTTGATGATGTCCGCGGCGAACTCGATCTGTGTCAGCCCCGACCCGTTGGCGAGGAACGCCAGTTGGCGGGCCGCCTCCGTTGGCCCACATCCTAGTCGCTCGACCAGGATGCCTTTGGCCAGTTCGATCAGCCCTCGTCCGTCGGCGGCCAGCTGGGCGGCCCGGACCTGACGGCTCAGGCGCTCCACCGTGTCGGCCAGCCGGCCCGCGCTGGTGGCTCGCTGGACCGTGTTCACCGCCGATTCCCTGGCTGCTTGCTCAGACATTTTTGATGCCCAGCCAGCGGTTTATGCAATCAATCAGGTGGTCGGTGTCCACCGGTTTGGTGACGTAGTCGTTGGCTCCGGCCTCAAGGCTTTTCTCCCGGTCGCCCGGCATCGCCTTGGCCGTCACCGTGATTATCGGCAGATTCTTCTTGTTCGGCATGTCGCGGATGGCGGCGGTTGCCGTATAGCCGTCCATCTCGGGCATCATGACGTCCATGAGGACCAGTTCGACCTCGGGGTTGGCCAGCAGCGTGTCGATGCCCTCTCGGCCGTTCTCAGCATGTAGCACGCGCATGCCGTGCAGCTCCAGGACACCGGAGACCGCGTACACGTTGCGAGCGTCGTCGTCGACAACGAGCACTGTGCGGCCGGCGAGGGCGTCGCCGGACTCGTGGCGGCTGCGGTCGGCGGTCTCCACTCGCCGGACCAGCGGCACCACGTCACCAGGTTCGTCGGCGGACAGGTGCAGGGCGATGCGCTCACGGAGCTCGTCCAGGCTGGACAGCAGCTCCAGCGGCCGGCCGTCGACGCCGTCGAGCAGGGTGGCCTCCAACTCGGGGGCAAGTCGCCGGTAGTTGTGGGCCAACACCGGTACCGTACGGGCAGCCTCGCTGCTGACCGCGTCGAGGAACTGCCTGGCCGCCCGGTTGGGCATGTCCAGGTCGAGGACCACGCAGTGGAACGACTGCGCCGCCAGCGCCGCTGACCCTTCGTCGGCGCCGATGGCGGTGACGAGTTCGACGCCGCCTCGAGGGTCACCAGGCTCGGCTCCCGCGGCCAGGTCGGCGACGGCGCGTTCGGCCACCAGGGACAGCAACCCGCGAGGGCGCTCCTCGATGACCAGCAGCCGACGCCGACCTGCCCGCACGCCGTTGGAGCCGTCGCCGCCGGTGATGTTCGCCGCGGCAGTCAGTTCCAGTGCGGGCTCAGTCGCGCGTTGGGTGGACAGCAGTTGGAAGTCCGGTCGGGCGACAGGCAGGTACAAAGTGAAGATGCTGCCCGCGCCCAGGGCACTGTCGGCGGTGATCGCCCCGCCCAGGAGATACCCGATCTCGCGGCTGATGGACAGGCCGAGCCCCGTGCCGCCGTACTTGCGGCTTGTCGTGCCGTCGGCCTGCTGGAACGCTCCGAAGATCGATTCAAGTTGCTGCTCGGCGATGCCTACCCCGGTGTCCTTGACCCGGAACGCGACCGCCGAGCCGTGGTGTCGCACCTGGGCGGGCAGTTCGTCGGCGTCGGCGGGCTCGATTTGCAGCACCACGCCACCGGTCTCGGTGAACTTCACCGCGTTCGACAGCAGGTTTCGCAGCACCTGCTGGAGCCGGGAACCGTCGGTGAACAGGTCCACGGGTACGCCTGCCTCGGTGCTGATCTCGAAACTGAGGCTTTTCTGCGAGGTCAGCGGGCGGAAGGTAGCCTCGACGTAGTCGAGCAGCTGCCGCAGCGGGATCCGCTCCGGGGTGATGTCCATCTTGCCCGCCTCGACCTTGGACAGGTCGAGGATGTCGTTGATCAGTTGCAGGAGATCGGAACCGGCGGAGTGGATGATGCCGGCATACTCGACCTGCTTGGAAGTCAGGTTGCGGCTGGGGTTCTGGGCTAGCAGCTGCGCGAGGATGAGCAGGCTGTTCAGCGGCGTACGTAGCTCGTGGCTCATGTTGGCCAGGAACTCCGACTTGTACTTCGACGCCAGGAACAGCTGGTGCGCCCGGGTTTCCAGCTCCTGGCGCGCCAGTTCGATCTCGCGGTTCTTCGTTTCGATGTCGCGCTTCTGCGCGGCCATCAGTTCGGCCTTCTCCTCCAGCTCGGCGTTGGAGCTCTGCAGCTCCTCCTGCCGTACCTGGAGTTCCTCGGACCGGGCCTGCAGCTCCCGGGCGAGGCGCTGAGACTCGGCGAGCAGCTCGTCGGTGCGCGCGTTGGCGACGATGGTGCTGACGTTGACCCCGAGGGTCTCCATCAGTTGCTCCAGGAACGCGCGGTGGACGGCGGTGAACGGGCGTACCGATGCCAGCTCGATGACGCTGAGCACTTGGTCCTCAACCACGATGGGCAACACGATCAGGCTGCTCGGGGATGCCGCTCCCAGGCCGGAGGAGACGGCAATGTACCCGTCGGGTACGTCGTCTACGGCGATTGTGCGCCGGCTGCGGGCGGCCTGACCAACGAGCGACTCCCCCAACCGGAACGCCGACGGTCCACCACCGGCCTGCATGGCGTAGCCGCCGATCAGCCGCAGGAGCAGCCCGTCCGGGGACTCGTCGGCGAGGTAGAACGCGGCGTGCTGGGCGTCGACCAGCGGCGCCAGTTCGTCCATCACCAGTTCTGCGACAATGGCCAGGTCGCGGTGGCCCTGCATGAGGCCGGACACGCGGGCGAGGTTGGTCTTAAGCCAGTCTTGTTCCTGGTTGGCCTTGGTTGTCTCGCGCAACGACTCCACCATGGAGTTAATGTTGTCCTTGAGGTCGGCGACCTCACCGGAGGCATCGACGGTGATGGACCGGGTCAGGTCGCCCTCCGCCACGGCGCTGGTGACCTCTGCGATGGCGCGGACCTGGCGGGTGAGGTTGCCGGCGAGTTCGTTGACGTTCTCGGTCAGCCGCTTCCACGTACCGGACACGCCCTCGACCTCGGCCTGACCGCCGAGGCGGCCCTCGCTGCCTACCTCCCGGGCCACCCGGGTCACCTCGGCCGCGAATGACGACAACTGATCGACCATCGTGTTGATCGTGGTCTTCAGCTCCAGGATCTCGCCTTGGGCGTCCACGTCAATCTTGCGCGTTAGATCGCCCTGGGCGACAGCCGTCGTGACCTGGGCGATGTTGCGGACCTGACTGGTCAGGTTGTTGGCCATCGAGTTGACGTTGTCGGTGAGGTCCTTCCACGTGCCGGCGACGTTCGGCACGCGCGCCTGCCCGCCGAGCATGCCCTCGGTGCCGACCTCCCGGGCCACCCGAGTCACCTCGTCGGCGAACGCCGACAGGGTGTCCACCATGGTGTTGATGGCGCCGGCGAGCGCCGCCACCTCACCCTTGGCCTCGACGGTGACCTTCTGGGACAGGTCGCCGCGCGCCACGGCGGCAGAGACCTGGGCGATGGAGCGCACCTGCGCGGTGAGGTTGGACGCCATCACGTTGACGTTGTCGGTGAGGTCTTTCCATGTGCCGGAGACTCCACGGACGGTAGCCTGACCTCCGAGGTTGCCCTCGGTGCCGACCTCCCGGGCCACCCGAGTCACCTCGTCGGCAAACGACGACAACTGATCGACCATCGTGTTAATGGTCTCCTTGAGTTCGAGAATCTCACCGCGCGCGTCGACGCGGATCTTCTGCGACAGGTCGCCCTTGGCGACGGCCGTAGTCACTTGGGCGATGGAACGCACCTGGTCGGTAAGGTTCTCTGCCATCAAGTTCACGGACTCGGTGAGGTCCTTCCACGTGCCGGACACACCCTTGACGTCGGCCTGACCGCCGAGCCGACCCTCAGTGCCGACCTCCCGGGCCACCCGAGTCACCTCGTCGGCAAACGACGACAACTCAACCGTGATCTTCTGCGACAGCTCGCCCTTGACGACCGCCGTGGCGACCTGCGAGATGGAGCGGACCTGCGCGGTGAGGTTGCCGGCCATAAAGTTAACCGACTCGGTGAGGTCCTTCCAGGTGCCGGACACACCCTTGACGTCGGCCTGACCGCCGAGCCGACCCTCAGTGCCGACCTCCCGGGCCACCCGAGTCACCTCGTCGGCAAACGACGACAACTCGACCGTGATCTTCTGCGACAGGTCGCCTTTGTGGACCGCGGTCGCCACCTGGGCGATGTCACGCACCTGATCGGTGAGGTTGCCGGCCATGAAGTTAACGGAGTCGGTGAGGTCCGCCCAGGTACCCGATACGCCCGGCACCTGGGCCTGGCCGCCGAGTCGTCCCTCGGTGCCCACCTCCCGGGCCACCCGGGTCACCTCGGAGGTGAACAGGGACAGCTGGTCGACCATCCCGTTGAACACGGTGGCGATTTCACCGAGCAAACCGTCAGCGCCGTCGGGTAGGCGGGTGCCGAAGTCGCCGTCGCGGACGGCGGTCAGGCCCACCAGCAGGCGCCGCAGCTCAGGCTCCCCGACTCGGCGCTGGACCGGGGGTGTTCCGGAGGCAACTGTCCGCGCCTTGCCAACTGGGTTGTCGCCCACCAGAGCCTCCGGGTCGTCGCTGACCGCCGTCGTCAAGCGCCGAGACTCGCCCCGCGCCTAGGCGGCGGAATGGAGGCTACCCGACAATTCGCGGCATGGCCTTTCCGCGGGAGCGGGACGACAACCGCCGCTAGCGTGTGTTCCCCGCTGACCCCGCCTATTTGTCGGCCAAAGGTCGTAACGTCAGTCCGTGGGCACCCTCCGTAGGTCCGACGGCACCCCCGCCGCCAGGTCCGAGGAAAGTAACCAGCCCGGCGCCGAGCCCGTCGTGGCGCCGCCCCGCCCAGGGCTCCAGCGAAGTCGTTAGGTGGGTCCGATTAGGGTGATTGGTCGGTTGTGGTCGCGGGCGGCTTGGCGGTGTAGGGCGATGGCGAGGTTGCGGAATGTGGCCATGACCTGTGGGCCGTTTCGGGTGCGGGCCTGGAAGTAAACGGCTCCGACTCACCCCCGGCATCCACCACGCGAGTTCAACGACCCCGACCACACTCCGTCACCACCGAAAGTGAGCCAGAGCCGTTTTCGGTTCCCCGAGATCGACGCCTTGCCACTGCGGTGCCCGAAGGCTGACGAACATCGCCACGACGACGCCGACCACGGGCCACGGACCCAACCACCGGCACGACACCACCAGGTCATGAGCCCGGCGTGTTCCGGATTAGATGCTTCTTATCAGGGGCTCGTGTCCCCCAGGCCGCACGGTTAAACCTACGTTCCACACCAGTTTGCCGTTAACGGCGCCCCTCTTGGGCGTGAATGAGCCATGACCTCCGATGACACATAGGACTCGTTTGGCGCCCCTGGTTCCCGGCAGGATTACGTCAACTCGAAAAGAGGGGCGAGGCTGGTGGACGACCGATACGACATCTACTGCGTGGCAGACCCGTTGTTCTACGAGGCGCTGCACGGCGAGGGCACAGGCCAGGATTCGTTCGGCATCTTCGACCGCCCCATGCCCGCAGGCTGGTCCACCACCGAGCACGACGACTGGCGGGCATTCCTGCCCCCGGTCCGCGACCTGCCCCTGCAGGGTTGGAAGATCCACGCGTCCGCCTGTCCGGACAATGCGGACCGCGTCTTAGCCGCCATCTGGGACTACTGCGTCCCCCGCGGCATCGAGTTCAAGACGCTACGGTCCCCCACGGCCCTGTTCATGCGCAGCTCCAAGTACGCCCCCCGCGGCTACAGCGGCAAGCTGGCCACGATCTACCCCGCCGACGAACCCGCCTGTGAGCGGATCCTGCGGGAGCTGTCGGACTGTCTGGCGGGCGAGCCGGGACCGTACATCCTCAGCGACCTGCGCTACGGCGCCGGGCCGCTGTACGTACGCTACGGCGCGTTCGTCGGCCGCTACTGCGTCGGCCCGGCGGGCGGGGTCGTCGCCGCTCTGGACGACGGCACCGGCACGCTGGTGCCGGACCGGCGCGACCCCGTCTTCCGAGTGCCCCCGTGGGTGGACCTGCCGGACTTCCTCGCCCCGCACCTGCAGGCCCGCAACACCGTGACGATAACAGACATCCCGTACACGATCGACACGGTCCTCCACTTCTCCAACGGCGGCGGCCTGTACCGGGGGAGGGACCGGCGCACCGGCACGCAGGTCGTCCTGAAGGAGGGCCGCCCGCACGCCGGGCTCGACGCCGACGGCGCCGACGCGGTCGCCCGGGTGAAGCGCGAGTACGACATCCTCACCCGGCTGGCCGGGGTGCCGGGGGCGCCTCGCGTCCACGACCTGTTCCCGCTCGGCGACCACTGGTTCCTGGCGATGGAGTACGTCGAGGGCACCTCCCTGAACAAGGAGGTCGTGGCGCGCCACCCGCTCACCGACGGCGCGGCGGGCCCCGCCGAGGTGGCCGCCTACACCCGGTGGGCGCTCGACGTCCACGACCGGGTGGCCGCGGCCGTGGAGGCCATGCACGCACGGGGGGTCGTCTACGGCGACCTGCACCTGTTCAACATCATCGTCCGCCCGGACGGCGAGGTCACCCTGCTGGACTACGAGGTCGCGACCCTGGTCGAGGAGAACCGGCGCCCCGGGCTGGGCAATCAGGGGTTCGCCGCCCCGCCCGGAGTCACCGGCCGCGACGTGGACCGGTACGGCCTGGCCTGCCTGCGGCTGGCCCTGTTCCTGCCGCTCACCCAGCTCCTGTGGCTGTCCCCGGACAAGGCGGGTCACCTGGCCGACGTCATCGCCGCCCACTTCCCCGTCCCGCCTGAGTTCCTCACCGAGGCGGTCGGGACCGTCACCGGCCTGCACAGGGGGCGGCGGGCGTCGCGGCGTCCCGCCCGGCGGGGAGCGCCGGAGCCCGCCGACGCGTCGCCGCCGGTCGCCGAGTTCGGAGCCGACTGGCCGACCACTCGCGACCGCCTGCGCCGCGCCATCCTCGCCAGCGCTACCCCCCACCGCGCCGACCGGCTGTTCCCCGGGGACGTGGCGCAGTTCAGCGTCGGAGGCATCGGCTTGGCCCACGGCGCCGCCGGCGTGCTGTACGCGCTCGACGTCACGGGCGCCGGCCGGCACGCGCCGGCGGAGGACTGGCTGCTGCGCCAGGCCGAAGATCCGCCGAACGGCACGATGATCGGCCTCTACGACGGGCTGCACGGCGTGGCGTACACACTGGACCACCTCGGCCACCGCGACGCCGCCCGCCGGATACTGGACCGCTGCCGGGGAGAGGACTGGCGCTCGCTGGGCAGCGGCCTTGCCAGCGGACTCGCCGGCATCGGCCTCAACCTGGACCACTTCGCGGTCCGCTACGGCGACAGCACGCTGCGGGCGGAGGCGCTGGCGGCCGCTGACCTGGTAGCCGAGCGCCTCGGCGACGCCGACTCGGTGCCGACGACCAGCGGGGGCGCCCACCCGTACGCGGGCTTGTTCCGCGGCTCGTCCGGCCCGGCGCTTCTGCTACTGCGCGCGCACGAGTTGACCGGCGACCCCGCCTACCTCGACCGCGCCGCGGTCGCCCTGCGCCAGGACCTACGCCGCTGTGTGCTCCGGGACACCGGCGAGCTGGACGTCAACGAGGGCTGGCGGACCATGCCGTACCTGGGCGAGGGAAGCGTGGGAATCGGGCTTGCGCTGGACCGCTACCTGCGCGTTCGCGCGGACGACCGGTTCGCCGCGGCCAGCGCCGCGATCCGCCGCACCGCCACCGGGAAGCTCTACGTCCAGTCGGGGTTGTACGCCGGCCGTGCCGGAATCCTGCTCTTCCTCGCCGAATCGGGCGCGGGGGGCGATCCTGCGGCGTTGGCGCAGGTGCGGGCGCTGGCCTGGCACGCGCTGCCCTACGGCGGCGGGTGGGCGTTCCCCGGCGAACAACTGTTGCGGTTGTCGATGGACCTGGCCACGGGCAGCGCAGGCGTGCTGCTGGCCGTTGGGGCGGCGCTGCACGAACGGCCCGTCCACCTGCCGCTGCTGTCCCCCACCGCGGGGGCGGCGCGGCCCACGGACACCGTGCCCACCGGGCGCGGGTTGATAGGTACCACTTCCTGAAGGAGGAGCTATGACGCTTCTGGATCTGCAGGGCATGGAGCTGGCGGCCGAGGCACGCGGCGGGGCTGGCGGCAGCCGGGCGAGCCTGCTGCTGTGTGGCGACAGCTCGCTGAGCGTCACCACCTGCAACTAGGGATGGGGTACGTGGCCCCGGACGGGCAGTGCCCGTCCGGGGCCACGTCCCGGAGAAGGGACTACGGGTGAGCGGGCGTCCCCCGGGCGTTGGTCGATGGGGCTGGCTGGGCCTTCTGACGCTGTGCGGACTGGTCGACGGCGCCGCGCGGCTCACCCTGCCGGCCGTGCTCGGCCGGTCCGTGGACGCGCTCACCACCCACGGTCGCGCGGGGCCGCTGCTCGTCACCGCCGCCGGGCTGGTCGCCGCCGTGGTCGCCGCGGAACTGACCGAGATCATCGTCACCGGCACGGTGGTCGCCGACCGGACCAGCCGGCTGCGCCGCCGGTTGGTGCGGCACATCCTGGCCGTCGGCCCGCAGGGGGCGGCGAAGTTTCCCACCGGCGACCTCGTCAGCCGGGTGTCAGTCGGCGCGGCGGACGCCGCCCGCGCCGGCCCGGCAGCGGTGGATGTCGCCGTCGCGGTACTGCCGCCCGTGGGCAGCGTTGTGCTGCTGGCCGCCATCGACCTCTGGCTCGGCGTGGCGTTCCTGGCCGGGGTGCTGCTGGTGGGGCTGGTCCTGGTCACCTTCACCCGGCGCAGCACCGAGGTGCTGTCGGCGTACCAGCGGGTGCAGGGGGAGATCGCCGGACGCCTGGCCGAGGCGCTGGCCGGCAGTCGGACCATCGCGGCGGCCGGCACCCGGCGGCGGGAACAGCGCCGGGTCATTGCCCCCCTGCCCGAGCTACACCGCCAGGGAAGACAGACCTGGCGGATGCTCTCCCGGGCGGCGGCCCACACGGCCCTGCTGGGCCCGCTGACCCAGCTGGCGGTGCTCGCGACCGCCGGCCTGGCCCTCGCCCAGGGGCGGATCACCGCCGGCGAGCTGTTCGCCGCCAGCCAGTACGCGCTGCTCGGCGCCGGCCTCGGCGGGGTCGCCGCGCAGCTCGCCGTCCTGGCCCGGACGCGGGCCGGCGCTGCCCGCACCGCCGAGGTCCGCGCCGTCCCGCCGGTGTCCTACGGGCGGCGGCGCCTGTCGGCCGGCCCCGGAGCGGTCGAGCTTCGCGACGTCAGCGCCCGCGTCGCCGGCCGCGACGTGCTGCATCCGCTGAGCCTGTCCATTCCCGCCGGCGGCTGCCTCGCCGTCGTGGGCCCATCGGGAGCCGGGAAGTCCACGCTGCTGGCGATCGTCGCCCGCCTGCGGGAGCCGGAAACCGGATCGGTCCTCCTCGACGGCGTACCCGTCGAGCAGCTCACCAGCCACGCCCTGCGGTCCGCCGTCGGCTGCGCCTTCGACCGGCCGGTGCTCGTCGGCACGACCGTCTCCGACGCTCTAGGGCCCGGCCTGCCGTCGGATCAGGTACGCGCGTCGGCCACCGCCACGCAGGCACACGAGTTCGTCAGTCGGCTGCCCCGCGGGTACGCGACCCCGCTGGTGGAGGCGCCGCTGTCCGGTGGGGAGGCCCAACGGCTGGGGCTGGCCCGCGCCTGGCACGCCGAGCGACTGCTGCTGCTGGACGACGCCACGTCCAGCCTGGACATGATCACGGAGCACCGGGTGGAGCAGGCGCTCCAGCGCGGCGCCCGCACCCGCATCGTCGTGACGCACCGCGCCGGAACGGCCGCGCGGGCCGACCGGGTGCTCTGGCTGGACGGCGGGCGGGTCCGCGGCCTGGACAGCCACCGGAACCTGTGGAGCGACCCGCAGTACCGGGCGGTCTTCACGTGAGGCGGGCGCTGGACTTCGGGCTGCGTGCGCTGCGTCCGCGGACGGTGCTGGCGCTGCTCGGCTGGTCCGTGCCCGAGATGCTGGCCACCGCGCTCAGCGGGGTGGCCGTCGCGCGCGCGGTCGACACCGGATTCCTGGCCGGTCGTCCGGACATCGGGCTGGCCTGGCTGGGTGTGCTGGCGGCGGGCGCCGTGGCGGCGGCGGTCGGCACGCGGCAGGTCTACCGCCGTCTCGGCGACCTGGCCGAGCCGTTCCGGGACACCCTGGTGCGCCGCGTCGTGGACGGGGCGCTGCGGCGCGGGGTGCGGGGGCTACGCGACGACGGCGCGATCGCCCGGCTGACGCACCAGGTGGAGATCGCCCGGGACACCTTCGCCGGGCTCGTCATGGTGATCCGCGGCTTCCTGGTGACGGTCGTGGGCGCGGTCGTCGGCATGCTCTCGCTGGCTCCTGCCGTCGCGGCCGTGGTACTGCCCGGCTTCGCGCTGGGCGTCGGGGCGTTCGTGGCGACGCTCGGGGCGGCCGCCCAGCGCCAGCGCGCGTACGTCCGCACGGACGAGGAGCTGTCGGTGCGGGCCGCGGCGGCGCTGCACGGTGTCCGGGACGTGGTGGCCCGCGGCGCCGAGGAGCACACCGCCGCGACCGTGGACGCGGCGGTCGCCGACCACGCGAGCGCGGAACGCGCTCTCGCCCGGGTGGCGGCCGCGCGGGCGGTGTGCCTGGCGGTCGGCGGTTGGTTCCCGTTGGTCGCACTGCTCGCGGCCGGCGGCTGGATGGCGCGGCGGGGGCTGAGCGCCGGCGAGCTGGTGGGGGGGCTGACCTACGTGCTCACCGCGCTGCAGCCCGCCCTCGCCTCGCTGATCCGTGGCATGGGCGGCGGCGGTCTTCGCTTCGTCGTCACGGTGGAGCGCATCCTGGAGAGCGCCGAGCGCCGTCCCGGCCCCGGGACGACCCACCGCGCCGGGCAGGTCCCTCGATCGCCCAGGGCGACCCGCGGCGGCCCTTCGGCGGCGACGTCCAGCGTGCCACTGCTGGTCGCGCGCAACGTCAGCTTCAGTTACGGGCCGCACGCCGCCCCGGTCCTCCGGAACCTGGACCTGGACCTGGACACCGGCGCGCATCTGGCGGTCGTGGGACCGAGCGGAATCGGAAAGTCCACGCTCGCCGGACTGCTGTGCGGCCTGATCCGCCCGGACGCCGGGGAGGTCCTGCTGCGCGGGGTGACCGTCACGGCGCTGTCCGCTCGACAGCTGGCGACCCAGCGCGCCCTGATCCCGCAGGAGGCGTACCTGTTCACCGGGTCGCTCTGGGACAACCTGACCTACCTGCGACCACGGGCCACCACCCGCGAGGTCCGCCACGCGGTACGGGCCGTCGGCGCCGCGCCGCTGGTCGAGCGCCTCGGTGGCTGCCGGGCGGTGGTGCGGCCGGAGGACCTGTCGGCCGGCGAGCGGCAGCTCGTCGCGCTGGCACGGGCCTATCTCTCCCCCGCGCCGCTGGCGGTCCTGGACGAGGCGACGTCGTACCTGGACCCGGCGGCGGAGCGGCGCGCGGAGGAAGCCTTCGCCAGCCGTCCGGGCGCGCTCGTGGTCATCGCCCACCGGATGAGCTCGGCCATGCGCGCGCGCCGGGTGCTGGTCCTGGACGGGGCCGACGTACAACTCGGCGACCAGGACGAGGTGCTGGCCCGCTCGCCGCTGTACCGCAGTCTCGTCGGACACTGGTGGGAACCACCGCGTTCGTCACGCGGCGCACCCGGGACCAGCACCGGGGACCTGACTGTGCCGGAGCCATCCCCGCTCAGATCCAGTTGACCTCCTGTGCCCGCCGGATCGCCTCGATGCGCGTCCGGGAGTCGGTCTTGGTCATGGACCGAGACAGGTAGTTGCGCACCGTGCCGGGACTGAGGAACAGGGCGGCGGCAATCTCCTTCACCGGCATCCCCCGCGCCGCGTGCCGCAGCACGTCTCTCTCCCGCTCCGTCAACGGATTCGGGTCAGCCTTCAGGGCGGCCACAGCGAGGCGGACGTCCAGGACGTAGTCGCCGCGCACGAGGTGCCGGATACCGTCGACGAGTCCAGCGAGGTCGTCGTCGTCCGCGATCACGCCGACCCGCGGCGCCCAGTGGGTCAGCATCGGCAGGACACCCGCGCACGACTGCCGTTCAACGACCAGCAGGACCCGGCAGGAAGGGACCTTCACACACAGGTCGGCGCACAGCTCGCCTACGTCGGCGGGGCTGCCGAGCAGGGCGGAGTCCAGCAGCACCACGTCCGGCATGTGCCGGGCGGCCGCGGGTAGCACCTGATCCGGCGGGGAGAGCTGCCAGGCCACCTCCAGGTCATCCTCCTGGGAGAGCGCCGCGGCCAGTGCCTGTCGCACCAGCGCGCTGCGATGGGCCACCATGATTCGAGCCAACTGGTCCTCCCAAACGGACGTACCCGCCCGGAACCCGGGAGCGGGTACGCCGCGACGAAGATATGCGCCCGGAATACCCTCCGGCCCGTGCGGCAAGCCACGTTTTCATCCCGGTACCCGCTGCCTCCTCCCGTACCGGTAATCGACGGGAACAGCAGGCGGATGGCCGGCGGATCGGCTGGCCCCGGCAGGACAGACGTCGTCGCGTCGCCCGGCTGACCGGTGGAGTCATGATGGTCTCGAAGTCCGCAGGGGTCAACCAGGACAGTGACCGCTGCCGGCGGCGGGACCGATCCGCCCCCAACAGACGGCCGAGTTAATTGTGGAGACGCGACGGTCGCCGTGCAGTCGATGCCGAGTCGGCGGCCCCATATTGGAGCAGCTGCGTCATCAACAGACGGGGCTGTGCGCGGCGGCCAGGGCCTCGGCATGATTGGTAATGGACCGTTTTAGGTGATTCCGAGGAGTTGTAGTGGCCGGTCCGGTTTCGAGTGTTGTGGCGTAGTGCTTTGGCGATGTTGGTGACGCCGGCCTGTCGGAGCAGGCTGATGACGGTGTTCCGCAGGGTTGCCATGGCTCGCGGGGCGTTGCCGGTGCGGACCTGGCTGACGTCCTGGCCGAAGGTGACGTCACGCAGATAGTGCAGGGAATCGATCTGCCAACTCCCCTACGCGCCGCTGGGGCGAGCTGGCAGAAGACGAAGACGTGGAAGCAGTCCAACGACCCGGACTTCGTAGCCAAGATGCTGCGGATCCTGGACCTGTACGACAACCCGCCGCCGGATGGGCGGGTGATCTGCGCTGACGAGTTCGGGCCGCTGAACCTGCAACCACGGCCCGGCCGCGGTTGGTGGCCGAAGCAGGCTGCCCGCAAGCTACGGCCACCTATCACCGTGACCAGGGCGTCAAGCACATGCTCGCCGCCCTGGACCTGACCACCGGCAAGATGATCTACCGGACCCGGGACCGTAAACGCTGGCGCGAGTTCGGCAACCTTGTGCCAGGTGATCCGCCGCCGCTGGCCCACCGGCCGGATCTACCTCATCGTGGACAACTTCTCCCCACACCTACGTGCCGAAGTCCGCTCCTGGTGCGCCGACAACAACATCGAGCTGGTGTTCCTACCCACCAACGCCTCCTGGCTCAACTGGATCGAAGCCGAGTTCGCCGCCCTACGCCACTTCGCCCTCAACGGCACCGACCACCGCTCCCACACCGAGCAAGGCGAAGCGATCGGCGCCTACATCCGCTGGCGCGACCAGCAAGCGCAGCCGAAGACCACCTTTGCCCCCAACTCCAAGATCAGCTCCCCGGACTGGCAGACCAAAAGGGATAACCGGGTCAACGTTCCCGGCTAAGGCACTAGTCTGACCGGCGGGGTTTGCGACGATCGATCGGGCACCGGTCTGCTATGGATCGGCGACGAGTCCGGCTTCGTGGGCCAGGATCGCGGCCTGCACTCGGTTGGTAAGGCCTAGGCGCGACAGGACAGCGCTCACATGGCCCTTGACGGTCCCTTCGGCGAGAAACAGCTTGCCGGCGATCTCCTGGTTCGATCGGCCGAGCCCGACCAGCGCCAGCACGTCCTGCTCCCGCGGCGTGAGCTGCGTCAGGCGACGGCGAGCCTCGTCGGCCCGAGCCAGGCCGTCACCCAACCGCGCGATCACCTTGTGGGCGACCCGTGGCGACAGGTACGCGGCGCCATCGGCCACAGACCGGACGCCGAGGATCAGCTCGCGCGGGTCCGCCGCTTTGAGGAGGAAGCCACGGGCGCCGACGGCCAGCGCCTGCGCCACATAAGTGTCCTCGTCGAACGTCGTCAACATCAGGACCGGCACCTCCGGTGCGACCTTTGCCAGTTCCGCCGCCGCGGCGAGTCCGTCGCTGTGCGGCATCCGGATATCGAGCATTGCGACGTCCGGGCGGTGCCGGCGGACCAGCTCGACTACCTCGCGCCCGTCGCCGGCCTCCCCGACCACCGCGATGCCGGGGTCGGTGGACAGGATCGCGACCACCCCGGCCCGGACCATCGGCTCGTCGTCGGCCAGCACCACCCGGATCATCATGGGTGCCCTGGGGCGTCGGGCAGTCGCGCGGTCATCAGGTACGCACCGTCCGCGAGGCTGGCGTCGAGGTCGCCCCCCAGCTGCACTAGGTGCGCCCGGAGGGCCGCAACGCCGGTGCCCGACCCGGCCGGGTCCGCGGTGCCGGCGACCGGGTTGCGCACCGCCACCGTGAGTCGCCCGTCGCCCCGCGCGACGCGCACCTCCACCTCGGCGCCGGGCGCGTGGCGGGCCGCGTTCGTCAATGCTTCTCGCACCACCCGGTGCGCCGCCTCCTCCGCTACCGCCGAGCCGGCTCCGGAGCGGTCCAGGCGAACGGCCATCCCCGCCTCGCGGGCCCGGTGCACGAGCGCCTCGACGGAGATGCCCTGCGGCGCCGGCTCGCGCAGTAGGCCGAGAGCGTGGCGCAGCCGGTCGGTCGCCGCGACCGCTGCGGCCCGCAACGCCGCCGCGGCGGCGCGGTTCGCCCCGGTCATCTCGGGGTCGAGTTCCAAGGCACCGGCGCGCAGCGATATCAGCGCCAGCTCATGGCCGAGCGCGTCGTGCATGTCCACGGCGAGCCGGGCGCGTTCGCGCAGTTCCGCCCGCTCCGCGACGAAGCGCTGCTGCTGCTCCAGCTCGGCCACCCGCTCGCCGGCCGCCACCACCAGCGCCGCCTGCTGCCGCCGGAACCTCCCTGCCAGCCAGGGCAGGACAACAAACACCCCGAGCAATGCGGTCGCGCCGACGCCCGCCGGCCGGTCTACCACCACCAGTGCGGCCGCGACCACACCCGCCGCGCCCAGTGGGAGCCACTCGCGGGGCGTCGGCAGGTGCCGGCCGTGCAGGTACGCGACCACCGCCAGCACCACGAACAGCAGCTGCCGCCACAGAGGAACGTCGTCCAGAAACAGCCCGTTGAGCACGGCGAAGCCGGCGATGACCGCCAGCAGCACACCGTTGTACATGCGCGTCACCCTACTGAGCGCAGGCGCAGGAGCCGAGCCGCGATGGTGGCGAGCCCGGACAGAGCTGCCGCGCCGAGAACCAGGGTCAGCGGCAAGGGAAAGTACATGAGCTGCGCCCAGGTCACGGTGCGCCCGTTCATCAGCAGCGAGAGCAACTGCGGGTAGCTGGCGAACACCAGCACCGGGACGAGCGCCGGGACCATCCGCAGCGCCGCGCGCCAGCGGCGGTGGGTGCTGGCGCGGGAGCGGGTAGCACCCCGGGTTGCCCAGTGCCGCGCCCGCCGGACAGCCGTCACGCCCAGGCCGAGGGCGACGAGCCCCACGCCGCCGAGCACCAGCTCCGTCTGCTGCCGCCCGGCGCCGGGGATGGTCGGCGCGCGGCCGGAGACCATCTCCACCAGCCCAACCAGGACGTCGTACGACGCCTCGTGGAGCGAGGCGCTGTTCGTCATGACCGCGAAGCCATGCCCAGTCTCCGGGCTGATCGCCTGGATGGCCCCGTGGGTGAACAGGTTGCCCGAGTGCACCAACAGACTCCGACTGCCGACGGTGCCGCGCTGCCAGCCCATCCCGTACGCGTTCACGGCCGACGGCACCTGCATCGCCGCCAGGCTGCCGGGCGTCAGCAGCCGCCTGCCCCGGCCGGTCTGGCTGGCCAGCCAGCGGCCCATGTCGGTCGCGGTGGTGACCACGTCGCCCGCCCCGCCGGCGGTGAAGCCGGGCAGCTCGTCTCGTCCCACCCAGGCCCCGAAGACCGAGACGTAGCCGCCGACCGACGGGGAGCCGATGCCGCTGTCGGCCATCCCGAGCGGCCCGAACACCCGCTCGCGCATCACGTCGGGGAAGCCCCGGCCAGTGACCGCCTCGACTACCCGGGCTGCAAGGTCGTAGTTCACGTTGCAGTAGGCCATCCGCTTTCCCGGGTCGGCGGTGAGATGGCCGGTGCGCAGTACCGCGACGTAGCCGGCCAGCGACGAGGCCCGCTCAACTGCGGGAATATCGACGCCCGCGTCGGATAGGCCGGACGTCTGGTTGAGCAGCTGGCGGACCGTGATCCGGGCCGCGCGCGGGTCGGCCATCGTGAAGTCCGGCAGGTAGGTCGGGACCGGTTCGTCCAACCGGACCTTACCCTCGTCGACGAGCGTCAGGACGGCGGCGGCTGTCATCGACTTGCTGACCGACGCCACCCGCATCGGGCTGTCCGCAGTGATGGCGCCCCCGGTAGCGTCGCGGCCCAGCCCGCCCGCGTACACGGTCCGGGCGCCGTCGGTCACTACCGCGGCGAGCCCCGGAACGCTCGTGGCCTCGAACGCCTGCCGCATATACGACTCGACCGTCGCGCTGCTGGGCACGGCGGCGCTGGCCGACGGAGGCAAGACTGGGAACAGGACCGCGGCGGCGCCCAGGGCCGCCGCGACTCGCATCAGGTCGCTACGCATGGGCGGTAGCTTCGCCCGTCCGGCGGCCGACCCGAATCTGGCGATCGGCCGCAGCTACCCCCGACGAACGTCAGGGTAGCTGCTGTGGCTGCGCTCGGCGCAGCGCAAATGCCTGCAGACCAGACGTCCTGACACTCGTAGCTGGGGGATGTCCGGCCTTAGCCGAATGTATGGGCGATGACGGCCGTGCCGCGGGCGTCGGTCTTGTGTTCACCGGCGAACGTGGCGGCCACGTGGTGGGTCGCGGCGACGCCGCACCCACGTGCAATGCCACGTAGCTAAAGTTGATCATGCCGCTTGCCTGGTCAGTGGGTCTCGACGGATGGTTGGTGGTCTGTTGGGGCGGGTGCGCGGCTTCTGTAACGCGCACCCGCGGCAAGAGCGGATGACTCGTGGCGCGATGTAATCGCGTCGCAGCGAGTCGCATGCGCCGCTAGGGTGCGAGCCCATGCCATCGGTGAAGAAGCTCTAGGTCACCTTCGACTGCGCCGAACCCGAGCGGGTCGCTCGGTTCTGGTGTGAGGCGCTGGGGTACGTCGTCCCGCCGCCCCCGAGGAGTTCGCCAGTTGGGACTATCAGCGGTCGTTGCCGGCCGATGAGCAGCGCTCATGGTTCGCTTGCGTGGATCCCTCGGGCGTGGGCCCGCGACTGTTCTTCCAGCGCGTGTCTGAAGGCAAGGTGGACAAGAACCGGGTGCACCTCGACGTTCGGGTGGGCGCCGGGCTCGAGGACGAAGAGCGGCTGGCCGCACTCGAGGCCGAGTGCTCGCGGCTGTTGCCCCTCGGCGCGACCCGCGTGACAGGGAGGGCCTGGCCCGCGGGCAGGCCAGAAGTTGGGAGGTGATCGGCGCCGTCCGCGCCGGCGGCCACCAACAACCGGAGCTGCCCGAGGATGCGCTGCTGCCGGAACTCGCGTCGGTCACCGGCCCGACCGATGGACAGGCAAATCCGCGGTTATCGACCAAGCCCGGCCGGGCTGCAGCCACATCACCAACTGACAAGTAGCCGATCAGCATATGCCTACAGGGAGCCACTGCTTCTAAAGACTCCCTTCGAGCGGCATCAGATGGGCGGACGGGTCTGGAAGTACGCGTTGGCCGACGGTACGAACATCAAGACACAGCCGCTCAGTACCGCTGCAACGTGGACCAGGCGGCTACCGCCAGATAGCAGATCGATCGTTCCGGACTCCTGGACCAGCTTGGTCGTCGAGTTGCCGTGCACCAACCAGAGGATGGGGTCCGCGGTTAACGACAAGGTGCCCAAGATCCCCAATGCCGCGGTGAGAGCCAACCGAGCCCACCGCCAGCCGGCGAACATTGAGGTGATCTCAACGAGGGTTCGGTAGGTACCGGTATTCGAAGTGGGTGAGGTGGACGGCTGCGCGGACGATGTCGCCGAGGTTTCGGGGGCTGG
>NZ_BAAARY010000032.1:0-13817 GCF_039532605.1 Pilimelia columellifera subsp. columellifera
CGTAGCCGACTGCACGCCCCGCTTTTGGGCTGAAAGTGCGCACCGGCCCGCCACCGTCATCCTGGCTCGCGGAGATCCTGCGCGCGGCACAGCATCGCGGGGAGCTCGGCGTTCACATCGACGCCGAGGTGGAGGCGGTGCTGCTGCTCGCTGTCCACGACGGCCTAATTAGCAGCCGGCGGCCAGACATCGTCAGCGACAACGGCCCCCACCACGCCCGACCGGCCGACGACGTCCGCTACAGCCTCGACCGCCACCACCGCTGACATCAACTTGTCGTGGCCGCTGACATCAACCTGTCCAAACCGCTGACGTCAACCTGTCGCTCAACAACTGACATTTACCTGGCGCAGCCACTGACAAGTACCCGGCGTACCCGCTGACATTTAGCTGGCGCGCAACATCTCGCGCCGGTGGCCGCGTCCAGTCCGCCCCGCTGCGCGCGGAGCAAGTTAAAGACTGTTATACCCATTAGCCGCATGGCGTGGCGTCGGTCGCTGCGCTCCAGGAGGTGTGGCTGATGGCCGGTAAGGATAAGTTCGGCGCCACGGTGCGTGGCGCAGTGACTGGGCGGCGCCGGCAGCGCGCCGCTGATGGGCGTCCGCACGTGGTGCGGGTGACGTACTCGGCCGACGAGTTGGCTCAGGTGAGGGCGCTTGCCGCCTGTGCCCGGTTGGCGACCGCGACGTTCGTCGCGGAGGCGTCGTTGGACCCGATCCGCCCGCATCCGGGCGATGACTTGGGCGAGGTCCGCGAGCTGTTGCGTGAGCTGATGAGCGTGCACCGGCAGTTGCGCGGAGCCTGCACGAACCTCAACCAGGCCGTCGCTGCGTTCAACTCCACTGGCGTTGCCCCGGAGCAACTGGCGGAGATCGCGGCTTACGTCCGCCGTGTCACCACGGCCGTTGACCACACCCTTGTCAAGGTCGTCGAGGTCTTTCCCGGGCGCCGCTGATTCCAGACCATCGTGCTGGCCCGTCAGTGACGGCCGAGCCGATCACGCGCTGGTCTGCCCGGCGCAGCGGACGCCTGCTGGCGGGCGTGTTCGACCCCTACCAGGATCGACACACCGCTAATAGGGCTTGCAATTCCAACGGGCCGGCGTGGTGGGGTGTTGATGTCTACCGTGGCGTGTGGAAACCGTTGCCCCGTACGCCCTTTGCAGGAGACGCGATGTTGGCACCTGAGATCGACGTCCTGGTCGACCCGGACGACCTGGCGCAGCTGCTCGACGATGACCACGATTTCGTCGTCGATGACCTGGATGAGGAGTACGAGAGGCTGTGACATGCCGCAGGGCCGCCCCGATGACTGGGGCGGCCCTGCGGTGTTGCACGGTAGCGGCCGGATCCGACAATTGCGGGCCGGCTGCGGGTTGTGGTTACTCGTCGACGTCGACCGTGCTGTTGGTGGTGTGGATGCGGATGCTGGGCCAGGTGGCGGGCCAGGTGGTGTAGACGGTGACTGACAGCAGCGCCCACACCGCGGCGGTGATGGCGGCGGCGGTGACTTGACCGGGGCCGGTGGTGCCGGCGTAGACGGCGGCGGTGGTCAGCGTGCCGGTGATGGCCCAGCCGATGCGGGCGGACAGGGCGTTGGTCAGGCTGCCGCGTGTCCAGGTGATCGCGGTCAGGACCAGCCAGAGGGTGAACGCTTGCCCGCCGGTGATGGGCAGACCGGCGGTGTGGGTGTGCAGGTAGGAGTGGACGGGGTCGGTGATGGTGTGCAGCAGCGGCCCGGCCACGAACTGGCCGAGGTGGTCGAGTAGGTCGGTGGCGTGGCCGGCGCCGGCGTCGGTGGCCTGTCCTGCGGCGCCGAGCCAACCGGCGACGGTGTTGACCAGGGCGAAAATCAGCCAGCCGGCGAACACCACGGCGGCGGTGGCGCTGGTGATGAGCGCGGCGGTGGCGGCACGGCCGCGGTCGCGGGCGGCGTGCCAGATTTCGGTGGTGATGTCGGTGGCGATGGTCCGCCAGTCGTCGTTGGTGGGCTGGTTGTTGTAGGGGTGGCTGAACATGTCGGGGGTCTCCTTCGCTGGGGGTGGTGTTCGGTCGTAGGCGGTGGGTCAGGCGATGGTGTAGACGCCGTTTTTCTGTTCGGGGCGCATGATGCGGTTGGTTTTGGCGAGTCGGTCCAGGACGGCGTAGAGCTGGGCTTTGGCGACGGGGCAGTCGGGTCGGTCGAGTAGGGCTTGGGCGGTGGTGGGGGAGCGGCGCAGGCAGGTCAGCACCCATTCGGGGGTGTTCTTGGGCTGCGGTTCGGCGTCGGATGTGACGGGTTTGGCGCTGATGCCGAACGCGGCGCGTAGCCGGCTGGCGGCGCCGTAGGCGACGTCGGATGGCCCTGCCGCGGATGTGTGGGTCGCGCCGGTGGCGGCGTTGCCGAGCTTGGGTATGGGCGTTTGGGCGTCGACCGGCGGGACGTGCCAGTCCACTGGCCGGTAGGTGACCTCATCTGCGGCGGCGTCCTCGTCGAGCAGCGGCACCCGGCAGAGCATTCCGACCTGGGGGGCGTCGCGTAGGTAGCCCATGCCGGCGGTGGTGCGCACTTCGCCGTCGTCGTCGGTGACCTCTTTGGGTAGGGCGAACGGGTCGCCGACGAAGTCATCCGGCAACACGGTCGTGCCCGAGCCTCGGTTGGACAGCCGCATGATGAGGCAGTTGCCGGCGACGAGGGCGTCGCGGATGCGGATGGACCCGCCCAACGACTTCATCTGCGGGATTTGGGTGGCGAACACGATGCCGACGCCGGTTTTGCGGCAGATGGCCACCAGCTCCTCGACCAGGGCGATCAGGTCTTTGTCCTGGGCGATGAGGACCATGTGGCACTCGTCGATGATGGCCAGCAGTGGCCGTAGACCGAGTTTGGCGATTTCCGGGTCGTCGGGGTCGAAGAAGTCCCGGCGGATGCCGGCCAGCAGTTTGGAGCGGTACAGCACCTCGTTGTAGAGGCGCAGCAGCAGCAGCCGTACCGCGTTCACGCCGCTGTGGTACTCCACGCAGTCCTGCCAGGCCGGTAGGCTCTGGCCGTTTTGCGGGTCGCCGATGACGACGTCGAAGTCTCCGTCGGTCGCGTTGACGATGAGCACGCCCAGGGCGCGGCTCTTACCGGCGCCGGAGGATCCGACGATGAGGCCGTTGAGGGTGCCGAACTTGGGTCGGCGTAGCACCCACCAGCCGGGGGTGCCGTCGGCGAAGGTGGCCAGCTGGACGCGGCCGTCGGTGTAGGTGGCGCCGGTCCAGGCGACGCCGTGTTCGATGTAGGACTGCTCGACGATCGCCAGTTGGAGGACGGCGGCTTTGCGGGTGCGCCGCCAGCCGACGGAGCCGTCGTTGAGGTCCAGGGCGACCTCGATGTCGGGGCCGGAGGTCAGCAGCGGTTTGCGTTTGGTCCCTGGGGCCAGGCGGATGACCAGCTCGGTGACGCCGGGGCGGGGGTGGACGGCCTGCTCGACGCGGGTGCCGGCGCACAGCGCTTGGGCCAGGATCTGGTTCTGCCAGCGGGCCACCCACCGGGCGGTCAGGTCGGCCTGCGGCGCCGCGATGACTACCGCATTGGCGCGGCCGCGTAGGTGGTGCCACCACGGCCAGCCGAGCACGGCGGCCAGCAGGCACGGCCCGAACACCGCCAGGGTGGGGTGGGCGGTGAGGGTGTCGGGGCCGGCGGCGACGGTGGCGGTGGCGTAAACGGCCAGCGCGCCGGCGACCAGCGCCCGGTACAGCCGGACGACGGTGTTGCGGGCCGGCCACCCGGCGGCGATGCCGGCGACGGTCAGGGCGAGCAGGCCGACCAGGGTCCACTTCAGGTGCAGCCATGAGGCGACGGCGACGACGGCCAGCTCAGCGCCGGCCCAGTAGGCCGGTGCCAGCCGCGCCCACGTTCTGCGCAGCGCCCACCCGGCGGCCACGACGATGGCCACGATGCCGGCGGCGAACGCCCGGCCCAGGGTGCCCCAGCCCTGCTCACGTTCGGTGCTGTCGTTGTTGCTGGTCTTGGCCGGCCGCTGCGCGGTGGTGGTGGCCATCAGGCACTCCCTTTCTTGGCGCTGGACAGGGGTTTCTTGGCGCTGGGCAGGGGTCGGGGGCGGGACGTTGGCTCATCCCGCCCCCGACGGCGGTGGCAGCAGCGGTTAGCCGACCAGGACTTCGGCGGAGGCCAGGTTCCCGGCGTCGGCGACGGTTTCGGCGACGTGCCCGTCGCGGGCGTTGAAGTCGGCCAGGGCGGCCTCCAGCTCCTCGACCGAGGTCTGTAGGGCGCTGTGGGCGGTGTTCATCTGGTCGGCGGCGTCGCGCAGGTGCCCGATGGTGGAGGCGGCCATCTCCAAAGATTCGAACCGGTCGGCGGCCTCGCCCAGGACGGCGGCGACGCCGGACAGTTCCTCGGCCCGTTCGTTGGTGGTCTCGATGGCGGTGGCGAACGCGGCGCGGATCTCCTCGGGGCCAGTGGCTTCCAGGTTCATCAGGTTCTCCTTCTTGGCGGTGGTGGTTCCGGCGGCCGGGCGGCCGCCGGTGGGGTCGGTGACCGGCTGCCCGTCGACGCCGGCTGGGTCGGTAGTGGTGTGGCTGGCGGCCGCGACGGCGTCGTCGTCCTGGCCGTCGTTGGCGGCGGTTGGCTGGCCGGGTGCGGCTGGCCCGGCGGTGGTCGCGGCGCCGCCGGAGATGACGGTCAGCCGTGGCCCCCGCTGCCCGCTGGCTGGCTGCGGCGCGGCGGCGGGCTGCTCCTGCTGGTCGTCCTGGTCGTCGGCGGGGTGCTGGGCGTTGGTGTGTTCGGCGCCGGCGGCGTGAGCGTTGACCTGGACTTGGTAGCCGCGGGAGGTCCACCCGCATAGGTCGCAGTCGGCGTAGAACAGGTTGTCGTCCTCGTCGAGGGTGACCAGCACCCCGTCGATGGCCTGCTCGCCGCGGCGGCGTGCTTTGCGTTGCCGGCGGGAGCTACGAGCGGCGGCGACGGCGTCCTCGGCGGCGCCGGCGAGGTAGTCGCCGAACGCCGACCCGATCCGCCGACCGGCGTCCGACCCGCCGGCGGCTTTGCGGCCGGCGGCGCGTTGAGCCAGGCGAGGCGACTGTTTGCCGCGGACGGCGGCCATGGCGTCGTCGAACACCATCACGGCGAACTTGGCGATGACCAGCCACAGCAGGGCGTCCCAGATCATCACGACGCCACGCTCCGGATCGCGTCGCCGACGCTGGCGGCCACCAGGGGCAGCAGCACGGCGCAGCCCAACGCGGCGTGCGCTGACGCCCCGCCGCCCCGCCGGCCCCCGCCGCCGGCGCTGGACTTGCCGGCGCCGCCTTTGGCGCCGCTTTTGCCGGCGCCGGCTTTACGGCCGCTGCGTAGGAACACGATGACGACCACGGCCAGGGCCAGGGCCAACACGGTCGGGATCGCCGCGGCGGTCGCCGACGCCGGTTGGCCCACGAACCGGCCTACCGGCCCGGCCAACACACCGGCGCCTTTGCCGAGCCACGTGGTCACGACGGTGGCGACCCAGCCGGCTAGCAGCGACCCGACCAGCAGGCCCAGGAGCACCCGCAGGCGCGGGGTCAAACCGAAGTACAGAGACAAGCCGATGTAGACCAGCCCGCCCAACACGATGAATGCCGCAGTCATGTCGATTTCCTCCAATCTCACAGGGTCGCGAGCAGGACCGCTGTCACAGCGACAGCGGCCAGCAGACGCAAGGGGTGGGTGAACAGCCACGAGAACAGGTGCAGAACGGCCCGGGGGGCGATGACAGCCAGCGCCCAGAACGCCATCGCGACCTCGCCCGGGGTGCGGTCCTCGGCCTTAGCCGCGGCGACGCGGGCGACCAGGACGCGCAGCGGCTCGGGGGCGCCGGTCCATACCGTCGTGACGCTCTCCCACTCCCCCGGAACGTCACGCAGCGTGAGTCTGGTGCCGGACTCCAGACCAGACTCGACCACCCCAATTTGAGGTGTTTGATCCGAATCCTGGTCTGGTGTGGTCTGGCCCTCTGACTGCGTGATGGGCAGTCGAATGACCCGCCCTGCCGGCCGGACCAGACTCGCCGCGTTACGCGACTGTCCGTAATCGTTATCTGCGGGTTGAGCGCCCATAAGTCACCTCCTCGGTCGGTGTTGAATCGCTGCGGTTCGGGGTCGGTCAGCTCTTGCTCGCGGCGTAGAAGGCCAGGGACGCCGCCGCGCTCACGTCGATGACGGCCAGGTCGCCCAGGGCGGCCTTGACGCCCCCCTCGTCGCCGGCGGCCAGGGCGGCCTTGAAACGGTCGAGAATGTCCTTAACGTGCTGGGTTAGCTCGGTTTTGGGCATCGGGTGCTCCTTCACTGGCCGGCGGCGATGGCCAGCGGGCCGCCGTCGGGGTTGAGGGCTTTGAGGACTTTGCGGATCGTGCGGTCGGAAATGCCGGTCGCCGTTTCCAGCTCGCCCTGGGTGGCGGCCGGGTTGGCGTGCCAGGCGGCGACCACAGCGGCGACGGTTTCCGGTCGGACCTTCTCGACGACCGGCAACTGCACACCGGCCGGAAGCGGAAGCGGCGCGGTGACGGCGGTCAGCCGCCGGGCCCGGGAGGCGGAAACCGTCTCGCCGTCGACGGTGACGATTTCCGCTTTGACCGCGGTGCGGGCGGCCCGGCGCAGCTCACCGATTTCCGCTTTCAGGCGCCCGTTTTCCGCCTCAGCCAGCTCGGCGAATTTGCGGGCGTGGGCCTCGATTTGCCCCCGGTGCGCTTCCGCTTGCGCGGTGGCCTGCCGGGCGGTCTCAGCCTCGGCGCGCAACCGCCGCGCCCGCTCCGCGTACTCGCCGATCTCGGACTGGGCGCGGCCAAGCTCGCCGCGCACCGCCTCCAGCTCGGCCTGGACGCCGGTGGCGTGCCGGCGGGCCGTAGCGGCGTCAGCGACCGCCCGAGCGGCCGCGTCCTTGGCCTGACCTGCGGTATCGGCGTAACCGCGCAGCTGCTCGAACGCCGCCGCGGTGGCCTGCCGGGCCTCAGCCAGCTCGGTCTGCAAACCAGTCGCCGCGGTAGTGGCCTGCGCGGCCACCCGCCGGGACTGCTCCGCATCCGCCCGGGCCTGCCGTGCCGCGTCGGCGTGCGCGGCCGCGCTGTCGCGCACCCCGGCCAGCTCCCGCTGGGCGGCGTCCAGGGCGGAAACCCGGGCGGCGATTTCCGCTTCGTGTCCTGCGGCAGCAGCGGAAATTTCCGCCTGATGCGCGGCCGTGGCGGCGGAAATTTCCGCCTCCAGGACGGCGACTTTTTCCGCCTGCTCCCGGTACGCCGTTTCCGCTTCGGTGACCTGCGCGGCGGCGGTTTCCGCCTCCCGAACCGCGCCGGTTTCCGCCTCGGCCAAGGCCTGCCGCACCTGCCGGATTTCCGCCTGCGCGGCGGTCAGGGCCTTCATCCGGTCGGCGGTTTCCGCCTTGCGGGCCGCCTCCACGGCGGCGGCCGCGGCGGCGTTCTTCTTCGCGCTGTCGACCTCCTTCATGATCAGTTTGATCAGGACCATGAACGCCAACGCCGGCAACGCAGCCAGCAGCATGGCGTCCCACTCGGCGTCCCAGCCCACGGAGTGGATCTGCGCGCACAGCGACAGAGCGGTGCCGCCGATCATCACGCCCAGCGGGCCGCCGTAGGGCTCGCTGCGGCGAATCCGACGCCGCAGCAGCAGGAACCCGGCGAACATCAACAGCTCGGAGATGACGGCGTTGGCCCAGCCGAACCACTCGTCAGCGCCGGGCATCAGCGACATCGTCCAGTCGTGCATGTGCGTGAACGCCGCCGCCATCGACGCACCCACGATCGGGACGAGGATGCCGACCAGCAGCGTCGACTCGACCCGCTCGGTCGACCAGCCCGACGTCGTCTCCTTCACCGCCTGGTCCTGCACGGCGGCGGTCATCGGATACCACCGCCGGTGAACGCACGCCGCCACCAGGAGCGCGCCGGGGGCGGGGTGACGTGCAGCCTGGCGGCTCTGGCCAGCTGATCCAGCGCTTTGACCATCTGGTCTTGGCGCCGGCCCAGCTCGTCGAGCTTGCGGTCCCAGCGGACCTCGGCGTCACCGGCGCCGATCAACGCCGCCATCAGGTTCTGGTTGCTGGCCTCAGCCGCCGTCAGGCGTCGCTCCAGGTCCTCGACGAGCCGCTCGTACTGCGCATCCGTGCTCGGCGACTCGGCGGCCGCCGTGGTGTCGGCGTCGGTGGTCAGCGGGCAGACCGGCAACCCCAGGCGCCGCTGCTCGGCGACCGCCAGGGCCACATGCGCGTCCGGGATTTCGTAGCCGCTCATCGGGCGCCACCGCCGCGGCGGGCCCGCAGCAACGCGATCCGCTCGTGTGGGGCGCGGGCGCCGAACAAGCCCTCGACCTCCATGCGGCGTAGACCCTGCTCCATGCGCAGCGTCATCTCCAGGCACGAGGCCACGACCGGGCAACCGGAGCACGCCAGACGGGCCTGCGCCTCCAGCTCGCCGGGCAGCTGGGTGACCGGGAACCACGGGTCGTTCTCGGCGTTCACACCAGCGCCGACGCATTTGCCCTGCTCAGCCACCAGATCCGACAAGACCCGGATCGGCTGCTGCTCAATCGGGGTAGCAGTCGCGGTCGCGGTCTTCACCGGACACCCCCGCGACGAACGTCGAGGGTGATCGCCACCGCGCCGACCAGCAGGATCAGCGCCGCCACCGCGTACAACACGGAATCGGGCACCGGCAGCTGCTCGCCCCGGCGCGCAGCGCCCATGGTGTAACCGGCCACCACCGTCGCCGACCCGACCAGGGCCACGACCGCCGCCCACTCCGCCGGACGCAAACCCGGACGGCGTGCCGGGGTCGCCGCAGGTGCGACCACGTCGAACGCCTCAGCTATAACCATCACGTCGTCGGCCAGCCACCGACCACGTCGTCCCTGGTAGTTCCACCCGGCCAGGCAGTCCGGGCAATTCCACCCCCGGCGAGTCACCGTCAGAGCAGCGCCGTCGATCGGGCACACCCGACCAGCGGCGAACGTCAGATCAGCAGGAGCAGCGTGTGTGCGGCGCATAACCGCAGCCCGGGGGCTCACGCCGCCACCGCCTGGACGGGTGAACCCTGAGCTGCGAGCTGGTGCACGCGCTGCTTGCTCAGGCCGCAAAGCGCGGCGACCGCCGGCGCTGCGAGTTTCTGGACGAAGCGAAGTTCCTTCACGGTCGCCGTGCGGATCCCAAGGACTTCCTTGGTCGCACGACGCAGCTCAGCCAGTACCTCGCTGGCGTGGAGTGCTCGCTCAGCCGGATCAGTGATCTGGCTGAGTTCCTGGTCGATGGGCAGTTGCCAGGCCGTTCTACGGACTGGCCGAAGCTTCGGGATGATGAACATGGGTCAGTGCTCCTCTCAGGTGAGTGACCCGATCCAGCGAGGCCTGGTGTGACAGCACCGGGCCTCGCTCCTGTCTGAGCACAAGTGCTCTTGGCAAGAGTGCTTGCCGCTCAGCAACGACCGTAGGCAAGAGGTCTATACATGTCAAGCAGTCTGGGCAAGGGAGGTTGCGCAACCGGCGTATCGGGGCGCTATGGTGATCCTGTGAACGACGAGGAGCTCAAGGCGCTGTGCGACCTGCCCGACCCCGAGGTTCGAGCGGTCCGCGCACATGAGCTGGTGGGCGGGCACCAAGCCGCGGTCGTGGAGCTGTCACGTATCCGCCGCGAGGCCCTTGAAGAGCTGGTCACCCAAGGGCAGACTCAGCCACAGCTAGGCAAGCTTCTCGGTGTCACCCGTGCGCGGGTAGGCCAGATCCTGAACTCTGGGCCACGAAGTGAGCGGGCCTTCTTCGCCAGCGGGGCTGGTGCCGCGTTAACTGTCGCCTTCGGCGCTAAGCGGGAGGCCGACAAGCAGATCCCGGCCCCTGTGGTCGCTCAGGAAGACTTTCACGCCTACGAACATCTCGCCGCTCTCGCGCGCTCATTTGGTCTAGAAACGCGTTACGAAGTCATTCATCCGCCGGGCTTCGTCGATCTGAACCGGGACAACCTAGTTGTCATCTGCGGGCCTCGATTGTCGCCGTTGATCGCGCAACTTTTGGCGTCTGATCCGAATATCGTCTTCCAAAAGGACGCTCAGGGCTGGTACCTGACAGACCGGGGTACCGGTCAAGAGTTCAGGTCCCCTATGGACCACAACCAGTGCGGCGACTTTGCATACCTCGGACGGTTGCCCAGGCTCGACGGAAAGGGAACCTTTCTCTACATAGCTGGCATCCACGCCGTAGGTGCCGCAGGAGTGATCCATTTTTTGACGGAGAATCTCCCTGAGGTATACAAGGAGAACCGAAATAAGCGGTTCTCGACCGTAATTCGGTGCGTTTACGACGCCGCGACCCGTGAGATTACTGAGTCTAGGCGCGTAGCCCCTTACTACAGGACTGATGGATGATGTGGCAGCTCAGCTCTGCTACCGCCCCAGGCGACTCTGGCCAAAACGAGGATTGGGCCGCCGCAGGTCCCACGTTTGCCGTAGTGCTTGATGGACTCTCGTCGCCCAACGAGGACAACGGGTGTCATCATGGTACAAAGTGGTTCGTTGCCCAGCTCGGCGGTTGCTTGTGCAGTCAGCTCGTAAACGATGAAACGTCTTTAAAAGAGGCTTTGCGCTCTGCCATCGATATGGTGGCGCAGAGGCATGCTCGTACCTGCGATCTAACGCATTTAGGCACACCATCATCCACGGTAGCGATTCTGCGCAATAACGATCACAAAGGCGCGTGGGAATATCTATTACTCGCTGACTCGGTCGTTGTCATTGACGACCTAGTTGCCGGTGTTCAGGCCATTAGCGATAAGAGTGTCGACCGGGTCGCTACTCGAGAGAAGGCCGATATCGCGCTTCATCAAGTCGGCACACCGGAACACCGGGAAAGCGTCGAACGGCTCATCGCCGCTCAGAGATTGGTGCGTAACCGCGCCGGGGGCTACTGGATCGCCTCTGCGGATCCCAACGCGGCGGATCATGCGCTGACCGGCGAGCTTCCAACTGGGCGGCTGCGACGGGCAGCTGTACTCAGCGACGGTGCCGCTCGCCTGGTCGACCCCTACAAGCTTATGAACTGGCCCGATCTCCTCGACCTGGCAGCAGCCGGCGCAGCGAGGCTCATCCACCGGGTGCGCGAAGCGGATCAGGCAGACGCGAAGGGTGCGATATGGGCTCGTTACAAGACGAGCGATGATGCCACCGTCATCTACATCGGACCACCACGCGTTCCCGTAGCTGTTGGAACGCCGCGCGCGTCGGGGACGGCTGGCGCAGAGGGAACGGCGTACGATCAGCCCAGACGTGACCTTGGAGGGCCTATAGACAGCATTTAGCCCCACAACCCGAGATCTTTGCTTGGCGGCGAGATCGGGAGTAGGGCTCCAGTGCTCGGAACATGTCGCACCTGGTGGGTGCGGGGGGTTCCGCGTATCCAGTTGTAGTTCAACGCCTGTGGAGGAAACGATAGCACCCACCTCCCGGGT
The DNA here is from genome assembly GCF_039532605.1 of Pilimelia columellifera subsp. columellifera. Taxonomy (NCBI): domain Bacteria; kingdom Bacillati; phylum Actinomycetota; class Actinomycetes; order Micromonosporales; family Micromonosporaceae; genus Pilimelia; species Pilimelia columellifera. The sequence continues at coordinate 11,461 of NZ_BAAARY010000032.1, forward strand.
GTGTGCAGTGCTGCGCGCATGCCGATTGCGCGTGTTGAGCAGCGTGCCCACGCCCGTTCCTTTCCCCGACGGTTGTCCGTGGGGTCGCCCCAGCTCAGGGCTCCAGCGCGCCGTGGCGTTGGGCGGTTTCCGGCGTGGGAATGGCCGCGCTGATCAGCGTGTATGGCAGCGCTATCCCTCGATCGGGGGCGGCTAGTGACCGCCTTGTCAGCGCCGCCGACGTGGCTATCCGTGTCGTCTGGCCGGGTTGCGCGTTCGGGTTCGGGCCACTGCATTCCCTGCTCGCAGCGGGGTTTGGCTGGTCTGGCGGTGGTGGGTGCTGATGAGTGTCCGGCGCATTTGGTTGCGAGTCGTGGTGGCCAGGTGGCGTTGCGGGTGGGCGCCGAGCATCGCGCCCGGTATGCCACGGGTCAGCAGGAGTCGTGCGCGGCGTGCCTGGCCGCTGGCGTTCCCCGCCCGCGTATGGGTGTGTCGTACCGGGTCGCCGGTGACCCGCGGCCGTTGTGTCTGCCCTGCTGGGACGGCGAGCAGCGGCGGGCCGAGCACGCGCAGTTGTGGGAGCACGCCAGCGTGCTGGACGAGCTGCGCGAGCAGATGGCCTGCCAAGCGTGCGGCCGTCACGACTCCCCCGCCTCTTGTTGGCTGTGCGGTTATGACTGGTTGGCGGTGGCCCGCGCGCAGTTCGAGGCCGACCAAGCCGCCGCCGCCCGCAACGCGGCCCGGCAGGCCGAGCTGGACGACGCCCGGCTGCGGGCCCTGGGCGCGGTCACCTGTGCTGAGAGGCAGTTGGCCGCGGTGCGGGCGTGGCGGGATCGGCTGGCCGCGTGTCTGGACCAAGTCGACATCGACGACGGCGGGACGGTCACTGCCGGTCCGCAGGCGCGGGCGGTGTTCCTCCTGGCTGATTTCCTGGCCCGTCACCACCGTGCCCGTGCCGAGGCCGGCGCTGTCGGTGGGCCGGGTCGGCCGTCGAAGTTCCCGGCCGTAGCGGCGGTGATGGCCGTAGACGCTGACTGGCGATCCGGCCGGCGCAGCATGGCCGGGTTGGAGCGCACCGCGATGCTGGCCGGGTGCGGCACCGCTGTGGTCACCCGGGGTTGGGCGCATGCGGTGGCGGTGGGTTGGGCGCACCGCACGGTGGCCGGTGGCCGGTGTAGCCGTGCTGAGCGTGTGGCCACCGGCCGGTGGAACCGGCGCAGCGTGTACGACCTGCGGCCGTTGCAACGCGCCGACCCTGCCGCCTACCTGCCGCGTGTCCCGCAGGCGTTGCGGGTGCTGGCTGAGTTGCTGGAGTACGCCGGGGTGCTCGTCGACGAGCACCAGGCCCTGCTCGCCGACGCCCGCGCCAAGGCCGACCACGCCGAGCGGGCCGCCGGTGTGCAGATGCCCGCGACGCCCGCCCAGCAGGGCGTAGCCGCCGCCGACCGGCGGGCCCAGCGAACCGGACAGCACACCCCAACGACCGCCCAGACCGCCCGTGACCAGGCCAAACACCTAAGCAATAAAGATGACCCCCACATGGTGACTAAAGGTGAGAACTTAAGTTCCTGTCCGTACCTGGGTTTGTTCTTCTCCCCCGGAAATCAACTCACGCTGACCGGGCCTGCCGGGCGGCCGCGCCGCGGCCGGGGAACAGGTCAAGAACACAAACGCGCTTCGCGCTCATCGACTGAACGAAGTGGCCGGGGTGGGTGGAGTGGATCACTACCCGCACAACGTCCTAGGACGGACCAGTGGCAGAGCCGTCCGTCACGGGCACGGCGCCGGGCACCAGCATGGGCGGGATGGGCGTTCCCCCTGGCCCGCACGCTGCGCGAACGGTGGGAGTTCCTGTACGACGTGCCGCTGGCCCAGGTCGCGGCCGTACTCGGGGCACGGTTGAGCCAGGACTGGAGCGCCGACGACCTCGTGCGCTACGTCCAGGCCCACGTCGGCGTAATGGTGTACGAGCGCGGCCGCTCCCACTCGCCCCTGCGGTACCTCATCGCCCTCATCAACCGGGCACTCAACGCCGCCAAGCCACCCCTGCCCTGCGCCGCCCACACCGCCGCCAGCCGCGCGGCCGCCGTCAACGAGCGCGCCGCAACCGCCGCAAGCATGGCCGCCCGGCGGGTCGAGTGGGACCGGCAGGCCGCAGTGGCCACGGCCGCTACCGGAGCAGGACGCGCGGCCGCCCGCGCCGCCCTGGCCGCCATCGCAGCCCGACGTACGGCCCCGTGACCTGCTGGTTTCGGTGCGTAGTTGGCCCTATCCAGCTACTAGTACGACAGCCGTACTTTTCGGTTACGTGATCAACTCGGCGGTCTCGCGGCGTCGGTAGTGGGCTTTTCGGGCTCGGTGTTGGTGTCGGCGTCGCC
>NZ_BAAARY010000033.1:0-13533 GCF_039532605.1 Pilimelia columellifera subsp. columellifera
TACCGAGGTGTCGCGTCTCCATCTTGGACCCCGGACCACTCGGCGCGTCGCAGCCTACGTCACCCTCGGTGATCAAACAGTTGCCCGGAAAGGCTCAGTGGGTTGCGCGTCGCGTCCTTCGGCTTGCTGGCGGACCTGTTCGCGCAGGTGGTTGTGCATCCGGTTCAGGGCGCCGTCGGCGGTCCAGGTCTTGAGTTAGTGGTAGACGAGTTTGTGGTGCGGGAAGTGCGCGGGCAGCGCGTCCCATTGGCAGCCGGTCCGGTCGAGGTAGCGGATCGCGTCGGCGACGTCGCGGCGCGGGTAGATGATGGGGCGTCCGCGGCCGGTCCCGGCGGGCACGTGCGGGGCGAGGATCATTCATTCGGCGTCGCTGGTATCGGATGGATAGTGCCGGGACCGGGCGGTGGGCAGGTGATCAGCGAGGGTGGCCGGGGTGGTAGATGCGGCGGTCCCGGCGACAAGGTATACAGACACCGTTGGGCCTTCGATCGAGCTGCTGGTTAGTCACCTTTGCTCCTACCGAAGGCCCATCCTCATGTCCCGCCACCATGCCGAACACGAGCACGATCATCGATCTTTACCGTCACTGCCGACCACGCGAACCCCTTATTTACCAGGGTCTAAGACCTGTCAGGAGAGCCACTTCTGATAGTTGCCACCATTGCAGCGAAGTAGGTACACCTTGCGGGCGGTGTTGCTGTCCAAACAGAAGCCGGTCGCCAGGTGCCAGAGAGTGTTGGCGCCGGCGTATGTCCCATTCCATCTCTGATAGTCTCCGCCGTTACAGTATAGGGTGTATACCTGCCCTCCGCTGGTACTGTCCAAACACAATTTTGTGGCGACGTTCCATAGGAACATGTTACCTCGGGTGTCATCTCGAACTTCCCACTTCTGGAAGTTGCCGCCATTGCAAGCGTGGGTATAAACATTGCCATCACCGTTGCTGTCCAGGCATAAACCAGTCGCCGAGCTTTTGTACACTTTGTATTCCCGCAGCACACTGATCGGTGTAGCATGGGCGGGAATGGCAGGCAGCGTCGTCAGCGCCGTCACACCGGTGGCGAGCGCCGCCGCAATCATTGCTGTTTTCATAGTTTCAATTCCTTCCGGATACAGTGAGGGATTCCGAAACGGATGCTGGTGAGTTGCCGCTGAAGCAACATGACGGGGCCTTATAAGAAAGAGGAACGCTTCCGACATGCTTGCCACTGATGAGCGGGCCCATGGGTCGCTTTCGGATTGAGAGGAAGATTCAGGGTAGCCACTGAGCAATCTCTCGGGTACCGCCAGGCTAGGCCTGGTATTCAATCACCACCACACGGATTGCGGGTCGGCTACATCAGCCGCCAACTTGACGTGGCCGCTGATCCCGTAGCGCTTCCCTCCGGCAAGGATGAGAAGGGCTCATCGTGAAACTAAGGGTACACTAAACATAAACGAGCACATACCCGAGTCGATGCTGTATGTATAGGGCCTGCAAAAGGTCCTAACACGATCCTTGGGTTCAGCCGGTCGTAGCATCTGATTCATTAGCAACCTCGTGTTCTAACGCATTCATTTACCCGACCCTCTGTCGCGTCCCTGTTTAACCTCGTTAGCCGAGAATGCGTTTGACTGCAAGGTCTTGCACGTTAACCTCACCGATGGTGAGGTCCTGGTTGAGGACCCATGCCAGGCGTGAGTCGTTGCTGAATTCGATCGCTTGGCGGGGGCCTCTGAGTCCGGTGACCGTGCCCAATTCTGCTCCCGTATCGGGGTTAAGGGCGGTCAGCGTGTCATTGCCGAGGTTGCCGCTGAGCAATACCTTTTCGTTGGGTGCGAGAGCGGCGCCGTAGGGGCGGTGGCCGACCTTAATCTTGGTTTGGACGCCGGTGTCGGTGTCGATAATGGAAACGGTGTCGTCGCCGCTGTCGGCGGCGAACAGGCGGTCACCGTCACGGCTAACAGACAACCCGCGTACCTCGATGAACCTTCCAATTTGGCCGATCCGCTCGTTTGTCTTGGTGCTTACTTTCGCGATGTGCTGGGCACCGATGTCGGTCACATAGACGACGTTGTGTTTTGGGGCGATTTTGATGCCTTGCCGCGGTTGGACGAAGCCGGTGATAACGACCTTCGGTCGCCGTGTGGATGGATGGATCACTGTGACTATACCCGCGGCGTGGTTGGTGGCATACAGGTTTCCGCCCTCATCGGACTGGGCCGTGCCAAACACTCCCACGCCCAGCGGCAGCCGCTGTATGACTTTGTGAGTCTGCAACGATATTTGGTCCAGCACGCCGAGGGTGTCGTCGGACACGGAGATACTCCGGCCGTCTGGCTCGAATAGAATGTTTCGTGGGCTGGTGTAACCGCCGATTTCGGCGATGCGGTGGCCGTCCTTCAAGTCGATCACGCGCAGGACCTGGTGTTCGGAGCTGGTCACCACGGCGACGCTCTGATCGGGGCTGACGGCCATGCTGTTATTGCTGATTGATTTGGCGAACGGAGCGGGAATGTTGTTGACATAGCCGCTGTAGGCGCCGATTCCATAGGGCACCGTGTCTTCGCGGATGCGGTCGGTCGCGAACGAAGGTGTGTCAGCGAACGTCATCGCGCTCGGTAGCACCAGCGCGGCGGCGGCCAGACCTACTGCTATCCGGTGGGTCACTTCAAGTTGTTTCACTTGCTTTCTCCTCGGTGGAGACGGATGCGCGGACTGCCTAAGCCTGTCCGCCAGTCGCATCGCATCCCATCCCGCTGCCGGGCCGCTTTTGGTGGTGCTGGCGGTACCTTGCCGGCGCGGAGTTCCCGCGAGGCGCGCCACCATGCCCACCGTCGGACCAACAGGCGTAGAGGGTGGCGACGTGATCACTCACTCTTGGGGGTCCGGGAAGAAGGTCGATACTGTGCAGTTCGCCGGTGGCGCGGGGATAGCGGGCTACCGGGACCGCGTGTCGCCGAGGTAGCGCAGCACCGCGGTGACCCGCCGATCGGCGCGGTCGTGGGGAGGAAGGTCGAGCTTGACGAAGATGTTGCGGATGTGTTTGTGTACCGCACCTTCGGTCACGAACAGCCGTTCGGCGATCGCGGTGTTGCCCAGGCCTTCGGCCATCAGGGCTAGCACGTCTCGCTCCCGCGGACTCAGCCTAGCTAGCGTGCCGTCGGGCCGGCCCCGGACTAGCAGCTGCCTGACGACCTCTGGGTCGATGGCGGTGCCGCCACCGGCGACGCGGTGCAGCGCGATTAGGAACTCGTCGACTCGGCCCACCCGCTCCTTGAGCAAGTAACCCAGGCGGACGGCACCGGCGGCCAGTAGCTCGGTTGCGAAGGCCTGCTCAACGTACGCCGAGAGCACGAGGACGGCCAGGTCCGGCTGCCGCCGGCGCGCCTCGACGGCAGCGACGATACCCTCGTCGGTATGCGTCGGCGGCATCCGCACGTCCACGATGGCGGTGTCCGGCTGGTGGGCCTCCACGGCCGCCAGGAACTGCTCAGGTGAGTTGGCGGTGGCCACGACGTCCAGCGACTCGGCCCGCAGCAGCAGCGCCAGCCCCTCCCGCAGCAGCGGGTCATCCTCGGCGATCACGATCCGCATGGCAACTCCACCCTTACACTAGTCGGCCCGCCCCCGGGACTGGTCACAGACAGGGTCCCGTCGTACGCCTCGACCCGGCGACGGATTCCCGTCAGCCCGGATCCGCGGGCTTCGTCGGCACCGCCGAGCCCGTCGTCGTGAACACACAGCCGCAGCCGGTCGCCGTCACGCCGGACAGTCACCGTGGCCAGTGCCGCTCCGCTGTGGCGGGTCACGTTCGTGAGCGCCTCGGCCACGATGAAGTAGGCAGTAGCCTCGACGGAGGCGGCGCATCGCCCGGGCAGGTCCACGTCGAGCTGGCACGGAACGGGGCAGCTGCTGGTGAGGCCGTTTAGGGCGCCGATTAGGCCCCGGTCGGCCAGGACGGGCGGGAGGATGCCACGCACGATGCTGCGCAACTCGGCCAGCGCCTGCTCGGCGGCGTCCTGGGCGCGGCCCAGCGCGGAGTCGGCGGTGGCCGGGTCTCGGCTCAGCGCCTGGCGGGCCGCCCCGAGTAGCACGGTGACAGCGACCATACGGTTCTGCGTGCCGTCGTGCAGGGACCGTTCGATGCGTCGCAACTCGGCGGCGTGCGCGTCGAGCGCGGCGGCTCGGGTGGCGGTCAGCTGGACGACCCGGACGGACAGGTCGGCGTCACCGGGCGGCGTGAGCAGCCTGTGCCCTGCCCAGGCCTGAATTCGGGCCAGCACGGGACCGACCCCGATCACCACCGCCACCCAGCCGACGCCGAGAAGTCCCACGGCCAAGGCGTCGGCCAGACCATCGATGCGCCAGAACACCAGGCCAGGACCACCAGCCTCGGGTGAGATCAGCCGGTACCAGAGCGGAAAGGTAAGGCTCTGCGCGGCGTGCAGTGGCAAAGTCAGCCCGACGACGCCGATGCCTAGGCCGAAAGTGCCGTGCACCGCCACCCAGGCGAACTCGCGCCGGACACCGGTGTCCCGCACCGCCGCGTTCAACGAGCCAGGCGGCGGAACCGGCGCGATGATTTCCGGGCCCCACCGGGCCAACCGGATCCGCTCCCGGTCCGCGACGGCCCGGGTCACTAGGACCACCGACGGTGCCAGCAGCAGACCCGCGCCCAGGACGCAGGCCATGGCCACCACCAAACCGTAGAACAGAGCAGCAAGCGCCAGCAGCGACGTGGCCAGGCCCCCGACAAGGTGTTCCAGGGCGTCGACGGAGGCGCGAACCCGGTCCAGCAAATAGGCCCGCACCGCGCCCGTGCGGTCGCCCTCCATCGCCACCTCTCGACCAGTGCAAGGGCCTCAACGCCCAGATGGACGGGAATCGGGCGCGAGCGAAGTACAGCCTGCGCTACCACCGGTGACGTGCTGGCGGGAACGCCTTGGCCACAACCAGCTCATAGTGTCATGGACATGAGCGAACTATTAGGACCGGGCCGTCGTCCCTGCTTACCCTGAGCGCAGGCCAATGCATTGGTCGCAAGCCAACTCCGCGCCAACGCGCCTTCCCGTTACGTCCGTGAACATCCTCACCTGTTGATCCACCATATCGAAGATCAACGGTGAGCACCGACCAGCGAGGTTTTGCAGGCCACATTCGACAGTATGGAGGCCTGATGCGCACCAGCCTCAAGGCCGCCGCGGCGGCCGTCGTAGCCGGCGCCGCAGCCATGCAGGTCGTCACCACCGGAGCCGCTCAGGCGGAGCGGAAGGACTGCTCCGACCGCTACGTCTGCCTCTGGGGCGACAGCAACTACGCCGGCCGGTGCCGGTTCCAGCCGGAACACAACCTGTTCGTCTCGAACATCGGCTCCGCCAGAACGACCTGACCACGTCGATCTGGAACCGGACCGGGCGCAAGGTCTGCTTCTACAACGACACCAACCACCAGCGCCAGCTCCTCAGCCTCGACGCCGGAGGTTCAACCGCCAACGTCGGCTCGGCCGCCAACGACCGGATCAGCTCCTTCCAACCGTTCTGACCGCACCGGTCCAGATGACGGCCGGCCGGGGAGTGTCCGATGAAGGGCGTGACCGGCTTGGCCTGACCCGCCCCGCCGTTGTGGTGGGGTAGAGATGGTCAAGCAATGGAAGACATCATCGACGGCATCTCGAAGCCTGTGGATGCCAAGTCTCTCGCCGAGCAGTTGCCGTCGCGGAGATGTCAGGGGTTTGGGGTCGGGTACGGCGGTGATCTTGCGGCTTGGTCTCGCGGCCGGCCTCGACGTCTACCATCGTCTTGGTGACCACTCCTGTGGAGCGATCTTCCGATGTCCAGACCGCCCACGTCGGGGCGCAGCAGGCTCTGCGGCTGCTGTTCGGGGTGCCGGTCGGGCTCGACGTAGCTGTTAAGGGGCTGCGCCGGGGCGGTGGTGTCTACGGCTGGTGGGCTGCTGCGTCGGTCTTTCCTGACCTGCCCGGGCCGCCGAATCCACAGGATTCGTCGCTGCGGCTGCTGTATGTGGGTCGGGCGACCAGTCTGCGGGGCCGGGTCATGCGTAACCACCTACGGCGGTCGGGTCAGTCGACTTTGCGTCGTACGCTGGCCGGGCTTCTGGTGTCCGAGGGCTATCGGACGGCCTGGACCAATCGGGTGGTCCTGGTCGCGCAGGACGAGGTGCGGTTGACGGCGTGGATGCACGCGCACCTACGGCTGACCTGGGCTGAGGATCCCGAACCGGTCACCATCGAGGCCGAACTCGTCCGGCGCCTGCACCCGCCGCTGAACGTGCACGGCGTCGATCCCGAACACCTGCAAGCGGCTGTCGTCGCCGCCAAGCACGCCTACAACACCGCAAGCGGTCCCGCCGAGTCGTCCCCGGCATCGGAGCCCGAGGTGGCCCCGGGCGGGCGGGCACTGACGCCCGGGGTCTGTTGCGTGAGGTATTCGACCGGGGTGGTCGCGGTGATGTCCGTGGTGGTCGAGCGGATTGCGCGGTCCCGCGGTCCGGGCGGGGCCAGCGCTCGGCCGGCGAAATCGCCCTGAGGTGAGGACGAGCCTGCCGACGCCCTGGTCGATGGCACCGCCGGAAGTTGGCGGTCGACTCGAACCGCTCATCGCCCTACCTCTACTCGGCCGACTCACCGATCGAGTCGTCGCCCGTGGGCTCCCACGGGAACGGCCAGGCTGACCCGGGTCCCTCGCCTGCTGATGACCCGACACCGCCACACCCAGCGGGGGTGGCCGTACGCTGAAGTGAAATGCATCAGGAAACGCCCTGCGGTGTAGCCCCACCGAACGGGTGAGCAATCCGTCGTCCGGTACTCACAGTGACGAAGCTTTGAGTAGTCGCCGTGTCGCCTTGGGTGTGTTCCGTCGGGGGAGCAGCACAGGAGCAGTAAGCGGCCCACAGTGGATAGACAACGCAGGCCGTGGACTGCGTTTCCGCAGGTCACGGCCTTGATCATTGTGCGCCCGAAGGGACTCGAACCCCTAACCTTCTGATCCGTAGTCAGATGCTCTATCCATTGAGCTACGGGCGCAGGTGCTGGACCAGCATACACACCGGTTCCGAGCGCGGAGACTCCGGGATTCGAACCCGGGAGAGGCGGTTAACCTCAACCGCATTAGCAGTGCGGCGCCATAGACCAGACTAGGCGAAGTCTCCTCGGCGGTCGTAGACCACCGCGACACGAGGATACAGGTGCGTCTGGGTCGGGGCAAAGCGGTACCGACCTCGCCCCCGTCATCACACCAGCCCAGCGCACCCGGACTGTGGTCGCACAGCCTGTGCGATGGTCGGATCCCTGATACGCGACGCTGACTGAGCGTGGACTTTGTGTTCACCGAACGCATGTCAGAGCCCGCGACCGCTCTCCGCTCGTCGTGGAGCCGCCGGCGTCGTCCGAGACTGTTCAGGGGTAGGGGAGGCTCATGAGTGACCTGGCCCGGTTGCTGAAGGAGAGCTGGACGCTGGTCGAGGACCGGCAGGACAAGCTGGCCGGCTACTTCTACGCCAGGCTGTTCCTGTCTCATCCGAAGCTGCGGGACATGTTTCCGGTGCACATGGATGTGCAGCGAAGCCGCCTCCTGGCGGCGGTCGTCCGGGCGGTGCAGACGCTGGAGGACCCGGACCAGTTCGATGCCTATCTGCGCGGGCTGGGGCGCGACCACCGCAAGTTCGGCGTCGTCAAGGAGCACTTCGACGCGGTCGGGGCGGCGCTGGTAGGGGCGTTGCGTGAGTTCGCCGGCGAAAACTGGTGCTGGGAGTACGAGCAGGCATGGCAGGACGCCTACACGGTGATCGCCGGCAAGATGCAAGCGGCGGCTGAGACGGACACCAATCCGCCCTTCTGGCGGGCGAAGGTCGTCCGGCATGAGCGGGTCGGTCAGGACATCGCCGTCTTCACTGTCCGGCCAGAGGCGCCGATCAGTTACCGACCCGGGCAGTACGTCAGCGTCGAGTCGGGGCACCGGCCTAGGTTGTGGCGGCCTTACTCGATCGCGAACGCTCCCCGGGAGGACCACACGCTGGACTTTCACGTCCGGGCGGTGAACTCCGGCTGGGTGTCGGGGGCGCTGGTGCGGAAGCTGGCTGTGGGCGACGAGCTGCGCCTGGCCGCGCCGATGGGGATGATGGCGCTCGACCGCCGGTCAGCGCGTGACATCGTCTGCGTCGCTGGCGGGACCGGTCTCGCGCCAATCCGGGCGTTGGTCGACGAGCTGATCCGGTACAACCGCACCCGTTGGGTTCATGTGTTCGTCGGCGCCCGCACCCGGGACGATCTTTATCTGTTGGACGACCTGCGCCTCCTAGCGTCGCGCTATCCGTGGTTGTCGGTGATCCCGGCGTGCAGCGATGATCCGGAGTTCGGCGGGGAGACCGGCCTGGTGGATGAGGTCGTCGCCCGCTATGGCCCGTGGGCCGAGCATGACTTCTTCGTATCCGGGTCGCCCAACATGGTGCGATCGACGATTCGCACTCTGACCGAGTTACGGGTGCCGTCCACGCGGATCCGTTATGACGCGTTCGGCGATCTGTGAGCCTGTCCCGGACCTTCGGCGCGGAAGCGCCATGCCAACCGGTATCTGGCTGCCAAGGGTGGTTGCTCGGTCGCCCACTCGTAACGGACCCGCCCGCCGAGTTCGTGGCACTGGGGCGGTGTCCGCAGCGGGTGGTCGTCAGCCGAGTGGGAGGTTTCGGTGCCCCACAGGTGCGGCCGTAGGGCCGCTGGAAGATCGACGGTGATACGCAGCCGCCGGGTGGGTAACCGGACCGCCCGCTGGAACCATCTACCCCACTTGTGGTCGCTGATCTGAAACGAGTAGTCGAGCGTGGTGGTGGCCGCCGGGTACAGCGGGAACCTGCCGTTCTCGTTCTCGAACAACAGCCATATCTCTTTGACGGAGTCCCGGTCACATTTGGCCCGCAGGCGCATCGGCTCGGCGCCGCCGGCGGGACCGCAGCGGGCGTTCAGGTTCAACTCGGCGAGCGTCAGCGGGTGTTGCCGGTGGTGGGTCTGCGATGCGGCCGGGTCGTCGGGGTAGCGGTCGACGGCGATGCGCGCGAGGTACCTGTTGACGGGCTCGTCGCCGGTGTTCGCCAGCACTCGCCGGACCAGACAGTGGTAGCTGTGGTCGTGGTAGCTGAGCATGGCGTGCTCCTCCACGACGACGAGGCCGGTGACCGCTGGAAGCCACCGGGCCGGTAGCCGCTCGGTGGCCTGGCTCCGGGGCCGGTGGTGGACACCCGCCCCGGGTGTTGGATGTCGCAGCCTGTCGTAGCGCTCCCACCGCCGCCGGATGGCGCCGTCAGCGCTGAGTGTGGCGTCGGCGCGGCTGGCGAAATCCTCGGTGGGGCGGTGGCGGCCGTTCTCGACGTGGCTGATGTAGGACGGGTCGAACCCCATCCGCGCCGCCAGCTGTTTCTTGGTGAGTCCGCGAAGTCGGCGCCAGTGACCGACCTGCGTCGCGAACTCGGCAGCCGCGAGCGCGAGGTCTGGGGGGGTCTGGGCCGTCCGAAGCGTGGGGTTTGACCAGCGTGTCGGTGCGCGCTGCGAGGGCGCTGCGTGAGGTGGCTCAGTGAGCGGGTCGTCTGACCGCGGGGGTTCCTGGAGCGGGTCCATGAGCTTCCTTGGCCGGGATCCTCAGTCTTCCGGCATCGCACGCGATCTAAGGGGTAAGTGATGGGTTGCCGACAGAAGTATTGACAAAGGCGGCGGGGGCAAGTTCTCGTGATCAGGTTGGTTAGGCTAGCCTTAAATGCGTACCGTGACGCACGGGCGGGCCTTGTCCTCACCGCCGGTCGCGGCGCCCATCGCCACGCCGGTCGTTCTGCCAGCCGACACGCCCACGAAGGGAGCCTGATGAACGCGGCTCCCTCGCGCCTTGGCAACACACCGAGCGTCACCGACGCGGACGAGCGTCTGCCCGTTCCGCCGCGTGGCCATGGCGGGAGCGTCCGCGGCGCCGCACCGGCGTCGAACATCGCGGACGCCAACACGGTGGGGCCGTTCACCTCGGCCGCTGTCGAAGCGATCGCCCGGACGCTCGCCGGCGGCCCACTCGCCCCGGCGGTCGAAGCGTTCGCTACGGTCGGCGCGAACCGGCCGTTGTCCGGCATGGCGCCAGGGCTTGTCGTCGAACGACCCGCCGAATGGGTCGCGGCGACGGCTCTCATCGACGGCTCCCACCTCACCGACCTGCTCGACGCCGCCCACCGCCGTTGGGATGCCAGTCCGCACGCTGCCGCGGCGCTCGCCTGGAAGGCGTACACGTACTGGCTGGCCCTGCCGGCCGTGCTGGGTTGGGGAGTGGCGCGGCGGGTGCCGTTGCTGATCCCCGAAGACGTCCTCGTGCACATCGACAGCCATCGTCCGCTGGTCCGCGTGGGGCTGCGGCCGGGCTTCCGTACCGCCGTCCTCCCGAACGATCCGCTCGTCACGGCCGGGTCAGACGCACGGATCATGGTCGTCCCGGACGAGGCGGCGTTGTTGACCACGCTTCGTCACAGCCTCTACGACGCGCACCTCGCCCCGCTGCTGGGGCAGATCCGCGGCATGGTTCGGCTCAGCGCGCGCACTTTGCTCGGTTCCTTGGCTTCCGGCGTCGCCTACGGGGTCATCGACGCGGCCGACGCGCTGCCGGGCTCAGTTCACGAGATCGCCGACCCGCTGCTGCGAGCCCTGGGCGTGGCCGATCTCGTCGATATCAACACCGGGCCGGACGGGACGTGGAACGTCCAACGTCGGACCTGCTGCCTGGCCTTCACCCTGCCCGAGCCGAAAATCTGCTCGGGCTGCTGCCTGCGTCCCGCCCCATAGCTCGGCCGCGGCACGGCCAGCGGTCGCTTATCTCCCAGGCCGGGAGCGGCCGGCTGGCTCGGGCGACCCAGCCAAGGAGTCACCCCGACAAGCGGCACATTCAAGGTCTGCTCAAGGAAGCGAACGAGTCCTTCAGGTTCTGCCCAAGCTCCGGCCGCGAGTCTGGACGCAGTAACGGCATCCGTCCGATCAGCGACAAGGACGGGGCCAATCGTTCCTGGGGGAAATGCCATGTCTTGTTTCGACGCCATGTCTTGCTTCGTCCATGTTGCCGACAACCGCAGTAACCGTTGGGCCGGCCCGAGCTGAAGGCGCGCCACGACGCCCTTGGCCGCAGGCCACGGCGGAATGAGGCCTGTCCCACGCGCCCTGTGGCGGATGTAGACGCTGGCGTGGGGCGGCCGCCGTGGGGCGCTGTCGACGGACGAGGCCGAGCCGGCCCGCATCGGTCAAAAAAGTTTCCAGACCCGGGAACCGCAGCCGGTTCACGCGCGTCTCATCGCCATATGACGGGTTGCCCGAGTGGTTAGGGAACCGCCTGCAAAGCGGTCTACGTCGGTTCGAATCCGGCACCTGTCTCCAAGTTCCGTCGGCTGTGTTCGCCATGGCCCGCGTGGTGTCTCATGTACACCGCAGACGGCCTCTGAGCGCTCGGCTACTGTCGAGTTCGGGTTAGGACCGGGCTGGCCCCAGGTGGGCGCGTTGCCCGTCGGGGTCCAGGATGCACAGGATCTCGGCCGCACCGTCGTGGGCGCCGAAGGCGTGCGGCGCCATCGTGGAGAACTCGGCGGCTTCGCCCGGCTGGACCAGGATCGTGCGATCGCCGAGGCGTAGCACCACGGTCCCGGACAGCACGGTGAACCAGTCGCGGCCGGGGTGCACCCGCAGTTCGTCGGGGACAGGGCAAGTGATGCGAAGCTTGGCGACCGTCACGCCGTGCCGGGGGCCTTCGCGGGACAGTAACCAGGTGGTGACGCCGTGGACATTGTCGCCGTGCGGGCGGATGACCACGTCGTCGTCGACGCCGGAGCCGACCAAGTGATCGAGGGTGGTTCCCAGCGCTCGGGCAATCGACACTAGTTGATCTAACGCGATCCGCCGGTGACCGGTCTCGATCCGGCTCAGTGTCGAGGGGCTCAGGCGACAGCGAGCGGCCAGGTCGTCAAGGGACCAGCCGCGGGCCACCCGTAGTCCCCGGATCCGCTGCCGGACCAGGGCGTCCAACTCCATATCTTGCGCCATCCGCAAGATGCTATGTCCCTGACGCAAGATGGGGGTAGCGTCGGCCCATGGCACATGCTGACCTCGGGGAAATGCTCGACCTCGACGCCGACGTTCTTCATGAGTTCCACCGCGAGATGGTCACCTGGGTTGGCTCGTTGACCCCCGACCGGCCGCGCATCGTCGACCTGGGCGCCGGCACCGGCGCCGGCGCCCTCGCTCTGGCCCGGCATCTGCCGCACGCCGAGGTGGTCGCGGTGGACGTCTCAGCCGACATGTTGCAGCAATTGCGACACAGGGCACACGCGACTGGCGCCGTAGACCGGATCCGAACCGTGCAGGCAGACCTGGACCAGACCTGGCCGCGGCTTGGCCCCGCAGACCTGGTGTGGGCGTCGGGCTCGCTGCACCACCTTGCTGACCCCGCCCGCAGCCTGACCCAGGCGTTCGCGATCCTCCGTCCTGGTGGCGCCGTCCTTATAACCGAATTTGACTCGTTCCCCCGATTCCTGCCTGACCCCGCCGGAACCGCGCTGGAGGAGCGCTGCCACACCGCACTCGCCGACCTCCGCGCCGAAGCCGGGTTGCACATGAGTGAGGACTGGGGCGCCCACCTGCGCGAGGCCGGCTTCACCGTGGAGGCCGAACGCCGGTTCGACATCGCCCTGCGGGCGCCGCTGCCCGACGCGGCCGGCCGCTACGCCCAGGTCTGCCTGCAGCGCATGCGGCACGGTCTCGAAGGCTGTCTGCGCGCCAACGACCTCGCCGCCCTGGACGCGCTCGCGGCCGGCGCCCCGAGCCGCGACGACCTCATCGTCCGGACCACCCGCACGGTATGGGTGGCGCGGCGCCCAGAGACAGGCTGCCCCGGTGAACACGCTGCGCCTGCCCGCACCTCGTAGTAGTCAGCTAGCGGTAGGAACAGATTCACCGGCGATGCCCCTGAGCGCTCTCGTGCAGCTCAGGGGCGTTCGGGTGGCGGAGGGTGTGGGATTCGAACCCACGAAGAGGTTGCCCCCTTACCGGTTTTCAAGACGGGCGACGGCCACGCTGTGACCTGCAAGGGTGCTGGGACGGAGCAAGATTTTGCCGGTGATTTGCCGGCGGATCGATCCGTTCGTCAAGCGGAGGCAACTGCCTCAGACATACCAGGACATTTTATGGGGACTGGATCTGAAACGACGATCTCTTGGCCCCCAGCATCGTCCGCAAGGTCGGGCGATCGCGACCGTTGCCCAACCCGCAGCTCACGGGTTCGGCAGGGGTTGGTCTGCGTTGCGCTCTAGTGTCACTCTCGGCGGACTCTTCTCCCGGCCTTCTCAGGTTTTGGGCATCGGCAACACTGGGCACCGGCCCAGGCTTATGGCGGAGCGACATTCTCGTCCTCCAACAGGTCGAGGATGACCATTGAGGTGATCTCAGCAAGGGCGTGATCGTCGGCGGGGACGACACGGGCACCTCGTCCATAACGGACGGTGTTGGAGAGGGCGCGGGGCCCTCGGTAGAC
>NZ_BAAARY010000034.1:0-15111 GCF_039532605.1 Pilimelia columellifera subsp. columellifera
AAGGTCGTGGGCAGCCGCGAAAGAGAGCGTCCAACCCGGGCACCTAAACCGAGCCTGGCCGGGCGCCGGTCCTGGGTCAATGAAACAAGTAGCCGCGATTCGCGCGTCTGCGTGGGACCGGGCGGCGGGTGTGGTTCGTTGGTGGGGCTTCAGTCTTTGCTGGTGGGTTGGTAGCTGAACCCGTGGGTGGGTGCCAGGGCTACGAGGCGGTCGAGGATTGGTTCGGTGTTGGTTCCCCACATCTTGGACAGCACCCAGGTTTGTTCGTTGTCGTGCAGTGGGGCGTCGAGGAACCAGCGGCCGAGTCGTTTGCCGGAGGCGGAATACCTGTTTGCGAAGGCGTCGGCCAGGTCTTCGCCTGTGAGGGTGCCGTCGACGGATTGGAAACGGGACGGGGGCAGGACGTTGGCGAGTTGGTCGGCGGGTACCCCGGCTTGGTGCAGGGCGGTGACCATGGCCAGTACCGCGCGGCGTTTGCGCAAAGGTTCGGTGGACCCGGTCGGGGTGGTGATTTTGTAGGGGGTCCAGTCGCGGCTGTCGGTGGTCACCGCGCGGGCGGCGGTCTGACGGCGGCGTAGCTGGATGGTGAGGTCGCCGGCTTCGGCAAGAGGAATGACTTGTTGCACATCGAGCAGGAGCCGGTCGTTGACCTGGTATGGAGTCAGTCGTACGCAGCGGATGTCCAGGCCGTACACGTCGGTGAGCCACAGCACGGTGGTGGTGATCTCGCGATCGAAGCCAGCTGCTACCAGGACCACTCGGACCTCGCGGCTGAGGACTGCCTCCTCGCCGCCGACATCGTCGAGCCAGTCGGCCAGCCGGGTGCGGGCCTCGTCGGTGGCAGCTGGCTCGGTGCGGGCGAGGTACCGCTCGTAGTGCTCGACCAGGTCGTCGAAGGTCATCACCGACACCATTGCCGCGTACCGCAAGGCTTGTAGTTCGAGGTGGCCGCCGTCGTTGGTGCGTTTGAGTTCGATGACCACGACACGGCCGTCGCGGTCCACACCGAGCAAGTCGATACGGCGCCGAGACTCGGTAAACGCACCGAACTCCTCCGCGACAACCAGCACGCCTTCGACGATCATGTCGATCCGGGCGCGTATCAGACGCTGGAGATCGGCCCGCTCCAACACACGGGCTGCTGCGAAGCTGGTCGACGGTACCTCGACCAACGCATCGGGAGTCATCTCGAACAGGGGCATTCCGCCATTGTCACCGCCAACCCCGAGCCGGCACGCGCGTTTACTTATACAGACCGGCCGCTCACTCTCTTGCCGTCTAAGGGTTGCTCTCCAGGCTTAGCAATCAGGCCGGTTGCTCGTCGGTTGATCTTGTGGTCTGCCCTCTCTACGGTCCGGTCCCGGGGGCGGCGGTTTCGTCAAGATCGACGTGGGTGCCCATCAGGCGGTTCAGCAGGTAGCGGCAGGCCGCGTGCTCGGTCGTGAACCGTTCAACGCCGTAGCGACCTCCACGTTCGCTGTAGTAGACGATCCAGCCAGCTCCCTGCCGCTTGAGGGCAAACCCGTCGTCGGGTGTTCCGCCTTTGAGGCTGTACCGGGAAGGATCGACGTCACGGCGAACCAGCTCGTTGCGCAGGTCTTCGACATTCATGTGTCGATCCTTCACTGCCGGCCGAGGCATCCTCAACCGCCGCGTGCGGTGCGCGGTGTCACCTACCGCCCGAGCGGTAGGTTGCCGAGCATGATGGCTGCCCCCGCTGCCCTTCCGTTGCTCCTCCCGGACGTGGATGGCCCCCTCATACCGTTCCGAGCCCGGACAACGGCAGCTACCTGCGATGCCGGCGAGGCAGTCAGGGCTGCGGATCAGGCGTCGGGCAATCCGTTGATCGACCGGCTGGACGCTGCCGACGGGCCCAGGCTGCTGGCATTGGGCTGCCAACTGGTGTGGGCGACGACGTGGATGGCCGATGCCAACGACATCATCGCGCCTCGGCTCGGGCTTCCGGAACTGCTTGTCGTCGAGTTCGCCGATGACGACGAGCCCGAGCATGGCCTGCACTGGAAGACGCGATTCCTCACCCGCTGGGCAGCCGGACGCACGTTCGTCTGGCTCGACGACGAACTAACCGACACCGACCGGCGATGGGTCCGAATCCATCATCCAGGGAAGGCCCTGCTGCACCGCGTCGACCCACTGGTCGGCCTCAGCGACGCCGACTACGCGTCGATCGGAGACTGGCTCGCGATGTGACGGCGCGGCATGGCTGACCTTACTCACATGCCGCGACGCGCGCGTTCGGCCAGGCGCCCAGACGTCCGACTCTGCCGAGTTGAGTGCGTCGTCGCAATGGGTCCGATCGGCTCGTCATAGTCGGAGTAGCCCTGCGGCAAGATCTCGTTTGATGTGCCGTTCGTTTTCTGATCCGCTTGTCCAAGGAAAACCTCCATGCTGAAAGACCTGATTCAGGTAGGAGACGAACAGCGTGGTGGTTTCCGCTACGAAGAGTCCATCCACGCAGCCGTCAGGAAGGACAATCCCGTAGGGCGAGCCCCCACTGACGTTCTCCTTGTGAAACCGATCCGGTGCAACTGGAAGCACAAACAGATCGGCGTCTCGCGCCGAGTACCCGCGCCAGGCTTCCCACTCGTCCTCGAAGAACCCGCGAGTCGACGGACCGTCGGCCAAGCGCGAGCCCTCCAGTTCGATCACAAGTGGATCACCAGAAGTCGATTCAGCCCAGTCCGGGTGCGTTCCGACCAACCAAACGTCTCCGACGAACCGTATCCAGGAACGCACGGTCATCGGGACCTCACCGAAACGCTCCTGAAGCCAGTCCACATGCTCGCTCGCTGCTGAAGTTGGCGCGGCGTGGGGCATCGCCGGAGCTTGCACGTCGTCGTTGGTGTGGAACCGATATCCGGCAGCCGTCAACCGTTCGACGATGACCTCGACGTTCTGACGGGCGCGGCGGGCCATCTCATCGCAAACCTGCTCTGCTTCTTGGGCTAGGTACGGCTCCCGTCGGATCGTGCGACCTAGCTGCCGCAGTTCATGCCAGACCTGCTCCCGATGTCCGGCACGGTAGCGGCTGAGCCAGTACGGCGAGGAAGTCATGGCGGCAATCTTGCCGCACCAAGAACTCGTTCGCGAGGGCGACTTTTGGATCAGGGCCGGCCCGTTGGCGTCCTCCACTTCCGCGGGCGGCGCGGTACGCAGCGTCATCTTCGTGATCAAGGCGACGTCCGGCCGTGCCGAGTTGAGTGCGCTCGACTCGATATCGCGAAAGACGAAGTGAGCCCTGCTCACGCAGTGTGTCGCTAATCCGTCATTATCTCCATAATAGCCAAGTTTTCGTTTGATCCAGCTACGCTCCAACTATGATGGCTGTTTCGAGCGTGTTCGGTCTAAGTGCCAGCATCCAAAGCCCTTCATATGTAGATAGGAACGGACTTGACGCTGGCCTCCAGAATGCCCTTGAGGCAAAACGTCACGTCGTGGTCCATGGGAGCAGCAAACAGGGAAAGACGTGGCTCAGGTCCAGAATCCTTAATGAGGACGCTTCGATAATTGTCCAATGTGTCCCTGGAAGCTCAATCGAATCAATTCTGACTCAGGCGCTCGGAAAAATTGGCGTGACAGCAGTTCTGAAGAAGGTGAGAGCGGCAGAGGTTTCCGGAACGCTTAACTTTGAGGCTGCCGGCGACCTGGGTGCGAAAATCCTAGCCAAGCTAGGGGTGAAAATTGGCGCAGGCCTAGCTGGGAAGAAGTCGGACTCAACGGAGGTTGCTCCGGTGGGCCAAAAGCCGGCCGACCTGCTATGGGTAGCGACGGCCATCCAAGAATCTGGGCGACGTCTTATCGTGGAAGACTTTCACTACTTAGATGAGCCCACCCAGAAGGAATTCGCCTTCGTCATCAAGGCCCTCGGGGAGTACGGGCTATTTTTTGTAATCGTCGGAGTTTGGCCGACCGAACACCTGCTCACGTACTACAACGGGGACCTGGACGGCCGCGTAGAGAATTTTCAGCTTTCATGGACGGATGACGAGCTTCACGCGGTACTGAGCAGCGGCAGCCCGGCACTCGGAATCGAATTCGCAGACGACCTGGCTGCGTCGATAGTTGCGGATAGTTTTGGAAATGTTGGCCTCCTTCAGCGCCTCGTAGAACGCTTATGCCTTGACGAAGGAGTTGACGACCTAACTTGGGAAAGCAAGCCAAGGAAAATCGAGCTTGGATCGTCCCTCAGTGTTGCTAGAGATCATGTTGCGTCACAGATGAATGGTCGCTATCAGGCGTTCGCAGACAACTTTGTCCGCGGCATGCGTCGAATGCCGACCGGCTTGGAAGTCTATCTCATGCTGCTGCGCGCTGTGACAGAGGCCGATAACCGCGAATTGATTGAGGGAATTGATTCTCTAGAGTTACTGCGTCGTTTGAATGGTATGCCGGGGGGCAATGACATTCGCCAGTCGGACTTGACTCAGGCTCTCGAGCGCGTTGATCGCCTTCAGGTCAAGATTGCCGTTCGACCTCCGGTTCTGACATACAACAAGTCGAGCAGAAAGCTATTCTTAGCCGATCGATCCTTTCTGTTCTATCGGCAGCACGCTAATCCACGTTGGCCATGGATGGATGACGCCAACCTTTCAAACGATCTCGCCGATCAGGACCCGTTGCTCGTCGATTAGGTGCATGACGGCGTACTCAACTGCCGCCGATCGCGCGGTCCCTGCTTCGGCCCTCTATGCAGGTACGGATCATCAGCGCTACGACGAGGAGTCGATCAGCCAGTGTCTTTCGGTCGTCCAGCCGGTGAGACGGCGACCGCTATCGGATGTCGCGTCGTCAGCGAACCGTCCGCCGGCGGCTACCCGGGTGAGGGCAGTCATGGCGGGCGCAAGCCGCTCGCGCACCGCAGGGTTCGATCGGGCCAAGAACCCAGCCATCGCCTCGACCTCCTGGGGCGCAGATTCGACCAGTGACAGGTAGAACACCATCTGCCGCCAGGCGTACGCGACGTCCTTGATCAGCGGCAGCTGGCGGGGGTTTCCAGGGATCCGACTCACGAGTCCAAGCAGCTGCGCGAACGTGCGCTGCGCAAGGTCTTTCCAGCCACTGGTAGGCGTGACGCCCAACTGGACCAAGGTGGCGAGGTTGTGGGTGGTGAGAATCTGGGCCTGCTCGATGACCATTCCGTTGGCGGCCACGTCCCAGCGGTCGGTGGGGTTGCCGGCCCGGTCGTAGCAAAGCTGGTCGAACCAGGACGAGGAGCCGACGCCACGCCGTTCCGGCCGGGCAGGGTCAGCAGCGGCGATGGCCGAGTAGTCGATGTCGAAGTAGCGCGCGTACAGGCTGTCAGTGAGCACCGACGCGGCGACCTGCGCGGCCCGCAGATACTTGGCGGAGAACCTGCCGGCGAAGATGTCGGCCGCCAACTCCTCCACCCAGGGAAGGTCGTCACCGGACTGGCGCGATAGCGTCATCCACTGGCTGACCATCGGGTTAGGCACGAGCGTGGCTGGGAAGGCGTCGAGCGTCAGCTTGGCCAGCCGCCTCAGCGCCACCCGGCCGTCCTCCGACTGCACCCGACGGCGGGCGGCGACAGCCTGCACCCAGGGCAGTTCCGCCGGGCGGACCTGATGTTGAAGATCAACGAGCAGTAGCGAACGTCGAGCCATGAAAGCCCGGTGGTGCGCGGTCATCAGCGCACCCAGCTGCCGATCCGAATACCCGCGGCCGACCACCTCGGCGGTGATGTTCGGGGTGAGCTGCGCCAGCACTTCCGCCGACGGGACAACACCAGCGCCCAACAGCAGTTCAATCGGACGCGCCATGGCCCGGCGTGCCGTCCGCACCACCGAGTCGGGAATCGGCTCGCCGGGCGGCAAGCTGGTGGATGCCGCCTCGCTGGCATTCACCGGTGTGGTGACCGCGTCAACATCAACGATCCCGACTTCCGGGTCGGCGGCATCGAGCCGGCCGGCTACCAGCTGCGCCAGACGGTGATGCCCGGGGGTCACGGTGGCGGCTTGATCACGGCGGTACCGCTCCAGCACGGGTGACGCAGGAGCACCGCGCTTGGCGATCGCCCCGTCGACGGCACATTGCAGGAGGCCGCTGGTGCGGGACTCGAGGTCCTGACCGCCGACGACCGTGTCCAGCGCCCGCAGCATCACCGATAGGTTCGACTTGCGGTGCCGGTGCTTGGCGCAGGTGGTGTGTGCGGCCGCCAGTACGCGGTACCGGTCGATCGCGCTTGAGGCCCGCGCCGTCCAACCATCTGGATAGTGCGCGGCCACCCTACCGTCGCGGACAGTTTCACACCACAGGCCCAGCACCTGGTCGCTGAACGGCGCCCACACGGTCACCGCCTCCCGCATCGCCTCCACCTGAGCGCGCGGCTTCTTGGCCCGCAGGGCCGCCGCGGTCTGGCCCGCCGTCGCCCGCCACATGATCTGGGGGTCTGGCGCGGGCGTGGCAGCCGGTGTCGGGGTGAACCGCAGCCGGTCCGCCAGCGGCGCCAGCTGCTCCACAAACCGGGACGCGGCGGCCACGTCACCGGAGCGGATCAGCCATGCCAGCACCAGGACTGCTGCTGCTTCGGGCACATCGATCCGATAGCAGCCGCTGTCCAACAAGTTCCGCAGACGCAGCTGGCCGGGCTCGGTCAGCCAGTACGCGAACAATTCGCTTCGCGACGCCGGGATCCCAGCCTCCTGAGCGAAGGTCAGCTCAGCCGCGGTGAGCGGGCCCTCGGCCACGGCACGGCCGGTCGCGAAGCCACCGCGAACGACTTCCAGAGTGACCCAAGACGGCAGACCCGTTACCGGCTTGCGGCTGCCGGGCTGGAGCGAGCCGGACAGCATTCCGCGGAGCACCGTTGACCAGCGCTGCGCACGGTCCCTACCCCGCGCTCGGGTGGCCGGGTCGGGGTGTGTGTCACCGGTACGGGCCGCGGCGGCCAACTGCGCCAACACATACCCGAGACCGGCGCTGGAAGGCGAGGTGTCGTTGGTGTCCATTGCCAGCGTGGCAGGCACTGCCCCTGCGCCCTCCGGGTCCGAAGCCCGGTGCTCTACTGACTGAGCTACACGCTGTCGCCCGGCGCTCACGGCCGGACGCGGAACACGTTAACAGCCGGGCGTCATACCCGCCGCCCACATTCTCAGGGCCCGTCGAGTTGCGCTCACAAGCGCCGACTGGCCGGCGCCGGCCGGCAGGCGTCACTCCAGCCGTCGGCCTCGGCGTATCGGAGGGTATAGGCGGTGGGCAGGTTGGTGTCGTCGGCGAGTCGCCAGGGGCGATCGATGGCCGACAACGCGATGACAGCTCCGCCGTGGCCGTCGGGTTCCGCCAACCGGACCAGTGCGGGTGCTGAAGCAGCTCGCGGACGTGATTAAGGCTGGGGTCGGGCACCCGGATCTGCTCGGCATCGCCGAGGAGCAGCGAGCCGGCTTTCAACGCCAGCAGCCGGGCCAAGACAGCGGCCGGCATTCCCGAATCGGCGGTTTCGATCGTCAGGTAGCAGTTGTCGTGTCCGCTGTACCAGGTCCGCACACCAGGCAGCGTCGGCAGCACCGGCGATTCCCAGTCCGCGGTACCCCAGGCCAGTGCCAGCTCCTCCAGGCTGTCGGTCGACGCAGGTGCGGCCAGGTCAAGCAGCGTCAACTCGTACGGCGACCAGCCGTCAACGAATCGGGCGAGGTCGGCGGTGTCGAGGACCAGCAGCTCGTCGGCCAGGCCGACAGTCGGGCCGAGCGATTCGCCGATGGGGTGGGTGAGGCAGGTGACGTTGCGGTCGGCGGCGATCGCTGACGGACGCCACGGCTGCCAGTCGTCATCGAGGTAGCTGTTCGTCTCCAGGTCCGCGACCACGGTGTACGGCTGCATCGCCGACATGAGCAGATCGGCCAGCTCGGCGATGCTCGCGGCGGCCGCTTGAATCCGCCAGCAGTTCGCGGTTTCGGTGACCGAGAACGCTAACGGGAACGGGTCGCCCCCCAGTCCCACGCTGTTGACGACGAACGCGCCATAACGGTCGATGATCACGTAGACGCCCCGTCGATGTGGAGGGTGGTCGGTGCTGGGAAGTGGCTGAGGGGACCGCCGATCGTGTGCAGTTCAAGTCCGCTCAGGTACCCGCTCTTATCCACCCACAGCAGAACGCCGGCGGCGTCGAGATGGTTGTCGTAATGTTCGGCTACCGGGGTCGCCGATTGGACCTGCGCTGGCGGCATAGCCGGATCCACGGCCAGCTCGATCGTGGCGCAGCCGCAGGCGCACGTCCCGACGACCGTTGCGGCTCGGGCCTGGATTCGCAGCTGCTCCACCCCTCGGAACCGTACGGCGAGCAGAGTGGCCAAAGTTTGCCGTTCGCGGTCGCTGAGCGGCCGACCTGCCGCGGTACTCATATGTCTAGTCCTGCTGCGAAGGCCATCTCTGCGGCTTCCTTGGCATTGAGGACGGGCAGCAGGAAGGCCAGTTGAGCGGCAGTGTCTGGGGACGGTCGACTGTAGGTGCGGGCGGCCTCGTGCTGTAGCCAGGTATAGATGTCGGATCGGGCGCTGGGGGCAAGGTGCTCGTCGTCGCTGCTGATGAGGCGCAAGGCGGTGACCAGCCACGACCACACGTCCTTGGCGCGGATCAGCCGGTACGCGGCTCGACGCACGTGCGACGGGTAGCCGGTACCAATGAGCACCTCAAGTTCGGGGCCGGCCCAGATGTGTAAATAACCCGTGAGGGTTTGGACGACTTCGCGGACGACCACGGGTGACTCGTCACGGATCAGCGACTTAAGCCGTTCCGGGTCGACCGCGCCCAGGCGGCGCAGTGCCCGCACCGCCTGCACGCGCACCCGCGGCCGGGCCGCGGTCAGAGCATCAGTCAGCACGGCTGCGTCGGCAGCAGAGCCTGTCTCGCCGAGACCAGCCACCGCCGCCGGCGTGACGTCGTGGACAAGGTGTCGGCGGTAGAGGGCCGCCAAGTCGATATCGGCGGCAGCCAACGTCTGCTGGGCGATCGACCGTACGGTCGGGTGGCGGTCCAGCAACATGTGGTGAGCGGTATCGGCGCCGTTGCGGGCGATGTTGGTCTCCAGCGCAGCGGCTCGTACCTGCGCGGTGCGGGACTGCAGCAACGCCGCGATGATCTCCTGGCTCGGCGTCCCTGCGAGGAGCGTGCGGGCGCACGAGACTCGGATCAACACGTCGGGATCGCGCACTGCTCCCGTGACCAGCGAATCTGAGCTGAGCGAATCTGTGTCCACCCCCGTTCGATAGGCCAGCCGGCGCACGAGACGCTCCGGTGATCCGACCAGGGCTGCGATGAGATCCGGTTCGGCCTGAGCGACCGCACCATTGATGACATAGGTCAGCCATCCTGCCTGCTGCCGGCCGGCCAGCGTCGCCGCGAATCCCGCGACATCGACGATGACCGCATTGGCAGCGCCGGGAAGGCGCCGGCCGAGCACGGAGCGTGCATCCTCCCGAACGGGTCGCGCCCAGTCGGTGGAGCGCAGCAGCAACATGCGCAGCGCTGCTGGCCGGGACTTATCGGCCAGCGCGGCCACCGCGCCCTGCCGGACATGGCCGTCAGGGTGTGCCGCAGCAAGACTCACTAGCAGGTCGTCTGCGTCGCCGTCGAGGAGGCGCTGACCTACCTGCCGTGCTAGGTGCGGGGCATGCCAGCGCCACCGATCCCGCAGTAGCTCATCAAAGGCCACGAGCCGGCGCGGCGAAGCCTGGGCAAGGCCGGTAAGAGCGGCTTCCCGCGCGGCGGCGTCACCGTCGCGCAACACCGCCAACAGGATGCTGCCGGCGTCCCCGCTCACCCCTTGGCCGCCGACCACCAGTTGGATGATCTCCGCCGGCCCAGGAATAACGGGCAGGTAGTCGTACGGGGTATCCGGCGACGCTGCCGTCGCCAACCACTGCCGAACCCTTCGCCGCCACGTCACCGACACCTGCCACCTCCCGGTCAACGGCTATCCTGCCGCCTGCCTTGTCGTTCCGGCGACCGGAATCACGGCCGCAACGCTTGGGCAGCTGGCCCCACCGCAACCGCCGGCACCAGCGAGACGGACCTTAACGATCGCGGCGCCGGCTGCTGCAGCGACAACGTCACCTTTCCTCAGCGCTGAACACTCCTCGTCACGTCGAAGGCACCCGGCGCTCGCGCGATCCGTACCCGGGCGGCTCGTCACCCGAGGCAGCGGATGAGAGCCATCACCTTCGACATCGAAGCTCGTTAACCCCGTCAGAGAGCTCCTTTCACACGTCTCCCCGGGACGGTGCAACGTGAGCAACAGGTCCCCCGCGGCAAGCCCGCTGACTATGTGGGCGGCCCAACAATCGAAACGACCGGCCCGAGCCTTAACGGCGACCCCAGCCGCACACGGCCTACGGTTCGTGTTCTACGGCAGGATCTCTACTACCGACTTCCAAGACCGGGCATCCTCACAGGGATGGCAGCGTCAAGCCGCCGACGAGGTCATCACCGGTGCCGGTCGGATCGTCGCCGAATACTTCGACCACGGCGTCTCCCGCACACTCCCCTGGTCCCGGCGGCCGCGAGCCTCGCAGCTACTCGCTGCCCTCACCAGCCCAGACCGGCGCTTCGACGCGATCGTCGTCGGCGAGTACGAACGGGCCTTCTGCGGCCAACAACTCCACCAGCTGACCACCACGCTGCGCGCACACAACATCCAGTTATGGCTTCCGGAAACCTACGGGCCGGTCGACTTCGACAACCCACGACAACTCGCCCTACTCGATCTGCTTGGCGTGCGCTCACAACGGGAAATCGCCCGAGCCCGCTACCGCACCACCGCCGCCATGCGCGCCCAAGTAGAGCACCAAGGCCGCCACCTCGGCGGCCGACCACCCTACGGCTACCGGCTCGTCGACGCCGGCGCCCACCCCAACCGCGCCCACGCCCGCTGGGGACGCCGCCGACACCGCCTCGAACCCGAATCGGCCACCGCACCCCACGTCCAATGGATGTTCACCCAACGCCTCACCGGCCGCAGCATCGCCAACATCGCGCGCGACCTCAACGACCGCGGTGTCCCCTGCCCATCAAGCGCCGATCCCGGACGCAATCAACACCGCGCCGGATCCGCCTGGCTGCCTACGACAGTGGCCGCGATCCTGGCCAACCCCCGCTACACCGGCCGGCAAGTCTGGAACCGCGAACCCGCCAACACCACCAATGACCCGGCCAACGGACGTGCGTACCGCAGCACCCCGACCAGCTGGGTGATCTCTACCCAGCCCGCCCACCCGCCGCTGGTCAGCGAAACCGACTTCGTCGCCGCACAGGCGATCCGGAGTCCACGGCCGGCAGCCGATGGCACCCACCGCCACTACGCACTACGACGACTTGTCTACTGCCACCACTGCGACAGAGCCATGGACACCCACTGGATCCATAACCGCCCCGGATACCGGTGCCGCCACGGCCACCTGACCGCCCACCCCAACGACCTGACACGAACGGCCATCCTCTATGTACGCGAGGACCACCTCATCGCACGCATCCAGCGCCAGCACCACGCGCTACGGCACGCGACCCCAGATGCAATCGCGGCGTACCTGAACGACCACGACCAGGTCATCGTCTACGCCCACCACACCTGGCACCTTCACACCCGCGACACCGACCCGCCCGAAACACGGGCACCACTCCCCCGGCAACGCCGGTCACCGGCACAACAAAAATCGCGAACCAGCCCAAACCAACCAGGCTAATTCGCGATACGTGTGGAAAAAACGTGTC
Source organism: Pilimelia columellifera subsp. columellifera (assembly GCF_039532605.1). Classification (NCBI taxonomy): domain Bacteria; kingdom Bacillati; phylum Actinomycetota; class Actinomycetes; order Micromonosporales; family Micromonosporaceae; genus Pilimelia; species Pilimelia columellifera. Next base: position 11,740 of record NZ_BAAARY010000034.1, read on the forward strand.
CGAGACGTGATCACAAAAATGTCGCACCCATGCCACAAGGCAGGAGTGTTCATGTGGACAATGGTACCCGACTCGCTCCCCGAACGCCATGCGGCGGTAATCCGCCATGAACACCGCACAATACGCAGATCTGCCTCGTCGCATCCGCTGGTTGAGACCGCCCACTCATGCCGAGAAGAGTGCGCCCGTGTGGGCGCTGTCAGGCAGCCGGAGGAGTTCTTCAAAAGGTCATCTTCGCGACGGCCCTGTTAGTGATCAAGAAGTTCTTCGTTGCACTCACATGCTGCGATGCGCTCGTCCTTTCGCATCTCGGCGGTGCCTCGTGCGGAGGGTCGGCAAGACCGTTATGCCGTGTAGTTCATCCTTCGGCGCTGGCTACCGGGCCACCCAGCAGATGAGGGTGCCGTGGTGGTCGGGGACGTTCAGCGGATAGGCCACGACAGGCCACCTGCCAGATGCCATTCGCCAAGGCCACGCCGCCAGCGTCGCCAATAGGACGCATGCCCACTGCACCAGCCACCATGCAATTAACGGCACGGCGATGATGAAGGACGCCTCACCCGCGGCCAGCGTTTCTCGGAGGATCCGAGAACCAGGCATCCAGGCAAGCCGGCGGCGTCCGACCCGCCAATGCGTCCACTGTCCCGAACCGGAGCGAGATAGGACAAGCACACACTCATAATGCACTCAATTGCCGCAGACCGCGTGGCATTTGGCAGTGTGGACGTCGGACTGCTGTCGTACCGAGAATCCATACTCGGCGCATGACGGCAGGTGCGGAGCAGGCGAGATATTCGGTCCAGTTGTTGATCAGCGACTGGTTGCTCGTAGACGGGACCATGGACAACCATGTCCAGTCGGCCATCGATGGAGCGGTCCCAGACGGCGAGGGCGACGCCGCCGGGTGGGAGGAAGGTTCGGCTGGGGACGTCGGGGCCGAGGTGGAGGACGTCGCGCTACCCGCAGTGGCTCAGCTGGGCAGTAGCATCCGACAGGCGGGTTGGGACCAAATTTCGGGGTGGCCGCACGATGTGGCGGGGTTCGTGACCTGGCCGGCCCCGGGTCAGATGGCGACGGTGACCCTCAGCGGTGCTCAGTGGGATCTGGTCGTCTTGGCGCTGCGCCACTGGGCAGACGTCGATGAGCGCCTGTCCGACGCCGCGGGCGCGGCCAAGTCGCGGGCCGTCGCCACGGCCCTCGGGCGTCAGCTCGCCGCACGGGGTTGGTCGCCGAGGCTGCGATGACCGACCGTCCACCGGCCCTCGCGACCGTCGACCCGGGGTGCACTCATGTCTGCCGCTGAACACGCGTTGTGCGACCGGCCGCAGCGCACCAGCGGCCGGCCCTGCCGAGTTGAGTGCATCCAATAGCGCTGGAACGCGAGGAAGGGCAGACTTCAGCCAGCTGAGTTGGCCAATCGTCGGATAGCCGTAATGTATCGGCTCGTCGCGTACGCCTGGGCCAGACGCGATAATGGTTCTCCAGCTCGTGCGAGCAGCGAAGCCGGGCGACTGAAGGCACGGATGCGGACATGTACCTCTCCACTGGTCGTATAGCGGACCAGGAAGGCTTCCTCACCGCACTCCGGGTGGCCGGGCAGGGTCCCATAGGCAAATCCGCGACGGTCAGACTCCTCCTCGGTGTAAACGACGCGGCACGGAATCGCCAGTCGTGCCGGCCCGAGGCCAGCACGAAGAACGACGATGGCGCCGACAGCAGCCCTCTGCGCGGTGCTCACGGGCGCCAGCCCGGCCTCGCGGTGCATCTGCCAGGTAAAGAGGCCCTCAGCAGCTTGCTCAAAAGCACCCCGGCCCTTGCCGACCACGACGTCACGGAGAACATGACCGTATGCCGACGGTAGCGAAGCGTCGCGTGTCGCGCCGACCTCGGCGTACGTCAGATCAGCAGCGGCCAGCGCCGCGAAGGTCTCGGGCCACGTATCTCGCACCCGACAACGCTAGCCCCCAACCGATTCCGGGGTTACTCAACTGCCGCCGACTGTGTTTGTGTTGCGTAGGCTTTTATTTGATCTACGCTGCGATTATGCGGTGTCCGAGCAGGTGTCGCTCAGCTCCGTGCCGGGCATGATCGATCAGCCGCCGCCGGTCTCGCTGCTGTTCGCTCAGCACCTTGCCGAGGATCTGTCAGGGATCGCCGAGGTGGTTATCACGTACGAGCACGGAGGGTTGGCGGTCGGCGTTTCACCGGATCGCCCCGGTGCCCGCGCCTTCCATTGGATTGACTTCGGCGACGAGATCATTGTCGAGGTCGGCTCTGTTGGCGGACGCTGGGAACTTGCCGGTAGCGAGGAAGACCTTGAGCTGCTCAGATCGCTGGTCTGGTCCGTGATAGCGGGCGGGGTAACAGAGGTCTTCTCATTTCAGCGGTCCCGAGTCACCGTCACCCTCCCGGACGGGACGCGTGAGACGGAAACAGGGTACGAGGGTCCGGGCGGGTGTCTGCCGCTGCCGCTGTGGCCACGGTGGTCCCGGACGGTGAAATACCTGCCTTACCGGTAGTTCCCTGCCGCCCGTGCCAGCGAGCTCCACGATCGCGACGCACCTACTTGCCGCCGATGGCGCGCTATGGGAGATGCGCTGGCAGTGCTTCCGGTCGCAGGTGTCCTGTGTCGTTGAGGCTGACCAGGGTCGGTGGCCTGTCGGTGTCCCATCGCACGATGGTGATGGCGCAGTTGGCTTGGTTGAGGCCGATCCACCGCCATACGGGGGCGTCTAGTACGTGCCGGATGAACCATCCGATCACGAAGTTATGCGTGATCAGCAGCTCATTTCGGTCGCGGCCGCCGACGACGCCGAAGTGTTCGACAGCGGATTGAAGGGCTGTTGCGTCCTCGTCGCGGTCATGGTCGGGGATTTGGTCGAGCCAGTCGTGCCACCGGTGTGGGTATTGGCCGCGTTGCCCGAGGGATGGTGTCGGTGTTCGGTCAGTGATGAGGTCGCAGGCGTGATGCGGGACGTGCGGGAGATGGCCTGCGATGATGGCGGCGGTCTGGGCGGCCCGTGCCAACGGGCTGTGGTGGATCGCGGTGAAGGGCGACGCCCGTAGCCGCTGGCCAAGTCTGTGGGCCTGGATGCGCCCTGAGTGGGAGAGACTTCCGTCCGGGGCGTGTGCGGTCGCGGGGTCTTGCTCACCATGTCGGACGAGGTACAGGTGGGTGCGCGTCACAACCAGCCGCCTTTCGAAGAACCCATCGGCCGATCACAGTAGGTCGCCAACGCAAGAATCACTCAGGCGAAATCCGGCCGACTCACGCTTCTGGCTCCCTTCTGTGTCAAGCGGCTAGTACGACAGCCGTACTTTTCGGTTACGTGATCAACTCGGCGGTCTCGCGGCGTCGGTAGTGGGCTTTTC
>NZ_BAAARY010000035.1:0-11957 GCF_039532605.1 Pilimelia columellifera subsp. columellifera
GCACCCGAGAGAGTGTGGGAGAGTAGGACGCCGCCGGACAAAACAACCGTCACGCCCGGAGACCAACCACAGGTCCCCGGGCGTGACGCCATTCCACCCCCTGGGAGGGGTCTGGGCCCGCTGAGAGGGTGCTGGGCTTTCTCACCAATACCGACCAGTCACCTGACGTAGTGGGGGTCGGGACCGACGGAGGCCTGAGGCGCCGTGCGAACATGGGCATGATCGTCGATCATGCCCATGTGTATGTGCCCCCGAGAAGATTCGAACTTCCGACACATGGTTTAGGAAACCACTGCTCTATCCCCTGAGCTACGAGGGCGTGTCCTCGCGCGGAGGCACTGTGGGCCAGCCTACCCACCCGCCGTCGGTGGTTGTTTACCGGGCGGGGGCCTCTGAAGTCGCCGGGCGCCTGCCATCGCCGTTGACCAGGCCACGTCGGTATTGAGCGACCGCTCAATGATCTGCTACCTTCAGTTTTGAGCATACGCTCAAACAGATGGGGGTCGCATGTCGGAATCGCTCTACATCGAGACGCTCGTGCGTGTGCCGATGAACGAGATCTGGCGGCTCACGCAGGACCCGGACCAGCATCAACGGTGGGATCTGAGGTTCGGATCGATCAGCGCGCTCACCGGCTCCGCTGGTGGATGCCGTGGCTTCCGGTACGCGCTCACCGTGTGGCCAGGTCGCGTCATCAGTGGCGAAGGCGTGACCGTGTCGGAGCGCTGGCGGTCGGACGGCTCCTGCACATCGGTACTGAGGTTCTCGAGCCAGGACCCGTTGTCGCTGGTCTCCGAAGGTGTTGGGTTCTGGCGGTACCTCCCGACAGCGGGCGGCATCCGGTTCCTCACCCGCTACCGGTACGAACCCAGATGGGGCCGGCTCGGACGGCAGGTCGACCGGGTGTTTCGCCCGTTGCTCGGCTGGGCCACGGCGTGGTCGTTCGACCGGCTTCGGCTTTGGGTAGAGCGCGGCGTCGGCCCGCGGCGCGGGTTGTTCCACGGGCTTGCTGAGGTGGTGGCGAGGGTGTCGGTGGTTGCGGGCGTCGTTGCCGTCGGGCCGGCAGGGTGGGCCGGGCCGAGCCTGGTCGCTGTCGTGCTCATGGCGGCCGTGCTGGCGCCGCCAACGCCGTACACTCCCGCCGCGCGGCGTTGTCTCCGGCGGCCGCCGGACGTGGTCGCTGCCCGTCCACCGGCCACCGCGTCCTTGTTGGAGGAGTGGTGACCGCGGTCTTTCGTCGGGCGCTCGGGGCGGATTTCCACCGGCTGCACCCGCGACTGCGGGAGCGGTTCGGGTTCTCCAGCAACGACCGGACGGCCTGCGTCGGGCGTGGGCTCATGGAGGAGGTGTGGCGCGGGCGGGCGTTCACGCTGCCGTTCCTGCATCTCGGGGCGACGCGCAACATCCTGTTCCCGGAGCGGGGCCGGAACGTGCCGTTCGTGGTCGAGAACTACGCGTACCTCGACACCTACGGGCGGGAGACCCTGACATTCACCAGATCCTTCGTGTTGGGCGGGGTCCGTCGGCGCTTCGACGCGACGATGATCTACAGTCCGCTGCGCGGCCGGATCATCGACTACCTCGGCACCCACCAGCACCTTGCCGTCGACCTCGACGTGCGGGTTGATGACGCCGGCGGGTTGCGTATCGTCACCGGCGCGCAACGGTTCTACGAGGGGTTGGTCGGCGCGACTGTCCCGGCTGCGCTGACCGGCCAGGCGGAGGTGCACGAATGGTACGACGAACGCCGCGGCTGCTTTCGGATCAGCGTGCGGGTCGCCAACCGGCGGTTCGGCGCCCTGTTCGGCTACCGGGGGTGGTTCGTTGCCGAGTTGCAGACGAACGTCGGCGCAACACCGGCGCGGGTGCGGCCGGTGCGGGAGTCGGCGCGTGACTGAACGCGCCCGCAGGCGCTCCGACCCGGCGTCCGACACCCGACGACGCCTCATCGCCGGGGCGTTGGCCGCGATCAACCAGCACGGAATCGCGGGCGTCTCCGCACGGACCATCGCCGCAGCCGCCGGCGGCGTGAACCAGGCGCTTGTCTTCTACCACTTCGGCGGCGTCGACGAGCTGCTGGCGGCCGCCTGCCTGGCCAGCACCCGCGAACGTGTGGCCAGGTGGTCGGTGGAGATGGCCGAGGTGGGCAGCCTGCGGGAGCTGCTCGCCGTCGGTCAACGTATGCACGAGGAGGAGCGGGCCGCCGGTAACGTCGCCGTCCTGGCGCAGTTGCTCGCCGGCGCCCAGACCGATCCCAAGCTCGCCGAGGCCACCGGCGCGGCGTTGGCGCTGTGGGTTGCCGAGATCGAGCTGGTGCTGCGACGGACGCTCGCCGGTCAGCCCTTTTCCGAGGTGCTGGATGTTCCCGGCCTCGCCCGAGCGGTTTCAGCGGCGTTCGTCGGGCTTGAGCTGTACGAGGGCGTCGACGCCGACGGGGCGGCGCAGGCCATCGCAGCGCTTGACCAGCTCGCGGTGCTGTTCGACGTGGTGGAGGCGATGGGTCCGATCGCCCGGAAGGCGGTCAGGTCGCGGGTGGCCCGGGCCGCCCGCGCCCGTCCGGGTCGGCAGCCCGGCGTTGCAGGGGAACCCGGGTCATCTGGGCGGCCAAGGCCGTCTTGAGGCTGGCCGACGGCCCGCTGGCGTCGATGATCTCGAACACGGCGAACTCCGGTAGCGATCGGTAGGCCTGGTCGAGTTGATGCAGGTAGGCGGGGTCCTCGTGGTCGATGCCCCGTTGGCGCACCCGTAGTTCGGCGTCCTTCGGGGCGACGGCCAGGAAACACACCAGGTCCGGTACCGGGAACATCGCGTACCAGGCCCGGACCAGCCGGTGACCGCGGTCGCCGCGGGCGCTCATCATGGCGTACTGGCAGTAGCTGTAGCGGTCCATGACCGCGACGCGTCCGGTGAGCCTGGCCGAGAGCAGGGCCCTCGCGATGGCCATCCAGCGGACGCTGGCCTCGACGACCAGGTACCCGGTACGCCCGAGCAGGCTCGCCCCGTCCTCGCGACCGACCTTGCGTGCCATGACGCCCAGCACCCGACGGCCGCCCGGGTTCTCGAAGTAGGCGGCGGGAACGCCCTGTTCGCTCAGCCACTGCGCCAGCCAGGTCGCGTGGGTTGTCTTACCGGCGCCGTCGATGCCGACCAGGGCGATGATCGTGGGGCGGGACATGATCGGAGGGCGGGCCATGATCGGGGGACGGGCCATGAGCAGCAACGATAGCGACCTGCGCAGAACCGTCGCGGTCAGGCGTGCCGCCGCGACCCAGCGGGCAGGATGGGGTCATGACGACCTCGCGCGAGGCGGCCACCGTCGCCAGTCAGCCGTACCGGGTGGAGCACGACACGATGGGCGAGGTGAGGGTGCCGCAGGAAGCGCTCTGGCGGGCCCAGACGCAGCGCGCGGTGGAGAACTTCCCCATCTCCGGACGGGGGCTGGAGCCGGCGCAGGTGCGTGCCCTCGCGCTGATCAAGTGGGCTGCGGCGCAGGCCAACGCCGAGCTGGGGGTGCTCGACGCGCCGGTGGCCGAAGCCGTCGGCGTCGCCGCGCTGGAGGTCGCGGCCGGCCAACACGACGGCCAGTTCCCGGTCGACGTGTTCCAGACCGGCTCGGGGACGTCGTCGAACATGAACGTCAACGAGGTCGTGGCGACCCTGGCGTCCCGGTCGTTGGGGCGGGAGGTCCACCCCAACGACGAGGTCAACGCCTCGCAGTCGAGCAACGATGTCTTCCCGTCCTCGATCCACCTGGCTGCCGTGGCGGCGATCGTTGGGGATCTGCGGCCTGCGTTGGAGCGGCTGGCCAGGGCGTTGACGACCAAGGCGGACGAGTTCGCCCCGGTGGTGAAGGCCGGGCGCACCCATCTCATGGACGCGACTCCGGTGACCCTCGGGCAGGAGTTCGGCGGCTATGCGGCGCAGTTGCGCTACGGCGTCGAACGGCTGGACGCGGTGCTTCCGCGCCTTGGTGAGCTGGCGCTCGGCGGCACCGCCGTCGGGACTGGTGTCAACACCCCGCCCGGTTTCGCGGCGGCTGCGGTGGCGGCGCTGCGGGAACGCACCGGGCTGCCGGTGACCGAGGCCCGGAACCACTTCGAGGCCCAGGGCGCCCGTGACGCCCTGGTGGAGGCTTCGGGGCAGCTGCGCACCATCGCCGTCGGGCTCTACAAGATCGCCAACGATATCCGGTGGATGGGCTCGGGCCCACGGGCCGGGCTGCGTGAACTGCGCCTACCCGATCTGCAGCCCGGATCGTCGATCATGCCAGGCAAGGTCAACCCGGTCGTGCCGGAGGCGGTGCGGCAGGTGTGCGCGCAGGTGATCGGTAACGACGCGGCGGTCGCGTTCGCCGGCGCCCAGGGCGACTTCGAGCTCAACGTCATGTTGCCGGTGATGGCCCGTAACCTGCTCGAATCGATCCGGCTGCTGGCCGCCGTCAGCCGGATCTTCGCCGACCGGTGCGTCAACGGGCTCACCGCCGACGCCGCCGTGTGTCTCGCGTACGCCGAAGGCTCGCCATCGATCGTCACCCCGCTCAACCGCCTCCTCGGCTACGAGGAAGCCGCCGCCATCGCCAAACAGGCCCTGGCGGCCGGGGCCTCGATCCGGCAGGTGGTCATCGACCGTGGGCACGTCGCCGCCGGGCGGGTCACCGAAGCGCAGCTCGACGAGCTGCTCGACGTCGCCCGGATGACCCAGCCATGAGTCGGCCCGCACTACCATTGACGAGTGGTCACGACCGTCGCCTTCGATGCCGACCAGACGCTGCTGGACACCCGTCGGGCCATCGAGGCAGCCACCCTGGAGCTGTGCGCGCAGGTGGCCCGCCAGTACCCGGGATCGCCGGCGCTGGAAGTCGCTGATCTGCACGCTGATGCCGTCGCGGCGTGGGAGGCGATGCCGGAACGGGACGTCCGGACCGTCCGGTCGATCGCTCTGGCCAGGTCACTGGGGCGGGTCGGCCTCGGGCACGCGCACGGCGAGCTGTCCGAGTACTACTTCGCCGCCAGGCAACGCCTCACCCATCCCTACGCCGACGCCGTGTCGGCCTTGTCTCAGCTGGGCGAACGGTTCGTCCTCGGCTATGCCACCAACGGGAACAGTCGGGCGGAGCTGTGCGGGCTCGCCGGCCGGTTCGCCTTCGAGCTGTACGCGCACGAGCGCGGGCTCGCGCCGAAGCCAGCGCCGGAGTTCTACGCCGCGGTGCTGGCGGCCGCCGGCGTCGTCACCGGCCCTGAGCAGGTCGTCTACGTTGGGGACTCCTGGTCCCACGATGTTGTTCCGGCCAGGGCCGCTGGTCTGCGGACGGTGTGGGTGAACCGCGGCGGGTCCACAGTGCCTGACCCAGGGGTGGCCGACGCGGTCGTCGTGTCGTTGGCGGACCTACCCGCGGCGGTGCGGTCGCTGGCGGCCTGAAACCGTCCGTTTGGTCACCTGGCGGGCCGCCACAGTGTGCGGTTGGATGCTCCCTGTGGCCAGGTCCCAGCAAGGGGACCGGGCCCGACAGGGGAGGAATTCAGTGAATCGACGGCTTATCGCCGCAGTCGCGTTGGGGGCGTCCGCCTCGGCGCTCGCGCTCATAGCGTCCACTTTGCCTGCTTCCGGTCGTGCCACCCAGGTCGCGCCCGCCATCCCGCCGACAACCTTCACCGTCGTCGCCGCCGACGGCGTTGACGCCGCTGTCGCCAAGCAGGCCATCAATGCCGCTGGCGGCTCGGTCGTGAGCAGCAACCCGAACGCCGGATCGTTCCAGGTCGTCACCACCAGCGCCGACTTCGCCCGAAAGGTCGCGGACGCCCGTCCGCTGGTCGGCGCGGTCCCGCGGCGGGCCATCGGCAACGCCCCGGTCCGCCGGGCGCTCGACCCGATCGAGCGGGAGAACCTGGTCGCCGGGCCGACCGGTTCCGGAGCCGAGAAGGCGCCGGCCAGGAGGGCCGAGCGGGCCAAGGGTCTGGACCCGCTGGACGACAAACTCTGGGGTCTGAAGATGGTCCGATCGGACCTGGCCCGGCAGAAGCAGGCCGGTAAGCGCAAGGTCACCGTCGGCATCCTCGACACCGGCCTTGACGCCTCCAACCCGGACCTGGCCAAGAACTTCGACGCCACACTGTCGCGCAACTTCGCGCCGGACATCGAGGCCATCGACGGCCCGTGCGAGGCGCGCGGCTGTGTCGACCCGGTCGGCACCGACGACGGCGGTCACGGCACCCACGTCGCCGGGTCGGTTGCCGCCGCGGCCGACGGCTTCGGGCTCTCCGGCGTCGCCCCGAACGTCACCCTGGTCCAGCTCAAGGGCGGACAGGACTCCGGCTTCTTCTTCCTCGACCCGGTGATCAACTCGATCACCTACGCCGCGGACGCCGGCATCGACGTGCTCAACATGTCGTTCTATGTCGACCCGTGGGCGTTCAACTGTCCGAACAACCCGGCCGACAGCCCGGAGTTCCAGGCCCAGCAGCGGGCCACCATCAAGGCCGTCAACCGGGCGCTCAAGTACGCGCACTTCAAGGGCGTCACGCTCGTCGGCGCGCTCGGCAACTCGCACCTGGACCTGGCCAAGCCCGGCACCGACACGTCCAGCCCGAACTACCCGGCCGCGTCGGCGTACCCGCGGGTCATCGACAACGCGACCTGCGTCGACCTTCCGGTCGAGGGGGCGCACGTCATCGGCGTCTCGGCCCTCGGTCCGTCGAGCCGCAAGGCCGACTTCTCCAACTACGGCACCGAGCAGATCTCCGTCTCGGCGCCGGGCGGTTACTACCGGGACGGCTTCGGCACGCCTACCTTCCAGACGCCCGAGAACATGATCCTGTCGACATACCCGAAGAAGGCGCTTCAGGAGGAAGGGGCCGTCGACGCTGACGGCAACGTCCTCCCCGCGAAGGCCGACGAGGTCTTCAAGCAGTGCACGACCAGTGGCCAGTGCGGCTACTACACCTACCTGCAGGGCACCTCGATGGCCTCGCCGTACGCGGCCGGCGTCGCGGCGCTCATCGTCAGCCAGCACGGCACGAAGGACCAGAACGCCGCGCGTGGGTTGACCATGGACCCGAAGCTGGTCGAGCAGCACCTGTACCGGACCGCCGCAGGGCGGCCGTGCCCGACGCCGCGGACCGTGTCCTACAAGAACGAGGGCCGGGACGAGACCTGGGACGCCACCTGCGAGGGCGCCCAGAGCTTCAACGGCTTCTACGGGCACGGCATCGTGGACGCCTACGCGGCCGTCACCAAGAAGCTCGCCCCGACGGCCAGGCCGTAGCGCTGATCGGCTGAGCGCGGGGGCGGTGGGGGCTCCGGCCGCCGCCCCCGCGCTGCTGCCAGCCGGGCGGCGCCTGGCGCGTTGCGCGGCCCGCTGGCCAGTGTTGGCGACCGCTGATCAGCCGAGCGCGGTCGTGATCGCCTCGGCGGCGGACCGGACCGCCGGTCCTGCCGTGGCCGGGTCGAGCGGACCGAGGGCCACCACCCCGACGCTGGCCTCCAGACCCTCAACGCCGAGCACCGGGACGGCGATGCCGTACGCCTCGGCCTGCAACTCGCCAGCGGTCACCACCGGTCCGGTCTCGCCACGCCGGCCGGCGAGGATCGCCTGACCGGCGGCGCCCCGGGCCAGAGGGTGCCTGGTGCCGCTGCGGTAGGCGACGTGCAGTGCCGTCCAGCTGGGTTCGACGACGACCAGCGCGGTGGCTTCGGCGTCCTCGGCGACGGTGAGGTGCGCGGTGGCCCCGACCGCCTCCGCCAGCCGCCGCAGCGCCGGCCGGGCGGCGTCGGCGACCAGCGGCCGGGCCCGACGCGCCAGTTGCAGCAGCCCGACCCCCAGCCGCAACCGCCCAGCGGCGTCCCTGCGGACCATGGTGTGGTCGACCAGGGCGCTGACGAGCCGGTAGACGACGGTGCGGCCCACGCCCAGCCGGTTGGCCGCCTCGGTGACCGTGAGCCCCGGCGACTCCGCGACCAGGTGAAGCAGGCGCAGCCCCCGGTCCAGGGTCTGAGCGCTGTCGGGCGTCCGCGCGGTCACCGAACCAGCCTATTCCGGCGATGTCCGGCAGACCCCGGCCAGGGTGGGCCGGCGGGATCGGTGGCAACTATCCTTAGCAGATGACCATGCGCTTCTATGACTCCGCCACCCGCGAAGTGCGGGATTTCGTCCCGCGTGAGCCCGGCAAGGTAGGTGTCTACCTGTGTGGTCTCACCGTCCAGGCGGGCCCACACATCGGGCACCTGCGGTCCGGTGTCAACTACGACGTGCTGAGGCGCTGGCTCACCCGATCCGGTTTCGAGGTGACCTTCGTCCGGAACATCACGGACATCGATGACAAGATCCTCGACAGGGCGGTGGCGCAGCAGCGACCCTACTGGTCGATCGCCTACGCCAACGAAGTGACGCTCGCCGCGGCGTACCAGGCGCTCGGGGTGCAGCCGCCGACGTACGAGCCGCGCGCCACCGGGCACATGACCGAGATGCACGAGCTGATCGCCAAACTCATCGCCGCAGGTCACGCCTACCCGGCCGCCGACGGCTCCGGAGACGTGTACTTCGACGTGCGCTCCTACGCCGACTACGGCGCGCTGTCCGGGCAGCGGCCGGACAACATGCAGGCTGCTGTCGACGGTCCGGCGCGGGCCAAGCGCGCCCCCGGGGACTTCGCGCTGTGGAAGGGCCCCAAACCCGGCGAGCCGGCCGACGCGTACTGGCCGTCGCCGTGGGGTCGGGGGCGTCCCGGCTGGCACATCGAGTGCTCGGCGATGGCCGAGCGGTACCTGGGGGCCGAGTTCGACATCCACGGCGGCGGGCTGGACCTGACCTTCCCGCACCACGAGAACGAGGTCGCCCAGTCCAAGGCCGCCGGGTTCGGCTTCGCCCGCTACTGGGTGCACCACGGCCTGCTCAACCTGGGCGAGGCGAAGATGAGCAAGTCCCTGGGCAACGTCCTCGACCTGGACGCGGTCCAGGCCCTCGGGGTCCGTCCGGTGGAGTTGCGGTACTACCTCGCCTCCCCCCACTACCGCTCCCGGATCGACTACTCCGACGGCGCCCTGCGCGAATCCGCGGTCGCGTACCAGCGGATCGAGAACTTCGTCCAACGGGCCACCGAACGGGTCGGACCGGGCGAACCTGGCACGGTCTGCACGGAGTTCGCTGCCGCGATGGACAACGACCTCAACACGTCCGCCGCCCTGGCAACCCTCCACGAGGTCCTACGTGACGGCAACGCGGCGCTCGCCGCCGGCCAGGACGACACCCTGCGTGAGGCCCTGGCCTCGGTCCGTGGGATGCTCGACGTTCTCGGCGTCGACCCCCTCGCCGCGCCGTGGCGGCACGCCTCCGGCGGCGGCAACCTGACCGGCGTGGTCGACGCGCTGGTGCAGTTGGCGCTGGAGCAGCGCACCCAGGCCCGCGCACGCAAGGACTGGGCCGCCGCCGACGCCGTACGGGACCAGCTCAAACAGGCTGGCGTCGTCGTCGAGGACACACCGCACGGCCCACGATGGACGGTTGAGGATCACTGATGGCTGGCAACTCCCAGCGGCGCGGCAAGCGCAGCACCGCCAAGAAGGGCGCCGCTGGCGGCACCGGCGGCAAGAACCGTGACTCCCTCAAAGGTCGCGGTCGCACCCTGCCAGCCGACGAACGCCCCTGGCACAAGGGCTACTCCGGCACTGAGAAGCTGCCGATGAAGACCGCCTGGAAGCAGGACAAGGAGCGCCGGGCCGCCGAGGAGGAGGGACGCCCCCCGAAGATCGGCAAACCAGGCACCAAGGACACCACCTGGGGACGCGGCTGGGGCGCGTCGTCCGGCGGCGCCGCTGGCGGACGCTCCGCCGGCGGTCGCGGCGCCGCCGGTCGGGGCGCGACCGGACGCGGCGGTCCGCGGGTCGCCCCCGGACGCCGGTCGAACCCGTCACGGGACGCGCCGGAGCTGCTCGTGGGCCGGAACCCGGTCGTCGAGGCGCTGCGCGCCGAGGTCCCCGGCACCGCGCTCTACGTCGCCCAGGGCATCGACATCGACGACCGGATCACCGAGGCTGTCCGTTCCGCGGGCGACCGGGGCATCGCGATCCTTGAGGTGACCCGCGCCGAGCTGGACCGGATGACCGGCGGTGTGCTCCACCAGGGCATCGGCCTGCAAGTGCCGGCGTTCGCCTACGAGCCGTTCGAGGACCTCGTCGCGGCGGCGGCCGAGCACCCCACCCCGCTGCTCGTCGCCCTCGACGGCGTCACCGACCCGCGGAACCTCGGCGCGGTTATCCGCTCCGCCGCCGCCTTCGGCGCCCAGGGCGTGTTCATGCCCGAACGTCGGGCCGCGGGCATCACCGCCACCTCCTGGCGCACCAGCGCCGGCGCGGCGGCGCGAGTGCCGGTCTCGCAGGTCACCAACCTCACCCGGGCCATCAAAGCCTGCCAGCGTGAGGGCTGGACCGTCGTCGGCCTCGACGCTGACGGGGACACCAGCCTGTACGACCTCGAAGTCGCCGTCGGGCCGGTCATCCTCGTCGTCGGCTCCGAAGGACGCGGGCTGTCGCGGCTCGTCGGAGAGACGTGCGACCTGACCGTCGGCATCCCGATGGCCTCCGAGGTCGAGTCGCTCAACGCCAGCGTCGCGGCCGCGGTGGCGCTCGCCGAAGTCGCCCGCCGTCGGGCCCGGCGCTGACTGACCGCTGACGACATGCCGACCTGCCTGCTGCCAAGCCGGGACGCTGTGTGGGGACCGCCGGTGGCGACGGGCCCACCCAGCGTTGACTATGCTTGTCGGCGTGCGCCATCGGCGTACGTGCCCCTGTAGCTCAGATGGCCAGAGCACCCGCCTTGTAAGCGGGATGTCGCCGGTTCGATCCCGGCCGGGGGCTCCATCCTGACCAGGCATTTCGCGTCGGTCGTCACCGCCGAAGAGCACCTTGAAGAGCTCTACCGGAAGGTCAAGACCCGCCGCTTCTCCCAGCTCATCGCGTGCCACTTCAACGCCAAGAAGCGAACCATCACGAAGGTCGAGGCGTTGACTCCGGTGCACCGGTTCGGAGGCATCGCCTGATGCGCGCCGAGACCGTCACCGACGCTGGCCGACCCGGCACGCCGAACGAAGACTGGGCATTGGCTAACGAGACCTTGCTAATGGCGCTGGACGGCGCAACGGTCCGGACCGAGACCGGATGCCAGCACGGGGTTCCCTGGTACGTCGCCAAACTCGGTGCCAGCCTGACAGCCTTCGCAGCCGAACGCACCGACAGCCTCGGCGTCTCACTGACCCTGGCGATCCAGTTCGTAGCTGACCAACATCGGGAATGCGACCTCTCCCACCCCGGCACACCATCAGCGGGCGTCGGCATCGTGCGACTCAACGGCGAACACCTCGAATACCTCGTGCTCGGCGACGTGACCGTCATCATCGACACCACCGACGGCATCCAAGTAATCAGCGACGACCGCGTCAGCAACACGGCGACTGCGGAACGGGCCGAGGCAGACCGCCACCCATTCGGATCCGCCGAAAAGCAGGCCGCCCTGCTACGTATGAAACATGCCGAGCTCGCAGTGCGAAACACCGAAGGCGGGTACTGGATCGCCGCAGCAGACCCACGAGCCGCAACTCATGCGATCAGCGACCGTCTACCGCTGAACAGCGTGCGTCGGGTGGCCTTGCTGACTGACGGGGCCACGCGAGCAGTCGAACCGTTCAAGCTTCTCGACTGGCCCCAGCTCCTTGACGTCCTCCAGCAAAACGGCTCCCGCGAACTCATCAACCGCGTACGCGCCATCGAAGCCGCCGACCCACAGTGCACCCGATGGCCACGCAACAAACGCAGCGACGACGCCACCGCCGTCTTCGCAGCCTGAGCCACCGCCACACCACCAGGACCGGCTTAGACCGTGTGTCATTTGGGGTTGTTGCAGCGCCTGGTCGTTCGTTGAGCTGGTGTGGATGATGTTCAGAAGTACTGCCCCGAACCGTTGTGGCAGA
>NZ_BAAARY010000036.1:0-11920 GCF_039532605.1 Pilimelia columellifera subsp. columellifera
CGACCTCGGACAGGTCGCCGTCGCGGCGACGACCACCCTTCCAACAGCACAAAGCTAAACAAGATCAAAAAACTGTCTCAGTTGACTTGACAGGTTCCGTGTCGCCACCGACATCACGTCCTGTGATCAGACAGTTGCCTCGAAAGACTCAGTCCAAGCCGTCCGAACCACCGCTACCAGCCCAACCCGACACGGGATTCGCCAGATAGACCGTCACCGCGCGGCGCCGGCTCGTCAGGGGCGAGGAAGAGGGCCCGGCCGGGGCAGAGCGCGATGGCCTCCGCAATGACCGCTTCCTTGCCAGCCGGGACCTGGTCGGTCCGTAGCACGACGGTGCCGTCGGCGTCGTCTTGGTCGAACAGCGTCGCGTCAGTAAGGACGCACTGACCGGCCCCGACGCACCGGCTCAGGTCGGCAACGATCCGCATCCGCTATCCCCCGTCCGTTCACCAGGTGACGGGCAATTCGTGCAGCCCGTAGATGAATGCGTCGTTCTTGAACGGCAGCTCCGTCACGGGGACCGCCAGTTGCAGCCCGGGGATCCGTCGGAAGAGCGTGTCGAGGACGACCTGGAGCTCCATGCGCGCCAGGTTCTGGCCGAGGCACTGGTGGATTCCGTACCCGAATGCGACGTGATGCCGGGCGCCCCGGTCGATGTCGAAGTCATCGGGCCGGGCGAATGCGGATGGGTCTCGGTTGGCGGCGTTACTCAGCGCAAGCACGCCCTCGCCTGCGCGGATCAGTACCCCGCCGATCTCAACGTCAGCGATAGCGACCCGGGAGGTGGCCAGGTCCGCGATCGTGCAGTATCGCAACATCTCCTCCACCGCGGGCAGGGTCAGCGCCGGGTCCCGCCGCAACCGATCGAGCTGCGCCGGATTCTCCAGGAGCAGCGCCGTCCCGAGCGAGATCATGTTGGCCGTCGTTTCATGCCCGGCCACTAGTAGGAGAAACGCCATGCTGACAAGCCCAGGATGGTCGACCTCGCCAGTTTCCCGTTGACGGAGCACCTGGCGGCCGAGCAGATCATCGCCCGGAGCCGCCTCTTTCTGAGCGACCAGCGAGTCGAGGAAGTCGTGCAATTCCTCAAACGCCCGCATCCGCTCGTCGTTGGGGGTCCTCCGTGCGATCATCAGGCTGGTGCGGCTCTGGAAGAAGTCGTGGTCGGCGTACGACACCCCGAGCAGCTCGCAGATCACCAGCGACGGCACCGGCAGGGCCAGGGACCTGACCAGGTCGGCTGGCCGTGGCGCGGTCAGCAGGTCGCTTACGCAGCCGTCGACGATCTCCTGGATGCGCGGCCGCAGCGCTTCCATCCGCCTGACGGTGAATTCGCCCACGACTGCCCGGCGGGCTGGACCATGCTCCGGCGGATCCATGTTGATCAGAGACGGCGCGGTCTCGGTGGTCAGGCGTTCTCCCTTGACCAGGCGGGGAAATTTCTCGCTGGTGCGATCGGAGCTGAACCGAGGGTCGGTCAGCACCGCCCGGACATCGTCGTGTCGGCTGACCGCCCACGCCCAGTCGCCGTTGGGTAAGGGCACCCGAGTGACCGGTTCCTCCTGCCGGAGCCTGTCGTACTCGGGCGGCGGCGCGAACGGGCAGGTGCGAGGGAGCGGGAAAACTGGTTTCGACTGGGCCATCACGTCGGTCACGGGGAGCCTCCAACCTTCTGCCTCCGCCCCCGATTCGTGCGAGCGCGAATTCCACTGGCGACAGCCACGCTACCCACTGGGCACGACAGTCGTCTATGCCACTAGACAACGGACACACGGCGGCGCCTGTTGAGCCGGCACACCTCGGGCGATCCCGCACATCGGCTGCCGATGCCCTTGTGCGTGGCTCCGGAACGCGGTCCTGTGCTGCTCCAACGCCTGCCAACGGACCTCGTCGGCGTAGCATCAATGGATCACCGTGCAGATCATCTCGCCTCCTGACAGTGCTGGATTCAGCTTGTGACGAACTCGGGAATGGGCCCTAATCCTGCTGTCGGGCCGCCCCGCTTCCGCTCGGCGGCCCGTCCGTTAGCAGGGTTCGGCGGTGCCCGCCTCGAACTAGGCGCCCGCCTTGGCCTGACGGCGGTCCACCGGGACGCGCGGCGCCGGCATCCGCGGGGCGGCTGGCAACACGCCCCGAGCTGTTGCGTCAGCGGCTGGCGCGGCCGCGGGCTGGGCGATCAGCGTCCGGCGGGCTGGGTTGCCCGCCCACTGGCTGTACGCGCTGACCTGCTCGCCCTTCATCAGGAACGAGTCCGGCCCGATCACGGCGCCGTCGGCGACGGTGATGCCATAGTGGACGAATGCCCCGACGCCCAACGTGCAGCCCGCGCCGATCGTGGTCCGGTCGGATTTGAACGCGCCGTCCTCGAGCGAGTGTGACTGGATGCCGCTGTTGAGGTTGAGTGTGCAGTCGTCGCCGATGGCGACGAGCGGCCGTTCGGAGATCCAGGCGCCGTCGTCGAAGACCCGCTTGCCGATCTTGACCCCTTGCAGGCGCCAGAGCACGTTCTTGAAGGGGGTGCCGTTGAACGCTTGGGCGTAGGAGTTCGTGGGCGCTTTCCAGAACCGCTCGTGCCACCAGAAGTACGGGTCGTAGATCGAGCAGAACCGCGGGACCATCCGGCCGGTGGCGAGGATCAGGCGCTCGGCGCCCAGGCACACGCCGATCCCGTAGACGAGGGAGAGCAGCAGCGCCAGGGCCAGCACCGGCGGGCCGTACCGGTCCATCAGGTCGACGGCGGCGAGGCTGAGCAGCAGCGTGCCGGTCAGCACCAGCCACCGGACGAGGAGGAACAGCGCCAACGTGACGGCGTTGTGCCGGGTCTTGGCGGCGAGCCGCTGGCGTAGCGTCTCGCCCTCCCTGAAATCGTCGAATGTGGCGTCGCGGGCCACCGACCGCGGGATCTCGAACGCCGGTGAGCCGAGCAGCCCTACCCCGGTCCGGATCGGGCCGTCGATCGGGACCGCCACCTTGGTCGCGAGTAGGCAGTCATCCCCGGTCCGCCCGCCCGCCGGGTAGTGGACGGCGTTGCCGACGAAATTGCGGTCGCCGATCACGGCTTGGCGCAGCCGGAAAGAGGTGGCCGAGAACTCGGCATTGTCCATCGACAGGCCGTCGGAGACCATCGTGCCGGAACCGATCACGGTCAGGTACGGGGTGTCGTGCCGCTGGTCCATGCCGAAGTTCGAGCCGGTCTGCTGCACCCGGCGTAGGTCGTAGCCGAGCAGGCGCAGGAAGGGCACGACGAAGACGCTGTCGCCGAACATCCAGGTGAAGAACCGGCGGTTGGTGAGCCCAGCAACGGCGCGTTGCAGGGCGTAACGGAAGGTGTAGAGCGGATACACCTGGTCCGATCGGACGGCCAGCTGGAGCAGCCGCGGGAGCGTCGTCACGAAGGCCAGGCCCGCGACGATCCCACCGAGAAAGAGCACCGCGGAGGTGATCAGCGTGTCCCGGTAGAACACCCAGGTGGTGATCGCGGTGTGCTGTGGGTGCAGCACGTGACCGACGACGGGCAGTTCCTCGACCAGCGTGGCGAGCAGGGCGATCCCGAGCGAGCCAGTGAGCGCCAGCGTGGTGACGATCTGTGCCAGGCTGTAGCTGACCCGGCGCAACCGGCCACAGCGCGCCGACGGCACAGTGTGGAAATTCGCCGCGGTGGGCTGGCCCGGCGAGCCGTGCCAGCGGGCGCCCGCCGGCACGTGCTGCCCGCGCTGTAGCGACGACGCGTGCCCGAGCTGGGCCCCGTCACCCAGGCCGGTGTCGATGTCGAGGACCGATGCCTGGCCGATGAATGCGTCCCGGCCCAGCGTGACCGGGCCGGTCTGGATCACCCCGGCGTACGCCCGGTAGCCGTTGAGGAACACATCCTTCGAGACCACCGTGCTAGCCCCGACCGTGATCAGGTCCGGGCAGGCGGGCAGGTTGCGGGTGAGGATCAGCGCACCGGGCCCGACCTTCGCGCCGAGCATCCGCAGGTACACGTTGTACAGCGGCGAGCCGATGAACATCAGCATCGGACTCCACCGAATCAGCGTGCGAACCGTCCAGAACCGCAGGTAGGACAGGCCCCACAGCGGGATCTCGCCGGGCCGGAACCGACCGATGAGCAGCCATTTGGCCAGCACAGGCAGCGCGGTGAACGCGCCGAGGACCAGCAGCCCGGCGACCGCCGACCGCAGGTAGACCTCGACCAGCCCGGCGTCCACCACGATCCAGTGGTAGCCGGCGAAGAGTGCGACCGCCATCAGGTAGCCGTACGCGACGAACAGCCCGAGCTGGGCCGCGCCGCAGGCCAGATACCGCGTGGTGCGGTAGCGGCGGTACGGCGGCGCGGGCGTCGGCGCCTGCCGGCCAACGGCCTCGCCCGGCGCCGCCAGCGCGGCGGCCAGCTGCCGGACGGTCGGGTGCTGGTAGACATCGCGCATGGAGACTTCGGCCAGGTCCGTCCGTTCCCGGATTCGGGCGCCGAAACGCGCCAGCAGCAGCGAGTTGGCGCCGAGGTCGGCGAAAAAGTGACTCTCCACCGAGACCCGGTCCATCCCCAGCACCCCGCCGAGCAGGTCGGCCAGGACAGCCTCCCGCTCGTCGGCCGGGGCGACGTGCTCGTGTTGGCCGGCGAGGCTACGCGGGCCGCGCGGCGGCGGCAGCGCCTTGCGGTCGGCCTTGTCGCTGGTCGTCATCGGGATGACGTCGAGCTGTTCGAGGTAGGTCGGCACCATGTACCCGGGCAGGTGGCCGCGCAGCACGTCGTTCACCAGACCGGTGTCCAGGCTCGCCGTGCCTGCGCGCAGGCTGTAGTACGCGACGAGGTCCACCGCGCCGGGCGCGGCCTCGTACGTGTCCACCACGGCCTGCGCGACGCCGGGGATCTCCATCAACACCGACTCGATCTCGGTCAGCTCGATCCGGTAGCCCCGGATCTTGACCTGAGTGTCCAGCCGGCCCAGGTACTCGATCTCCCCGTCCTCGTTGATCCGGCCGAGATCGCCGGTGCGGTAGATGCGCCCGGACGGGTTGCTCGGCAGGCCGACGAAGTCGGGCACGAAGGCGCGGGCGGTCAGGTCGTCTCGGTTGAGGTACCCGGTCGCCAGGCCGACGCCACCGATGCCTATTTCTCCCACTGCGCCCGGCGGCAGCGCCCGCGTCTCGTCTGTGTCGAGGATGACCACGGAGTACGTGGGCAACGGCACGCCCAAGGTGACCGGGCGGCCGGGTTTCAGCGGCGTCCACGTCGCCGTCACGGTCGCCTCGGTCGGGCCGTACACGTTGAGGAATCGGCGGCCGGGGCGGTGCCAGCGGTCGACCAGGTTCTGCGGGCACGCCTCGCCGGAGACGAGAAGGAAACGTAGGTCCGGCAGGTCTTCCTCGACTGTGGCGAGCAGCGTCGGCACGCAGCAGAGGGCGGTGACCCGGCGGCTGCGCAGGAAGTCGTGGAGCTCGTGGCCGAGCAGGCTGGCCCCGCCCGGTTTCGGCACCAGGGTGGCGCCGGCCGCCCAGGCCACCCAGATCTCCTCGACCGAGAAGTCGAACGCGATCGTGAGGCCCTGGTACACCCGGTCGGTCTGGATCACCCCGTACACCTCGTCGGCGACCGCGACGAAGTTGCAGATGCTCGCGTGCGCGATCGCCACGCCCTTGGGCCGGCCGGTGGTGCCGGAGGTGTAGACGATGTAGCACAGCTCGTCGACCGGCTCCCCGCGCTCTGCGGAGCTGAGTCGCCCGGAGGCGCGGGCGGCGATGGCCGCCCGCGCCTCGTCCACGTTGACCGCCGTCACATCGGCGAGCGCAAGGGTGTCCAGCAGGTGCGCCAGAGTGAGCACGGTGCGCACCCCGGCGTCCTGCGCGATGTACGCCACCCGGTCCGCCGGGAAGGCGGCATCGAGCGGGACGTACGCCGCATTGACCTTCAGCACGGCGAGCATGCCGACGTACGCCTGGACCGGTTCGTCGAACAGCAGCCCGATCCGGTCGCCGGCACGCGCCCCGGTGGCGATCAGGTGACGGGCGAGTTGGTTGGCCCGCACGTCCAGCTCGTCGTAGGTCAGCGTCTCGTCGCCGGTGTCGACGGCGAGCTGGTCGGCGTCGCCGTGCTTGCGCAGCCAGTCGCACTTCCGCTCGAACAGGTGCTCCAGCCGTTCGCCCCGCCGCCAGCGGATCGCGTCGTCGTATTCGGGGCAGCGCAGCGCGAGCCCGTTCGCCGTCCAGACCCCGGACAGCGGCTGCTGATCGACGGACGTGGTCATGCGCCAGCCTCGGAGCGCCGCCGGCGGGACAGGCTGGCGCTTGGAGCGCTGCCAACTGGCGCCTCGGCGGTTAGCGACGGGATCGCGGTGCACCGCCCGACGACGTCGACCAGCAGCGTGCAGGCGAGGTCGATCGTCTCAGCGGTGACGTTCAACGGCGGTAGCAGCCGGACGACGCAGTCGTCCCGCCCGCCGACTTCCAGAATCAGTCCCTGACGCAGGGTCTGCGCCTGGACCCGGCGGGCGATGTCGGCGGCAGGCCGTCCGTCTGTCGGGCTGGCCAACTCGACCCCCCACATCAGACCCATTCCGCGTACCTCGCGGACCCACGGGTTGGCCTGTAGCTCGGCGAGCCGCTCAGCGACCTGGCGACCACGCTCGCGGACGTTGCCCAGAATGTCCTGCTCGCGGATGACCTCGATGGCCCGGGTCCCGGCGGCGAACGCCAGCTGGTTGCCGCGGAACGTGCCGGTGTGGGCCCCCGGAGCCCACGTGTCAAGCTTCTCGTCGTACATGATCAACGCCACTGGAAGACCCATCCCGGACAGGCCCTTCGATGCGACGACCACATCCGGCTCGATGCCGTACTGCTCGAACGCGAACCACGTCCCGGTACGCCCGCAGCCGGTCTGCACCTCGTCGACGATCAGCGGGATCTCCAGTTCCCGGGTGAGTTCGCGGACGCGGGTGACGAACTCCCGGTCGGCGGGGATGACCCCGCCCTCGCCTTGGACCAGCTCCATGATCAGGGCCGCTGGTCGGGGAATCCCGCCGTTGGGGTCACGCAGGGTGTTCTCCAGCAGAGCGGCGCAGGCGGCGGCGCTGAGGTCCGGGGGAAGGTTGAGCGGGCAGCGCGATGTGTACGGGAACGGGAAGAAGTGCACGCCCGGCATGCCGTTGGCGATCGGCTGCTTCTGGTCGACCAGCCCGGTGAGCGCCATCGCGGCGTGGCTGCTGCCGTGGAAGCCACCGGAGAACGCGATGACGTCGCCTCGACCGGTGGCCGTCTTGCACAGCTTGATCGCCGCGTCAACGGCGTTCGCCCCAGTCGGGCCGCAGAAGTGGACTCTGGTGCGCGCCCGCATCCCGGGCGGCAGCATCGACAGCTGCGCCGTCAGGAAGGCGTCCTTGGCCGGGGTCGGGAAGTCCAGCCCGTGGGTGAGGTAGGCCAGCTGTGCGGTCACAGCGTCGACCAGCTCAGGCGGGTTGTGCCCAAGTGTGAGGACACCGGCTCCGTTGAGGAAGTCGATGAAGACGTTGCCGTCGACATCGCGCACGTAGCTGCCGGAGGCTTCAGCGATCGCGATCGGTAGCCGTCGCGGGTAGCTGCGGGCGTTCGACTCCCAGCGGTCCTGGCGGGCCAGGAACTCGGCTGAGCGCGGTCCTGGCAGGTTGCCGTCGACGTGCGGGTACGGCGACAACATGGCCAGAGATGGAGCAGTCACTGCAGTCCTCCTGTCTGCTCCCCGCACAGCGGCGCGGGGGCCGCCTACGGGAAGTGGCAAGTAGCGTGGCGAGGTGCCTGCGGACTGTAGGGCTGTCACCTCAGGTATTCATTGGAATCAATCGGCACCTGGCCGTGTCGTGAATCCGACACTGTTCACACTGGACTCATTGGCAAGAGTGTGGTAATGGCACCCGCTCTTGGTTCTCCGGCACGGAAGCCACCGGCGCGATCGACCGGCCGGCGAACACAAGATGGCCGGTAGGCCAAGCGACTTCAGTCACCGGCATCATCTGATATAGGTGATGAACGACGATTTTTCGGAAGTTTGATTTCGTGCATCCTGTGACACCCGGTCGGCAAGCACGGGGCCGTGGGCGGGTCGTTTCGGCAGAGGGTGAACAGACCCCCGAAACTGAAGTATCCGAAATGTGACTTTGAAGTAGAATAAAGTCGGTAGCCATCGAGCACTCTGGCCCAACGCCGATCCGGTCGGCGTTGGTGTAGGCGAGCTTGAGGGGTCCGAAATCCGTCGGACACCACCGCCGCCGGGGCCGTACTCCCGCCCCACGTGCCCGCGTGGCGTGGGGCGGGGACGCCGCTCGTCTACCCGCGCCGCGACGTGGTGGAAGCGATCCGCTACATGGACCGCACCGGCTGCCAGCGAGACGCACTACCGCCGGCTTTCCTCGCCCAAACTGGTTTATCACTACCCTGCGCGGTCGTAGAACCGCAGCGCGCTCACACTGAACCCGCTGGCCGGCGCGGTCTCGCCTATGCTCCGCATCTCCCTCTCCACACTCGGAACCCTGCTGTCTCGACCAGGTTGAGGGTCAAGTCGAGCAGCGAGTCCGGCCCGCCGCCGACTCTCACCGGCTTGCTTCATCCGCCGGTCTCGCACGCGCGCCTAGACGGCCGCACACAGCGCTAGATGATCGATTCCAAGGGATGCGGGCTAGCACGTAGACGCGAGGGCGTCCATGATCGACGTTGCCTAGGAACCATGGATGCCACGTGCATGTCGATCTGGACACCCTCGCGACCGCGCTGTACGTCAGGATCGACGACGAGTTGAAGGCGTCGCCGCAGCTCAACCGGTGGCGGCCGGCGGTCGGGATTACCCCGCGGATCACCGACGCCGAGTTGATCACGGTGTCGGTCATGCAGGCGTTGCTGGGCTACCACAACGAGAGCCGCTGGATCCGCTACGCCCGAGGGCCGATCATTCATCTGTTTCCCGGGCTGCCCAAGCAGCCCGGCGCCCACCCGGGCGCGGTCGTCCTTTGTCACGCCCTGGAGGGCCATGAAGTACGCCAAGTGCCCCGTCAATCCAGTAGCCGACGAGCGCGGTGAGGGCGGTCGCGAAGATCGCGAGAACCCGTCACCCCCACCGAGTGGGTCAACGTCGCCATCGGCGCGGTCTCGGCCGCCGCGGTATTCGCCGCGCCGAACGTGCCTGGCAGCAGGTACACCAAGGTCGATCCTCGCCGTCCTCATGGCGGTGCTGGCGTTCCTGGTTTCGGTGATCGTCGGCGGGATCACCAGCGAGGAGCTGATGCAGATCGCCATCCTCGCCCTCGGCGCGCTTGGCGTGTACGCGACGCCGAACAGTGGGCCGAAGATCATCCCGGCTACAGGGCGAAGCAAAACTCCCAGTACACCCGGATCGCCGTCGGCAACAAGAAGCGCCCCCACCATGGACTCCGGTCCAGGCGGGGGCGCTTCTTGTCGTTGCGGTCAGATGAAGGAGACCACGGTCTCCACCTGCTTGGCCATCGACGGCTTGACCTTCCCCGACACCCGCACCAACACCCGACGGTCCTTGGGCCGGTAGTGCCACTCCTCGCCTAGCGCCGGGGTGTCCTTGAGCGCATCCTGGATGGACTCGGCCCGGGTGTCGGCGTCGGTTTCGGTGGCGAACACCTCGACGACCAGGCCGCGGTCGATGGTGTGTTTCTCGGCTGTTCTGTTTCCGCCTGGCAGGTCCGCTGAGGCGCGGCTGGTGTACCCGCCAGGGCGGCCGAGTTTGTCGTTGGGGTCGGTGTTCTCGTCTTGGGTGGCGCCGGCGATCAGCGGCACGCCGGCTGCGTCGATCTGGTCGACGACACGCTTGGCGGTGGCCGGTGTGGTGTTCGGCGTTGGTGCGGTCGTGGTCGTGGTCGTGGTTGGGGCCGGTTGGGCGGTGTTGGCGGGCTCGGCGTCGCCGCCGCATCCGGTCAGGGCCAGCATGGCGGCGGCGGTGATGGTGATGGCTCGCACGGTGCCTCCGAGGGGTCGAGGGGTCACATCGACAACGAGCGTTTGCCCGGCGGGGTCACACCTTGTCGTACGGGTTCTGCATCTTCGGGCCCGGCAAGTACGGGGTGCGTTCGCCCTTCGGCTGGGACAACGGCCGGGTGCGGTCCCACCGCTGCGTGGTACGCCCGCAATCGACACCGGCCGCAAGCCCCCGCCCGGACGCCATCGTCTGACCGAAGCACGGCTTCGGCCGTCTGACCGCTGAGAAGTTGGTACCGCCTGCGCGAGGTGATCCGCTGATTACTTCATACGCAGGACGCTCCCGCCCCTGAGCGGGGATGACGCAAAGGAGCGCCCCTACCTTGGACTTCGGTCCGGGGTAGGGGCGCGTTTTGTCGTTACCTGAGGTCAACGCAAGCCGAGAACGTACACACTGAGCGCTCCGGCGGCGAGCATCGCTGGGACGACAAGCCACAGCTCGACGCCGGACCCGGTGCGGAACCGCAGCGGGCTCCACATGCCGACCGGCGCCCACCGGCACCCCCGCAGGCGCAACGGCCACAGCAGCGGCACGCGGCTGAATGTGAGGGCGTCGCCCCCGGTGTGGATCAAGCACCCGAGCCCGACGGGCACACCGATCCACCACCAGCCGGCCGGGCCGGGCAGGAACGCAGCCGCCGCCGCGGCGACAAGCCCAGCTCCGAACGCCCCGAACGCGCCCCGCGAGCGGCGACGGAACATGCACCGCACGGAGAGCGCCGCCATCGCCCCCACGACGATCAGGGCTGCGGTTCGCCCGACCGCCCAACCCAGCAGGGACACCAGCAACCCTGCGGCGACCGCGAACGCGAGGGTGTGGGTGATGGCCCGGTGCCCGCCTTTTCGGGTGCAGCAACCGCAAGTCGCATCCCGCAACAAGGTCGCCCCGGCGCTCGTGCCGTACGCGACGAGGCGAGTGAGCGGCCCGAGGGACCGGGCGACCGTCGACCCGGGATGGTCAATGTCGGGCAGCAGGGCAGCCCCGGCGGTAGTCACAGCCCCGACGACGATCGTCGCCGCGGCCGGATCAGCGCCCAGAGCTGATGCGGTGGCGCAGCCGGCCAACCACACCACCGCCCCGCTGACGGCGTGCGAACGGCCCATCATTCGTCGTCGTCCTCGCCCTTGGACTTGTCATCGACGCCGAGGAGCGCGGCGGCTTCCTCAGTCATCATGTAAAACCCACCGTCACTACACAGTAGACGTTCGGTGACGAGCTTCTTAAGGGCGTTCGTCAACGCCCGAGTCTTCACCGCGCTCACGTTCTTCCCGATCTCACCGAACGGCACCGGCCCGCGGTCACCTTCACGCCACCGCTGTCCGAAGAACTCCAAGATCGCCTCCCGGCCGGTCGTCTTCCGCGTCCCCTTGCCACCCCCGCCGGTCACGGCGTCCAGGTTCGGCAACTCCTGTCCCAGGATCTCGGCCAAATCCGTGTCGTCGAACGCCGCCAAGCGGGCCGCCCGCTGTACCCGTACCTTTCCGCCGCGTGTGACGGCAAGCGCAAGCGCGGCCCACGAAGCAAGGAGGGCAAGTGAGCACCGAAACGAAGATCGACGCCCGGCCCGGTCAGGTGTGGAGCAAGGGCGACCGGCTCGCCCTCATCACCGTCGCCCAGCAAGTCGGCGCCGGCGGCACGGCCACCATGCGCGGCGTCGCGGGCAGCACGGCGACCGGGCGCTCCACTCGCGTGAGGCTGATCAACGGGAAGCCCAACGGGTACACCTTCCACCACGAGCTGCCGAAACTGCGATGCGTGGTGCCGGGGAGGCCGGAGGCCCGCCACGGAGCGTACGGTCAGTCATCGATGTGATTCGTGCTAGCCGTTTACACGTTTCCTGCAAATCCATTGTGTTCATTGAGGTGATCTCAACGAGGGTTCGGTAGGTACCGGTATTCGAAGTGGGTGAGGTGGACGGCTGCGCGGACGATGTCGCCGAGGTTTCGGGGGCTG
>NZ_BAAARY010000037.1:0-9883 GCF_039532605.1 Pilimelia columellifera subsp. columellifera
G
Organism: Pilimelia columellifera subsp. columellifera; assembly: GCF_039532605.1. NCBI lineage: Bacteria > Bacillati > Actinomycetota > Actinomycetes > Micromonosporales > Micromonosporaceae > Pilimelia > Pilimelia columellifera. The sequence continues at coordinate 2 of NZ_BAAARY010000037.1, forward strand.
TCTACCGAGGGCCCCGCGCCCTCTCCAACACCGTCCGTTATGGACGAGGTGCCCGTGTCGTCCCCGCCGACGATCACGCCCTTGCTGAGATCACCTCAGTGTTCACCGAGCCGATCTCGGTGATGCCGCCAGGGCAGACACGCCAATTCTTCTACGATGTCAGCTTCCAGCCGTTCAAGGGCAACTCGCCGCTGCGGTGCCGCTTCGAGGTTGACTGTGACGGGCCGTTCGGGCCGGTCGAGACCGCCAGCTACGACGTGGACCTGACGCCGTACCAGGGTGGTTGGGCTGCCCCGACCACGCTCAACTCGGTGGTTCAGCAAATCAAGAAGGCAGTGTCGTCGCTTGACTCAATCGGCCAAGCCATCCGAGACGACCGCGGCGCTGCACGAAACACACTCGAGTGCAAGGTCGTTCAGTCGACGCAGCTGGAAGATGACGCGACGACCTGGCGGCCGGCTGACGATGGTCGACGCGGAACTCGACCGAGCGCAACGGACAGCAGAGAAACGAACTGACCTTGTATGCGAACTGGGCGAGGCATGGGTCTGCTGCACCAATCGGTGACAGTTTGACCTGCCTACCGTGTTGGTTCCAGTCCGGGTGGCTAAGTGTAAGGCAGCGACTGGGGTGCGATCGGACTGTAGTTGTACTCGATCGGGGTGAGGTAGCCCAGCGCCGAGTGACGGCGTTGGCGGTTGTGGAAGATCTCAAGGTACTCGAAGATCGCGTTCGCGAGTTCGACCCGGGTTTCCACTTCTGGCGGTTGAGTAGCTCGATCTGCATCGAGGACCAGAACGACTTCATTATCGCGTTGTCCAGCCCGTCAACGACGGTCCCGAAACGACGGCAGTAGACCAGCTTCGCCGATCTTCTCGCCTAAGACCCACGAGGTGAACTGGTGCGGCCTGCCTTCATCGAGGAACCTCGCCGCCTCCCAAATGATCGACAGCGCCATCTCCAGATCTCGGATCCGCAGGCGCGCGGCCCGCAGCTCAGCGGACTCGGCCGTCGTCTACCAGGCCGCGGGCCCCTGTCGATGTCATCCTGACGCAACCATTGCGACAGCGTCACCGGGTGGATGCCGAGTTCCTCGGCGGTCTGCTTCGCCTGCTGCCCGCACGCACGAGCGCGATAGCGCGAGCGCGGTACTCAGGCGGATACGGACGGGGCACGTCATCAAGCCTTCCAAACAAGGCCGCCAGTTAGCCACGCCAACTGGAAGCCCGCAGGTAGGGCAGGTCGTGGTGTCACCTATCGGTGCAGCAGACCCAGTTGACCCGAGGCGGCGAGGCAATCACGAAGATTAGCAACCAAAATCAGATACTCCGGGTCATGCGGTCCAAATGCGGACCGACCGATTGCCACGGCACGCCTCAGCAGTGGTTCGGCGGCTTCATGCCCATGGAGTTCCCCAATCGGTCGCGCCAGGTTGTTTAGGGCGAGTGCTGTGGTGCGGCTGGCGGGGCCCCCGGTTTGTTCGGCGATGGCGAGCGCCCGCCGACACAGTTCGGCGGCTTCCTCCGGCTTGTCGTCCAGAAGCAGGTCGGCGAGGTCATGCATGCGCCACAAAGTCTCGTCGTGGCTCGCGTCGGGGAGAGCCTCGGCTCCGGTCAGTGCGCGACGTCGGGCGGCGGCAGCTTCGTCATACCTCTCGAGGAGCTTCCAGTTGGTCGCCAGGCCGTCTTGCACCACGATGGTGCTGCGATGATTGGAACCGAACGTGGCAACGGCGATGTCCTCGGCCTGTGACAAGACCGCCACCGCTTCGCGCGGATTGCCGTTGTTTTGCAAGACGCCCCCCACGGCGGTCAGTGCCTTGATCAGATCCTCGTCGTCGGCGCTCGTGGCGCGGCAAAGATCGACCGCCTGCCGTGCGATCGGCTCCGCCTGCTCAGGTTGCCCGGTGATCATCAGACAGACGGCAAGCCGTATCATGAGCTCGATGGGATCTGTTCGCGGAACTCCGACCCGGTTGGTGATCTCCAATGCCCGCTGCAGCAACGGGATAGCGTCGTCCGCTTGGTCGAGGTGATCCTGAAGAGTAATTGCGAGGTTCGCCAGGCTGACCACCAGGCGCGGGTTGTCCTCACCTAACGCCGTTTCAAAAAGGGCCAACGCCCGCTGCTGGAGTGCCGCCGCCTCACCGCATTGGCCCAGGGCGATCAGGCTAGACGCGAGATTGTTCAGTCGGGTGGCCGCAGCGGGATGATCGGGGCCGAGAGCCGCTTCGGTGATGTTCACAGCACGGCGCTGCAAGGGGACAGCCTCACCCGGTCGGTCCAGTGCTGTCAGTGCGAGACCGAGGTTGTCCAGGTTGTTGGCGACGGCCTCGCTTTCCGGCCCCATGGTGGCCTCGTTAATGACTAGCGCACGGCGCAGCAGCGGTTGGGCGTCGGCGGCTCGGCCTGCCTGTTGCAGGGTCAGTGCCAAATTGTTCAACACGATCACGACCTCTGGGTCGGCCTCGCCGTACTCGGCCTCGGCGATAGATAGGGCCTGCCGATGTAACTGCTCTGCCTCATCGAAGCTGCCGAGCGTCCGCAGCGTGGCGCCCAGGTTGTCCATCCGGATTGCAATCTCGGGATGGTCCGGCTCCAGATCGGATTGGCAGATTTCCAGCGCCCGCCGCTGCAACGGTTCGGCGGCGTCGACTTCCCCCAGGGAGCACATTGTGCCGGCGATATTGTCGAGCTGAACCGCGACCTCGGCGTCATTTGGTCCCAGGACGGCCTCGGTCAAGGCCAAGGCATCGCGCTGCAGCCGCAACGCGTGCTGGTAGCGGCCGTGTGTGTGGTGGAAAAGTCCGACCTCGCCGAGCAGCCGCCCCAAGGTCAGGTCAGCCTCTCCGGTCGGGTACCGGACGGCGAACGCCTCGACGTGGGGCGATAGTTGGGTCCACGCTGGCCAGTCGGCGGACGAGTGCTGCGGATGGTCGCGCGGCATCGCCTGCCACAGCAGCGACAGCGCCAGCCCTCTGGTGATTTCCTCCGCGCTGGGCTCGGTGGTGTCGTCTTGGACGTGACGTAGCTGCTCGGCGGCGAAGACCTGCACGAGCCGATGGATGCTGATCTTCTGTGTCGTCAGGCCGACCGCGTTGTAGGACGCCAGCAGCGCCAACACGTGGTCGACGTCGCTCGGTAGGAGCAGGTCGGTGAACCACGCCCGGGGAATGTTGTCCGGGGCGTAGAACGATAGGATGCCCAGCACCACCGCCGCCGCCGGTTCGTGCCGACCGATGGTGTCCAAGGTAATGGTCAGCACCCGGGCGACCGCACGCTCGGCGGCGTCTCCGTGCGCGGTGACCGCCAGCACCTTCGCCGGCTGGGCGCGCAGCCTTGCGAGATAAGCCTCCACTGGTGTCTTCGTTTGGGCCAGGTACGCGGACGCCTGGTGCAGCGCCAGCGGAAGGTGACCGAGCTCGTCAGCCAGCGATGCCGAAAGCGGCCGATGGTCTTGGCCGCTTCGGTGTACCAACAGGTGCACCGAAGCGTCAGCCGGAAGGGTAGCCAGGCGCAGACAGTGCTCGCTCAGGGTCTCCCAGCCGATGTCGCGGCGGCTGGTGATCATGATGTGACCACTGTCGAGTTGCCCGATCAAGCTTTCGACGGCGCTGCGCGCCTCAACGTTGTCTAGCACGAGCAGCCAGCCGGTATGTGTCTGCAACCATCCGATCGCCCAGTCGACCAAATCGATGTCCTGAGCCGTTGACGTACCTGGATTCAGCCGGCGTGCGAGCGCGACGAGCCCGGCGTCGATTTCGTCACCGGACTGTGCGGTGATCCACCACCGCACCAGGTACCGGTCGCGCTGAACGTGGGAATATTGCAGAACCAGTTCACTCTTCCCGACCCCACCCAGCCCGTGGACCACCTGGACGGCGACGCCGTCGCTGGCCGACACGGTCGCCGTGAGTGCCTGCATCTCGGCGTCCCGGCCGACGAATGGCGAGGTCGGCCGCCGTGGCAGATTATGGATCGGCCGTACGGGTTGCAGCGCTTCCGGAGCTAGCAGGGTCCCGCCCGCTCCGTGGCGCTGAGCGTCTGCGTCTGGGGCGATCGCGCAGAAAGCCAAGGCGGTGCCGTGGGCGAAGAACGCATCGACCAGCTCGGGAAGGTTGCGCAGCCGTTCGGAAAGTTCCTCGCCGTCCCAGACCTCCAGTCGGCACCCGGCAGCCTCTAACCTACGGCTGGCGGCCTCAATCGCCTCGACCTGCTGTGTGCTCCGGGTGCTCGCCCGGGTGGCCAGTACGAAGACCGCGGACTGCTGTGCCCAATGTCCGGTCAGGAAGTCCTCGGCGGCCGCGACGATGGCCGAGGGACCTATCGTGGCTACATTGCGGCATTGGATGGTCAGGTAGCGGCGTCCGCCCGGCCCTGGCACACGCAGCCGCGCGTAGAGGTCGATGCCGTACTGCTTCTGGCCACTGGTCCCATACAGCCGGCACTGCTCGACCGTTGGATCACGGCGAAGGTACCGCAGCACCAGTCGTTCGAAGTCTTCCGAGGTCAACTCATCGAACGGCAGGATCTGCGGTGCCGTCCTCACCAACGTCGGCCGCGGCCCGGTGGGATCCTGCTCAAGCCACGTCGGGATGGGCTCCGTCTCCGGGAACGCCCGCGCTTCAGATGCGTGAACGCCGTCGGTGTCAACCGGTTCCCGGATGACGCCTCGATGACCGGACACCTCTCCGGTCATGATTCGACCGCTCCACTACTGCAATCCTCGACAGGGCGATGGCTCCTCATCCGTACATTGTGAAGGCCCTGCCGCCTAGCCGTCTCACGCACCGTCCGATGCGATGGCAGAAGATCGCCTCAGTGTCGCCTGTCATGGGGTACCGCGGCGTACGAGGGATCCAGCGCGGCAATGTTGAGCGAGAAGCTTGCTTTGAATGGCTGTGCCGCCGAAGGCAACCAGCAGCGCCTTCCGCCCGCACTCATCTGGCCGAGTTGAGAGCCTCGATCTTGACGGCGCAGGCACGTATCGGCCGCCTCCCGGACTACTACACCGCTGGATGATGGATCACCTCGATGGCCATAACCGTTCTTGCCCGAGCGGCGGGCGCTGGCAACCGGACTCTAGGATCACGATTGGGCAGTACGCCGCCTGGACTGTGTCGTTCCCGTGGCGCGGCTACCTCCCCACCGATTGGATGTAGGCCGCGAACAGGCGGCTGCCGATCTCATTATTGAGTCGTTCCACTAGGGCGGCGACTATACGGCTCGTGGCTTCTGGCCCGACCGAGTCGAGGAGTCCCCCGCACAGGATTTCGACGAGCAGCTCGAGTGCGTCTGCCGCCGGGTAATGGCGGTCGCGAAGGTCTTCGGCTGCGTTGATGATCAGCTCAGTGAGACGTCCTGCTTCCTCGGGAAGGTCAGCACCGGCGGCCACGGCGGCGCCGTCGCGGACTGCGGTGAAGAAGGGGTCGGCGAAGAAGGTGACCCAGGCCAGGAGGGATGTGACGACCTTCGGTCGCGCCGACGGGACGGTGGCCGCCGCGAGGCCATCCGCAGCCCGGTGAGCCCAGATCGCCGTTCGTTGGGCGTCCATGTCGTGGGGGCGGCGGCGGATGAGCGAGCGAAACTCGTTGAAAGACTCGGGGATGTCGCGCCATGCGGCGGGTCGGGAGATGGCCAGGGCGAGCGCGCTGTCGACGTTCCAGTCGGCCTTGCTCGCGAGGCTGTACCAGGGCTCGTCGATGGCCATGTCGACGACCCTATTCTCGCGTAATGACGCGACCGCAGCGGCGATGCCGCTTTCGTCGGCGATCACTCGGATGAGGTCGAGCGTTCCGAATGCAGGGATGCCCATCGTGCGGGCGAGGCCTCGTATGACGATGTCGTCGGCCCAAACGGGGACGCCGAGTTCTTGGGCGACGGTGATGGCGCTGAGCCAGCGGTCGCGGCGGTTGGCGTCGGCGATGGGTGCGACTTGGAGGCCTTGGACGTCGGCCCAGACCTGTTCAGCTGCGTCGGCGTGCGCTTGTGCTTCCTCAGGCGTGGTCTCGCTGATGACAGGGCGTTGTTGGTGTGTGTCCCAGCCGAGGGTGGCGGTGGACTTCAGGGCGAGGCTCCTGCGGGCGCGGGCGATGTCGTCGCGAACTGGGGCGGGGACGATGACGGAGTCGAGGTGGGCGGCAAGCTTCTTGAACGGGCGTCCGGTCCACGGTGCGACGACGATGGCGGTGGTGTCGACGACGGCGCGGCTTCCCAGCGCTTCGCGTGCTGCTTGTTCGCCGCGGTGGTCGTCGTCGACGGCCATGACGTAGCCGAGGTCGCGTCGGATGAGGCTTTCGGTGCAGGTTCGCCCTGCGACGTCGGTGAGGGCGGCGAGGGGGAACCGGCCGGCGCGTACCTCGCTTGTGAGTTCTTGGAGGGCCTGTTGGCGAGCGTCTCCGCTGCGGAGGAACTCGATGAGGGGGTCGAGGTTGTCTTCGGCGACGTTGATCTGGGTGACGGAGGCGTTCACTCCGTGCCGCTCGAAGTACTTCTCGATGTAGTCGCGGAGTTCGGCGATCTGGATCTCGGTGAGGGTGGAGCCGGGTCCCATCAGGACGACCGACATAGCAGCGGCGGCGATCTGCTCGTCGTCGGCCCAATCGGCGGCGGCGCGCATGAACATCGTGTACAGCTTGGGATCGCCGAGGTCAGCGCCCGCTGGTTCGGTGGCTGTGCGGTTGCGTGAGCGCCTCTCGTCGATGGCCCGGTGGAGGATCGCGAGGAACAGCTGAGCCTTCTCGCGCTCGTTGAAGCTCACGGCCGGTGCACAGAGGAGCACGGTGAGTGCCTTCTCGAACTTCTCCACGAAGTACAGCGCCTCGGCCAGCCGCCAGTACTCGGCCTCGGGAACCGGCAGGCTGTCGGCGCCGTATTCCTGGATGACTTGCTCGGTGCGGATCGTGACGTCGTGCCACTTGTTTTCGCTGCGGGAAATCTGCTGGAGGGCACGAAGCGCCTTCAGGCGCACCGGCTTGCCATCGTCGCGGCTGAGGAGGGTGAGCGCGAATTCGCGGGCGGTCGCCGTGAGTCCGTTGTTCATGGCGATCTCCAGGGCCTCGGTCGCCAGCGGGATGTCTCCGCGGCCCGTGCCTTCGTCGAACACCAGCCGGGCTGCTTCCTCGGCACGGCCGCTGGCGACGAGCGCATCGGCGTGAGCGTCTAGAGCAAGCTCGTTGCGTTCCAGCCCGCGGACGTGCCGCAGAGCCGCTTCTGGATCGCCTTGGCTGAGCAGAACCCGGGCGCGCATCACTTCGGCGAGGTCATAGTCGAGCTGCCCGAGGCTGTCGATGTGACGAATGACGGTGGCCTGCTCGTTCTCCTTGAGCGAGTTGAACTTGCGGGAGAGCGCCATCAGCGCCTGGAAGTCGCTGTGGTGATTGCCCGCGGACAGCTCCAGTGCAGCGAACAGGGCCTCCTTGGCCTCGCTTGCCATCTGCGGGCGGCCGCCGAGCACCGCCGCGCGCATCAGCTCGCCCTCGGCTCGGTCGGGGTTCTTCGCGGCGAGCGCGAGCGCGAGCTCGTCATTGCCGGTGGCCCGCGCGGTGAAGGCCCCGAGGCGCACGACCTCCGGGTGCTTGGCTTCGCGCTGCGATGCGAGCCCGTCTGGTGCGGGAAGGAGAAGCCGCATGGCACCGGCGAAATCGCCCTGAATTGACCGGGCACGGGCCGCGACCGCCAACGCGCTCGCTGACGCGCCGTCCCACTCCCGCAGGACGTCACGGACCTCAAGCGCGTCGACTTCCACGGCCCTGGCCCGCTTGGAGATTTCGTCCTCGACGTCGGCTGACGTGCGGCCGGACATGGAGACCAGCACGCCCAGCATCGTCTGTGCCTGGGTAAGCTGTGCTCCTTCGGAGTTCGGGCGAAGGGCTACCGCCCACTGCGCGAGCCGCAGGCCGTCGTCGGCCAGGTCCCGGGTCACCGGGTTGCCGCGCAGACGGCGCACGGCGAGACCGGACTGCACGCCGAGCTGGTCTGCCGCACCGGGCGCCAGCATCATCTGCGCGAGTTGCCGCAGCATCGTGGTCACCGTGACGTCTCGCAGCGCCGGGTCGAGGTCGACGTGCGGGACGGGTTCCTCGGGCGCCCTCAGCACGCCGGTAGGCTCGGTGAGGCCGAATGAGGCGATGGCGACCTCCGCGCGCGCCTTCATCTTGGTGAGGTCGCCCTCGACAACCGCCCGATAGAACTCGATGACGCCGCCGAACCGGGCGACGACATCGTCGTCGAAGCTGTCCAAGGCTCCGAGACCCGCTTTGCCATCGATGTCGTCCTCGTCGAGGTCCTTGCCGATGCGTTCGAGTCGCCCGGTGACGGTGAAGTACGCGCTCGCGTCGAGATCCCCAGTGAGTCTCGCGGCCGTCGCTGCCTGCTCGAACCCACGCCACGCGACCTTCGAACCGGCGATCGACGCGAGCGAGGAGACGAGTGCCCAGCCATCACCGGTGTCGTCCTCGCGTAGCCAGGCCGGCGGCCGGTGCAGCGCTCGGCTCAGCCATGTCGCTGCCGTGTCGCCGCCGCGCCGTATCTCGGCGAGAGCGTCTTTCGCCGCGTCTGCCCGCGCTGGCGAGCGGCGCTGGAGGCGATCCATCCACATCTGGGCGGCGCCGGGCAGGGCGACCGTGGCAGGATCCCCCTGGTCACCGGGCGGTTCTGGGTGAGGCGTGGGTCTACCGCGCCTGAAGTCGTCGGGGTCCGCGAACAGCAGGATGTCACGTAGCAAACGAGCGGCGTTGCCCGCAGCGTGCGGTTGTATGTCGTCATTCCCTGCTTTGGCTTTGTCGCCGATGAAGTCGGAGATGCCGCGCACGGCGAGGACGGGAAGATCGTGGATATCGGCCCCGGCGGCCAGACCGAAAGACTCCATATCCAGTGCGGCTGCGTCCTGAAACCGGGAACGAATTTCTTGCATGACGGGTCCGTCGGGGTCTGTCTGAACGGCCTCGACGGACACGATGGGCGCGGCGTAAGCGTGCGGGTGGTCGGCGTTGTAATGCTGGCTGCGGGCCGACGAGGTCCATTCGCTGTCCTCGATGCAAGCGTTGACGACACTGACCAGCGGCGCGGGCACGTCGTACGTCTTGTCCCGGCCTAGGAGCTTCGAGCCGGACTCGGTCGGCACCTGCTTGCCGACGTAAGGATTGTGAATCCTGCTCCCGACCACGACGTCTCCGTGGCGCTGGTCGGCCGGCTTCAGACCGGCGGCGGTGCCGACGAACGCGACGAGGTTCGCGTGTAGGTCGCGGGCGGCAAGCCCGACGAGTGCTGCCGACGGCGCGTTGCCCATCCCGGCGCGAGCCAGGTAGACCGTCCAGTTGATGCTGCCGCTGGACACCTCGCCGCGCACCATCCAGATGCCGCCCTGCCGAACCCGCTCGACGTTCAGGAGGCGGTTGCGGACTTCGGTGTGCTCCAGCTCGACCGCGGTGATCACGAGTGCTACCCGTTCCTGCGCCGAGCCCTCCATCTCCTTGATCTCGGCGACGTCCTCGGTCGTAGTCCATCGGATCGCCCGCCCTGCCGTAGCCGACCGGACAAGCTTGCGATTCTGTAGCGCCTTGAGCACCTTGTTCGCGGTGTTAGGCGCGATACCGGCGATATCAGCCACTTGCCGACCGCTCAGCGGTGCAGCTGATCGCCGCAGCATCCGGAGGATGTCGAGCTCGAGCGTTGTCAACGTCATTCTGCAAGTTTGACATTCCGCGCACGCCATGTGCAAGTCGGAGTAGTTTTGCACACGCGCTGCGCGGCCTGGGTGGTGCTTGTGAGCTCGGCAGATCGACCTAGTGTCGCGTGTCTGAAGTGATTTGACGAGTTGGGTGCGAGACAATGCGGCATGTCTGTTGCTGCGGCGGCGTTGGTCCTGTGTCCCGGTGATGGC
>NZ_BAAARY010000038.1:0-9577 GCF_039532605.1 Pilimelia columellifera subsp. columellifera
AGGTCGTGGGCAGCCGCGAAAGAGAGCGTCCAACCCGGGCACCTAAACCGAGCCTGGCCGGGCGCCGGTCCTGGGTCAATGAAACAAGTAGCCGCTGATAGTGCGCGTGGTCGGCCGGTCGCTCGGTTGGCATCGATGGTTGCCGTCGCGGCGCTGTCAGGGGTTTGGGGTCGGGTGCGGCGGTGATCTTGCGGCTTGGCCTCGCGGCCGGCCTCGGGGTCTACCATCGCGTGGTGACCACTCCTGTGGAGCGATCCTCCGATGTCCCGACCGTCCATGTCCGGGTGCAGGAGGCTCTGCGGCTATTGGCCAAGCATGCCTACAACACCGCAAGCGGTCCCGCCGAGTCGTCCCCGGTGTCGGAGCCGGAGGTGCCCCGGGCGGGCAGGCACTGACGCCCGGGTCTGTCGCATTAGGTATTCGACCGGCGTGGTCGCGGTGATGTCCGTGGTGGTCGAGCGGTCCCGCGGTCCGGGCGGGGCCAGCGCTCGGCCGGCGAAATCGTCTGAGAGGTGAGGACGAGCCTGCCGACGCCTGGTCGATGGCACCGCCGGAAGCTGGCGGTCGACTCGAACCGCTCATCGCCCTACCTGCTACTCGGCCGACTCACCGATCGAGTCGTCGCCCGTGGGCTCCCACGGAACCGCCAGGCTGACCCGGGTCCCTCGCCTGATGATGACCCGACACCGCCACACACAACGGGACGGCCGCACCCTGAAGCGAAATGCATCAGGGAAACGCCCTGCAATGTAACCCACCAAACGGGTGAGCAAACCACCATCCGATACTCACAGTGACGAAGCTTTGAGTAGTCGCCGGGTCGCCTTGGGTGTTTTCCGTCGGGGGAGCGGCACAGGAGCAGTAAGCGGCCCACAGTGGATAGACAACACAGGCCGTGGACTGCGTTTCCGCAGGTCACGGCCTTGATCATTGTGCGCCCGAAGGGACTCGAACCCCTAACCTTCTGATCCGTAGTCCGAAGTTCCGATAGTTGATTTCGCTATCGCTGGGTGCGGATTTGTGGCTGGCGCCTCGCAGGAGATGAGACAGGATCTCTGGACAGCTCTGGTGGAAGGTTGCCGTTCTGGCCGGTTTTCGTGCGTGGATGTTGACGGAAAGCGCCGGCGCCGATGCTGTCGGCGGTCGCGGGACGGGCCCCAGCTCACCGGCGGCGCCCTGTGGGTTCGCGGAGCCGGCGAGTCTCGCGCGGTCGCCGTTGGTCTCGCGTGATGTCTGTTGTCAGCTCGGCAGCCGAGCAACCATGGAGCAACACAATCGCGCCGCCAGGGGGCCGGTCGCCAGCATGCCTCTGGGCCGTGGTCACGGTCCGCTCACGTCCTACTGAGTAGACCATGTGGGCGCAGGCGTCACCGCGGTGCGCCGACCTGTCCGGTGTGCCGGTGCGAGTCAGTACGGGTCTGTGGATCAGCGACGGTAATGCTCGGCGACGGTTGGCGGCCGAGACCCGGTGGGCCGACCTGCCGGTGGCGGCACGGCCGGACTTCGCCTCGGGCAACGCCAGCGAGGACGGCTTCGCCGAGTCGCTTCAGACCCCTGCACCGGTCCGGGTCGAGCTCTGGAGGCTGGCTTGTGGTTGACCCCCACCCCCAAGAGCTGGCGGCCCTCGGTACGGCTGGCTGGGCACGGATCTTGGTGGAATCATCGATAGCCCAGCCAAGACAGTCGTCACCACAACCGCCGCGATACTCGCCCTCCTCGACCGAGCTCGCCGTGGCCGGTCCGCGCCTGCTATACGGGGAAAGGGGGGCCTGCTGGCATCTGGTGGCCCGCGCCGGCCAGCTGGGACTACCCACCAGCATCGGCCTGGAAGACACGACCGTCGGCCCCGACCGTCCGGGCACATCGCGACCGATCTGGAGAGCGGGTGGCTCCCCATGGTCGGCACGGCCGGGCAGCTACCGGCATCGTGTCGGCCGGGGGGCTCACCCGTCCTAAGGCGCCCGGTCATACCCGCCAGAGACGCTGCTCCACCCGGCGCCCGGCTCTTTCGCTCAGTCGTTGTCGCTGGGTTCCCGATGGGCGGCGAGGTCATCGAGGACCAGCAGATCCTGGCGAATCTGACCTGATCGGTACACTGCTCGGCCGACCATGTGCGCCGCGACCGGCGCAGTGGCCAGCTGGAACGCCCCCACCAACACCAGCGTGGTGATGTCGACCGTGGTGCGCAGCCGCAACGCGGTCCCGGTGAGAATCAGCAACAATCCGAGGATCTGCGGCTTGGTCGCCGCGTGCATCCGCGACAGCAGGTCCGGGAATCGAAGCAAACCCACTCCGGCGGCCACGCTCAGTAGGGCTCCGCTGATCAGGCAGGTGGCAGCCAGCACGTCGGCGACAACGTCGAGTCGCATCATTTGCTCCGGGAGTGGAAGCGGGCGAAGGTGATTGAACCGATGAACCCCAGGATGGACAGCCCGACCAGAGCTGGCAAGGCGGTGGGATCCTTGCTGTAGGCGGCCTCGACAGCGATCGCGCCGATGGCGATCGCCAGCAGCGCGTCCAGAGCGACGATCCGGTCCAGCGCGGTCGGCCCGTGTACAATCCGCACCAGCGCCAGGCCGAGGCCTACAGATAAGAGCACCGCCACGATCGAAGCTACTGTCGTCACGTCAACCCTCTGTCTGGCTCGGAGTGGATGGCGGCGGTTCGCTAACCCGTCTGATTTCGTCGGCCGACCCGATCGCCTGGATGATCCGTGCCTCCACGCCGTACATGCCGGCGCGGTGTCGTTCGACGTCAAGTCGGTCCCGCACCGGGAAGACATGCATGAAGAGGATGCTGCTCTCACGGTCAGTGTCGACGATCAGACTGCCGGGAACCAGCGACAGCGCCTCGCCGGTAAGAGTGAGGTTCAGGTCCGAACGCACCCGAAGCGGCATCCCGATGATCGCGCTGCGCCCCTCCTGGCCGAAGCGAAACGCCTCCCGGGCCAGCTGCGCGCTTGCCACCAGCAGGTCGACAGCCAACCGCCCGCCGAACCGGAGGATGCCGAACGGACGTAGGCGGCCGCCGAAGCTTACCGGCGGCAGCGGGAACACCACGAGGATCACCACGGCCGCCAGGAGCCCACCGATTACGGTCAACCAGGACAGCACACCCCACAGCAACACCCAGATCGTCACCAGGACGGTGAGCGCCAGAAGCCGGTCGGTCCAGCGGGTCGGCCTCACGGCGTTACCCCCCGCTCCACTGCCTCCACGTACGGAGTGCGCGACAGCAGGTCGGTGGCTGCGTCGGCGCTGAAGTCGAACAATGGCCCGGCCACAAGGGTTAGGCCCACACCGACGACAACGAGGACCAGCGTGGGCGCCATCATCATCACCGGTAGCACCGGGGTGCTTGCGCCGGCGTCGCTGGCGGCTCCGGGCATCCGTGGGGGCGGCGCCCGCCAGAACGCCAGGTTCCAGACTTTCGCGGTGGCGTAAAGAGTGAGCAGGCTGGTGATGGCGCCGCCGGCAACCATCGTCCAGGCGATCAGGCCGCCGTCAACGACGCCGGCTTCCAGGAGCGCGACCTTGCCCAGGAAGCCGGAGAACGGCGGGATACCGGCCAGGTTGAGCGCCGGCACAAAGAACAGAACCGCGAGCAGGGGGGCGAGTCTGGCCAAACCGCCAAGCCGGTTGAGCGAGGTGGAGCCGCCGTACCGCTCGATGAGACCGACGACCAGGAACAGCGTCGTCTGGATCATGATGTGGTGGACGACGTAGAAGATGGCGCCGCTGAGCCCGGCCACCGACCCCAGGCCCACCCCGAACACCATGTACCCGATGTGGCTGATGAGCGTGAACGACAGCAGTCGCTTGATGTCAGACTGGGCCACCGCTCCGAGAATTCCCACTAGGAGCGTGAACAGGGCGACCACCATGAGGATTGTAGCGACCCGGCCGCCGGGGAACAGTAACGTCTCAGTGCGGATGATCGCGTAGACGCCGATCTTGGTCAGCAGGCCGGCAAACACCGCGGTCACCGGGGCGATGGCGGTCGGGTAGCTGTCCGGCAGCCAGGCCGACAGCGGGAAGACCGCGGCTTTGATACCGAAGGCCAGCAGCAACATTCCCTGCAGCGTCAGCCGCAGACCCTGCGGCAGCATGTCCAGCCGCTCCACCAGCTGGGCCAGGTTAAGCGTTCCTGTGGCCGAGTAGACCAGCCCGATGGCGATGAGGAAGACCACCGACGACAGTAGACTCACCACGACGTAAGTCGTGCCGGCGCGGATGCGGTTTTCGGTGCCGCCCAATGTCAACAGCACGTAGCTGGCTGCCAACAGGATCTCGAAGCCGACGTACAGGTTGAACAGGTCACCAGAGAGGAACGCGTTGGTCACGCCCGCGGTCAGGATGAGATACGTCGGATGGAAGACCGACACCGGAGCCTGCGACGCACCGTCAGCCAGGCCTTGGCCGATCGAGTAGATCAGTACGCACAGCGTCATCGTGGTCGATACCACCAGCATCAGCGCGGCCAGTTGGTCGGCGACCAGGACGATGCCCAGCGGCGCTGGCCACGCGCCGACGGCGACGACCAACGGCCCCTTGACCGCTGTCGTAACTAGGAGGGCGCCGGAGACCGCCAACGTCAGCCCGAGCACCGTCATGCTGACCAGCCGCTGAACCCGCGGCGCTCGGCTCATCATGAGGGTCATCGCCGCGCCAAGCAGCGGAACGACCACCGGCAGCGGGACTAGCCAGGTCACTGGCGCCTCCGGGGGGTCACGTTCACGTCGGGCAACGCGAGCGTGGCTGGATCGACATCCTCGGTGTCCGGACCCTCGTCCAACGCCGCCAGGCGCATGATGCGCTTGTCCTCGACATCGTCCTGGGCCTCGTCGTGGCCAAGCAGAACCCAGCTGCGGTACGCCACGGCGAGCAGGAACGCGACCATCCCCAAGGTGATGACGATGGCGGTCAGGATCATGGCCTGGGACAGTGGATCGCTTATCTGGTCCGGCGGCGTGACTCCCACGATGGGTGGCCCACCTGCCCGCCCGCCATGCAGGATCAACAGGTTGACGCCGTTCCCCAGCAGGGTCACGCCGAGAATCACCCGAGTAAGGGTGCGTTCCAACAGCAGCGAGACGCCGCTGGCGACCAGCACGCCGATTACGATCACGTAGAGCAAATTCGGGCTCATTCAGGTTCCTCCGTGCTCCGCTTGCCCGGCCCTCTGATCGCGTTCGTGCTGCCGGTCCACTTCGTCGCCGAGGCTCCGTAACAGCTCCAGCCCGACGCCCACCACGACTAGGTAGACCCCGATGTCGAAGAACGTCGAGGTCACCAGGTGCAGGTCGCCGATCACCGGGAGGTGGACGTCCAGCAGGGCGCTCTGTAACACCTCGCCACCGAGCGCCATCCCGGCAATGCCGGTTCCCACGGCGACGAACAAGCCAGCGCCGAGCACCAGACCCGCGTCGACCGGGGCGGCCAGGTTGAGCTCCAACCGGCCGCCGGCCAGGTAACGGAGGGCCAATGCCAGGGCGGTGACCAGCCCGCCGGCGAAGCCACCGCCCGGTGTGTTGTGCCCGGTGAACAGCAGATATAGCGAGAACAGGACGATGATGTGGAACAGGAGCCGGGTCACCACCTCCAACACCGGCGAGCGCAGCGTGGCCTCGACGGTGTGCCCCGCCGTCAACCACACCTCCCCCTGGCGCGGCGGTCGAGGCGGCCGGGCCCTGGCACTGGGTCTGGGGCCGGTGAGGTAGACCAGGCTCGCCACCCCCGTCGCGGCAACCACCAGCACTGCGATCTCGCCCATGGTGTCCCAGGCGCGGATGTCCACCAGCGTCACGTTCACCACGTTGTTGCCGCCGCCAAAGTCAACGGCGGCGTCCGGAAACGCGGCGGAGATCCGCGGGAGCCTGGGCCCGCTCGCCGCGGCGTACGACATGGCGGCGACGGTGGCGCCGACGACTACGCCCAAGGTGATCCGTCCGCGCCGGCTCGCCAGCAGGGGTCGTTCCGAGAAGCGTGGAGGGAGGCGCCGTAACACCAGCACGAACAGGACCATCGCCAGCGTCTCCACCAGGAACTGAGTCAACGCCAGGTCTGGGGCGCCATGCAGGATGAACAGTCCTGCCGTCGCGTACCCGGTGACGCCGACGAGGATGACCGCGGTGAGCCGGCGCTGGGCGCGGGCGGCGAAGACGGCCGCGACCACCAGCACCGTCGCCGGCACCAACTGGACGGGGGTGTCCCAGAACCGGAACTCCGACGTCCATGCGACGGTCGTCAACATCACCGTCGCGCCGATGGCCACCATCACCACCAGGATCACGCCGAGGTAGAAGGGCAGCGACCCCCGCTGGGTGATGCCGGTGACCTCGACGGCGAACCGGTCGAGAAGCGCCATGGCCCGGTCGTAGACCGCCCCGCCGGTCAGCCGCGGCCAGCGCGGCCCGGAAGCTTGCCGCCGGCGCCCGGAGCGGAAGACGACGAGGCCGAGCGCCACCGCCACGGCGCTGAGCCCTAATGCCGGAGTGAAGCCGTGCCACAGCGCCAGCTGGTAATCGTCGGCGTGGACCCCGAAGGCGCGCGCGTACGGCACCAGCAGCGCATTCAATGAGCCGGCCAGCAGGCCGACAGCGAGGCCAGCCGTGGCCAGGACCGCCGGCGCGACGAGAAAGCCCGCCGGGATCCGCCGGAGCGGACGCGGCTCGGGGGTGTCGCGGTCGCTGAACGCGCCCCACACGAACCGCGCGCTGTAGGCGACGGTGAGTGTCGATCCGGCCACCACGACCGCCAGCGTGCCCAGACGCAGCCAGCCCCCGCCACCGAGCGAGTCGAGCACCGCTTCCTTGGCGACGAACCCCGCCAGCGGCGGCAGACCAGCCATGGACGCTGTGGCCGCGACGGTCACCGTAGCCAATGCTGGCGCCCGTCGCCGGAGGCCGGTCAGTTCGCGCAGGTCGCGGGTGCCGACGCTGCGGTCGATGATGCCCACGACCAGGAACAGCGGTGCCTTGAACAGCGCGTGGGCCACCATCAGCACCACACCTGCCAGGGCGGAGTTCCGCGTGCCGACGCTGAAGACCACCATCAGTAGCCCCAGCTGGCTGATGGTGCCATAGGCGAGCAGGAGTTTGAGGTCGTGTTGGCGAAGCGCGCCGACCCCACCGGTCAGCATGGTCACAGCCCCGGCGACCAGCAGCGTCGGCTGCCACCCCGGAACCTGCGAAAGCGCCGGCGCCAGCTGGGCCACCAGGAACACCCCCGCCTTGACCATGGCCGCGGCATGGAGATAGGCGCTGACGGGTGTGGGCGCAGCCATCGCCGCCGGCAGCCAGAAGCTGAAGGGGAAGATCGCTGATTTGGACAGCGCCCCGACCAGGATCAGCGCCAGCGCGGTGGCCAGGTAGCCGCCATCAGGCAGGTCGTTGGCGATCTGGGACCACCGGTAGCTGCCGGCGTGGGCGCCCAGAATGAGGAAGCCCACAAGCATCGCCAACCCGCCCAGGGTAGTCACCAGCAGTGCCTGCATTGCTGCCCGGCGACTGGGACGCCTAGTTGCCTCGTACCCAATGAGGAGATACGAGAAAACGGTGGTCAGTTCCCAGAACACGTACAACAGCAGTAAGTCGTCGGAGAGGACTAGGCCGAGCATCGCGCCGGCGAACCCCACGAACAGCCCCGCGAACCGAGCCACGCCGTGCTCTGCGGCGGGAAAATACCAGGCGCAGTAGACCAGCACCAGCGCGCCCACCCCGCAGACCAGCATGGCCATCACCCAGGAGAGCGTGGTCAGGCGCAACGCCAGATCCAGGCGCGGTTGGGCAATCCAGGGATATGCCTCGACCAATACGGCCCCGTCGCGGACCGCTCCTGCCTTGAGCGCCAGCCATCCGAACCCTGTGGCGGGAACGACGGCAAGCAGCCCGAAAGCGGGCCGCCCGAGCCAGCGGGCCAGCCATGGCGCTGACGCGGCCGCGAACAGGTGCAGCAGCAGCAGCTCCAGCACGCCTGGATCCGATCCTTTCCCTCACACCACGCGGTACGCGCGCTCAGCCGTCCCGGGCGAGCAGCTCACGTAGGGCATCCAGTCCGGCCGCCTGGCCAACCGCGACGGCCGTGTCGCCGGCCTCGAAGCGGAACTCGGGACCCGGCGACGGCAACACTTGGCCGTCACGGCCGACCGCGATGATGAACGCTCCGGTGCGGGTCCGGGCGCGGCTGTCCCCAATGGTCCGCCCGACGTAGGGGGAGTCTGCGGCGATGGGGAAGCGGATCACCTCGACGCCCTTGAGCTGGCGCTCCAGCTCCACCACGTGGTCGATGGTCACCGGCAGGTCAAGCAACTCTGCGACGGTCCGTGCCTCTTCGGCGGTGAGGGTCAGCGTGCCGACGGAGCTCTCAGGGTCCGCGGGGTCGTACAGGACCAGCTCGCGTTCGCCGTCGGTTCGCGCGACCACGCCGCCACGCTGACCGTTCTCGGTGGTGAAGGCGTAGGACAAGCCGACGCCTAACAGCGACGTACGCTCCAGGTCCATCTGCCCTCCCGCGGATGTGTCAACACGCCGTCGTGGCGTTGGCGAAGTAGGCGAAGTATCTTCCAGCTTATCCGTTCCGCCACGCTCCCGCGACCTAGCTTGTTCTTTAACCTTTGCGCTGCTTGCGGGCGGTGATGCTGAGGTCGCGTTTGATGGTTTTGCCGACGTCGTGGTGGGGTGCGGGCCGGCGGTTGCGGGAGCCGGCTGGGCGTCCGGGGCCGGGTCGGCTGGGTTTCGGTGCGCTGGCGGGCAGGGCGGTGGTCGGGCGGATGTTCCGAAACCCGCGGCGGACGCGCGCGGGTGTGAGCCGCCCGGGCGGTGTCGGGCGTTCCCAGGGGCGGCGTAGGTCGGCGGCGAGTGGCCGGGCCAGGCGGAGTTGGTTGTAGGCGGCGATGATTAGCCAGGTCCAGCGGTCGCCGGCGGCGGGGGTGCGGATCTTGGGTCGGGTCCAGCCGAGGGTCTGTTTGAACAGCCGGAAGGTGTGTTCGGCGTCGAAGCGGCGCAGGAACGTCTGCCACCAGCGGTCGATGGCGGTGGCGGTGGCGTCGGCCGCGGAGCACCACAGCCACACCGGTTTCGGGTCGCGGTCGCCGGGCAGGTGATCGACGGTCAGCCGGATCAGGGTGCCTCGATGACAGGTAGGTCACTGTCAAGCCCCGGGTTTGATGGAGAGTGGGTTATCTGGTTTCCAGGGTTGCGGTGATCGGTTGGGTCATCGCGTGTAGGGCCTCGTGTTCGGCGGGTGGGGTGTGGTCGAGTTCGCCGTGGAGGCGGCGGTTGTTGTACCAGTCGATGTACTCGACGGTGGCGATTTCGAGGTCGTGGAGGCCACGCCAGGGTCCGGTGTTGCGGACGAGTTCGGCCTTGTAGAGGGAGTTGAACGCTTCGGCCATGGCGTTGTCGAAGGAGTCGCCCTTGGAGCCGACGGAGGCGACCGCGCCGGCCTCAGCGAGGCGTTGGGTGTAACGAATAGCCCTATATTGGGCGGGTTCAACTGGTCGATGCAACACCGGGTGGTTTGAGTGAGCGTAGTTGCTCTTCGAAGACCTCGGCGGGTGTCTTCCAGTTGAGGACCTT
>NZ_BAAARY010000039.1:0-9532 GCF_039532605.1 Pilimelia columellifera subsp. columellifera
CGACCTGCTCCGCCGCCGAATCCTCCTAGCCTGACCGGCACCGAGCCGTCAACGCTGCACGAAAAGTGGGCCAGAACCAGTTTTCAGAGAGCGTTGACACACGGGAGCCGGCGACCGCCACCCCGGGCATGGGAAGCATCCACAGTTGCGAGCCGCCGAGGCGCCGCCAGGTAGATGCCGAGCCGATGAATCCGGCGTCGAGCGGCGACACCGCCATCAAAGTCGATGAAGTCGGGCCGGAAGGCCATACGAGCCAACCGGAGTCCGTTGTCCAACTCCCGCGGCAGGACGGACCTGATCGAGTCTCACGCGTCGAGAACGCCGTGGGGGCCGCCGTCGGGTTTGTCAGCCTCGTGCTCCTCATCGCCATGGCTGCCTGGATCGTCACCTACGACGGTCCTCGCGGGACACAGGAGGTGACCTGCGCCGTGGGCATCTGCACGGTGAGGTGATCCAGCACTCACGCGCTGCACTGACACACTCCAGGACGGGATCCTTGCACAGAGCTTCGATGTCCGCGACGGGTCCTCACCAGCCAGCATCGCCGACGGCTTCGAGCGGCTGTCGCCGCTTGGCCGCATCGGGCCTACTCCGCACACCAGCGGTCAGGGTCATTGCGTAGTCGGGTAGCTGCTGGTCACGGCGTCTATGAGGTCGGCTGAGCGGCGGTTGGCGCGTCTGGTGGCGCGGGCGCGGTGCATGCCTGGTTCCGACCGGAGGTGGACGTACCCTACGAAGCGCTACTTCCGCGTGGGTCAGATCGGGCATAGCGGGTGCCAGGCGACGTAGGGTGGCCAGCAACCGGTCGACGAAGACCAGCTTGTACCGGGTATCGGCACCCCACTGCGTGTTTCGAGTGGTCAACCACGCCAATTGCAGGTCCTGCCAGACCGGCGCCACTCGACCACCAGAGCCGCGATTACCTAAGCCGACGAGCCCGTCACCCGACGCTCCCAAACGCCCTTACTCAACTGCCACAATGGCACGCCCAATTCGTGTCCTTCGTGTATCAGCGCGTGGCTGTGTGGTCACGAGCAGCGTGGGTTACGCCATGTAGCCGGTGTCCGGGTCGACCTGAGCGAGGAAGCCTCCGCATGGTCGGCTGTTGTCGGCAGCTCGCCATCCGAGCGCACCGAGGTGAACACATACTGCGGGTTCCGTCCGGAGGACCAGGTGTAGTCGTACTGGCCAGGCCGTTCGGGGCGCGCCGCTACGTCGAACACCTCTCCATCGACCTCCACGCTCATCGCCAATTCTGCATCCCCCGGATCGTCGCGGTGTCAACGCCTCGTGAGGATATCCGCCTTTGTCGCAGCGAACGCTGGCCACGCCGTGCGGACATCTAACCGGCCGTGATCGCTCTGCGAATCCGGATGTAACGGTCGCGGGTGCACCGAGTAGCGGCTATACCTACGAGCACAGCCGCGATGAGAAGCTCCGACGATCAGCCGCTTCGGCGGTTGCCGTACTGGCGTGGACTTTTCACCGTGCCGGAACGGCCCTGGACGCGGCCCGCGGCACCCTTGGTGTGGTTGGGGGTCGACTTGCCCTTGGACCGGCGTGCCGCCCGGTTCTCGAAGAGCCGCGGCTGATCCTCGGATCCGGCTTCGGGGTCAGCGGTGGGATCGGCGTCGCCGGCAGCGTCAGTCATCGGTGTCTCCTCGTGCGTTCAGGGTCGGACTCAACGCTGCGAATCTTCGAGCGCGACCGCCGCGATAAACAGACGGTAACGCAAACCACCCAGCCCGGCCGGCTGGCCGTGGCGGGTCCGATTTCGGTAGCCGGCAGCCGCGTGGGCTGGAAATCTGCCCCTCATGGCGACTCGGCTCCACATCCCAGACAGCCAGTTGGTTTCGGCGGCGTTGAAACATGCGCGCGTGGGCCTTCGACAGGACCTCGACGACGGGTGGGGACGGCAGGCGGCTGATGGAGTTAGACCGTACATCGACTTACAACGCCTTGGCCCTCGGCTGCGGTGTGGCGCGCGCCGTTAGTGCATCGGGACATCACGTGGGTGCGCTCTTTCACCTATCCCGGACCGTGCAAACGCCCGGCGGCCGACGCGCGTGATGGCCGTGAGCCGCTTCCCATTCGGGTGCCTCAGCGGTGTCCGCGCTGAGACCCGGCCACCCGTGCCGCCAATGGTCACGGTCCAGCTGACACCGTCGCCCTCGAAGGCGAGACATCAGACACCCGGGGCGGCGTAGAGTCCGCGGTGGCTGCGGATACCGATCTCGACGTGGAGGTTCCATGTTCATCCAGTTCATTCTTGGACAGGCTGCCGACCGCGCGGCTCTGAAGGAGTCGTTCGAGCGGTGGGCGACGGAGTTGGGGCCGGGCGCTGACGGCTGGCTCGGCAGTACCGCCGGCATCGCAGCGGACGGCACGTTCGTCGCCACGGCGATGTTCGCCTCCGCCGACGCGGCCCGGCGCAACAGCGAGCGCCCCGAGCAGGGTCAGTGGTGGAGCCGCACGGCCGGGGCGTTCGCCGGAAAGCCGACGTTCCTCGACTGCGCGAAGTGTGGGACTGTCGGCCAAGGTGCCACCCCAGTGGCTGGCTTCGTCCAGGTCCTGTACGGCACCAGTAGCGACCCAGCACGCGCGTACCAGCTCATGGCCGAGTCCGAGCAGCAGATGCGCGACCTGCGGCCGGACGTCCTGGGCGCCGTCTACGGCTACACCGACGACGGGACCACCGTCGATGTCATCTTCTTTGCCTCTGAGGCCCAGGCCCGCGAGGGCGAGCGCAATGAGACTCCGGCCGAGGCCACGGAGACGATGGCCGAGATGAGTCGCCTGTCCAAGATCGACCAGTTCATCGACCTGACAGAACCGTGGCACCTCGCACCGCGCTCAGAAAGCCATTGACTGCGTGGTCCCAGCGCCGCAACCAGAAACAGGGC
The DNA here is from genome assembly GCF_039532605.1 of Pilimelia columellifera subsp. columellifera. Classification (NCBI taxonomy): domain Bacteria; kingdom Bacillati; phylum Actinomycetota; class Actinomycetes; order Micromonosporales; family Micromonosporaceae; genus Pilimelia; species Pilimelia columellifera. Next base: position 2,904 of record NZ_BAAARY010000039.1, read on the forward strand.
AGCCCATCCCTATAGGCCCAAGCCGAGCACCCAGTCTGGTGCCCGACGTGCTCGCCGTCGTCCCCGCCACCGTTGATCGAAAGCCTTCCTCAGCACCGTCGATGGGCTATAGGTCGGACGATCCGTCATCGCCTGTTTCGATGAGGTTGGCGTCGGGTCCGAGTCGGCCTTGTTAGGCCAGGACCAGCTGGGCGTACCCAGACATGAAAAGGACTTCGGTGTGCATCTTGAAGGCGCCTTGATCACGGCGCCGTGGCAGTGTCATAGCTGCTGGTGTACAGCTTCACCGGTAGAGGCAGGCGCACCGCTGTAGGTGACCACGACACAATGGGCGCCGACCATCCCCGGCACCAGTTCCGGCGCCGTGAACCCCGCTACACCGACATGGTCGCTATCGATCGTGACTGCGCTGAGCGTCAACGAGGCCTCAGAAGCGCTGGGAACGATGCCGGGGGCACCCGACCCCCGACCTTCCCACCACCGCAAGCACCTTCAGCCAACGCCGACGATGCCCCGGTTCGGCTGGCGCCGGCCGTGGTAGTCGTCATGCCGCTTGTAACGTCCGTTACATCTGGGCTACGCGGGCATCGATACGCCCCTGCTGGGTAGACCGGTATCGATCGATGACCTAGCCCCGAAGGCGGCGCCGACGCCGCCACATGGAGGACCACATGACTTCCCAAGCACATAAGCTGCTCACCCTGACGACTGTCGCCGTCGCCGCAGCGGGCACGATCGGCGCGCCGGCCGCCGCAACGCCTAACCCAGGCCCAGCTCCGGCCGGTCCCTGTGTGCAGAAGATGGCCGTGGTCAACAACGCGGGCTTCGTACTCTCGTTTGCGCCCACGACACGTGACGGGGTGGCGACCGCCAGCACCGACAAGTACCCGATCAACCAGTACCGGATCCTGGACCTGACGCTTGCCGGGCTGCCGGCCAACACCGAACTCCGACCGGTCGTCTCGGCCGTGGGCGGCGACACCGTGCCCGGTAACACCTACGTGTCCTTCTGCGCCAACGGTCAGACCGCCACCTACACCGCCACCGGCGCCACTCTGGACTACACAGTCACCCTGATCAGCTAACACGCGCCAAGATGGGGGTGGGGCCGCGGCGCGGCCCCACCCCCATCTTGACCTTGCGGTGCCAAACCAGCGCGCCGCCGTCCTGCCACCTCTCAGAGCCTGCCAAATAAGGGGTTGAGGTGGTCGGCGGATCCCCGTCATCGTCCATCACTTGTCGGCCGAGGCTAGGGCCACCCTCTCGCCATCAGGGTGAGACCGCTTTCGACGTCCGCGTCACACCTGCTGCTCGTCTGGCGAGCAGTCTTTGCCCCCGAGGGCAGCGCCGCTGAGCGGCAGCGCAAGCGCCCGCTGGACCAAGAACCCAACGGGCCGCTGGTCAGGGTCGCGACAGACCGCGTCGTCTATTCCGCACGCTGGTGTTGAGGCTTGCAGATCTGTCTATGAGGGGTGTGTACAACTAATTCGACAGACCCCTCGCCTCGCTGCGACGGCGGCGGGTGGCGACGAACACAAGACCACACCCGAGGGTCAGCATCGCTAACGCCGCACCGACCATTGCGGCGATGTGGCCGTTACCGGTCACCGGTAGCCCGCCCGGAGTGGCGGCGGCGATGAGCACGGCGATGTCCTGACTCAGGGGCAGACCGTTCAAGCCGATTCCGAGCGCTCGGACGGTGTGGTTGCCGCTCCAACCCGCCGGCAGCGCCGCGCGTAGCACGGCGACCCCGCTGCTGTTGGCGGTGGCCGCGCCCAGGTAGACCGGCGTGGAGTAGATGTAGAAGTCCACCGAGCTTCCGGCCTGGTAGCCCGTCGCCGTCAAAGTGACGGTCGAGCCTGGCGGGACACTCGGCTTGTTGATCGCCAGGTCCTTGTTGTGCACGGCGGCCGGCGTGACTGTGTTGCTGGCCGCGCTAGCAGACGAGTTGCCCTCATTGGAGGAGGCGACCACCGTGAACGTGTACGCCCGACCGTTCGTCAGCCCGCCGATGATGCACATGGTGGTGTTCTCGTCGGTGTCACAGCTAGCGCCGCCCGGTGCGGCGATGACGCGGTAACCGGAGATCACGGACCCGTTGGCCGAGGGCGCCGCCCAGGTAATCTTCACCGCGCTGTCCCCCGCCACGGCGGTCGGCGCCGCCGGGCCTGACGGCGGCGCCGGCGCCGGGTTGATCGCGCTACCGCTGCGGGTCGCGCTAGCGGTGCCGCTGAAGCCTGAGCCGTCCTTTGCGGTGACGTCCACGGTCAAGACGGCGCTTTGCCCTGGGTTGAGCCCGGTGACGGTGACCAGGCCGTTGACGTCCACGGTGGCGGCGCCGCCGTTGGTGGCGCTGAAGATGTAGTCGTACCGGGTGGCGTCGTAGTCGGTGACGTTGACCGTGAAACCGTCAGCGGTCGCGGTCGCTGCGGCCAGAGTCGGCGCGACCGCGGCCGCCAACAGCGCCGCGTTGGTGTACGACGAGCACGCGGTACCGCCGCCGGCTAGCGAGGCGTTGAACTGGACCGTGCTGGACTGGCCCGGCGTCAGGCCAGTGACCGTGACGGTGAGCGCCGGCTGGCCGGTGGCCCAGGACGTACCGCTGATCGAGGCGTTGCCGTTGTTGGGTACCGCGGTGATGCTCGACGCGGTGGCGAAGCTCGACGTGACCTCGAAGGTGAAGCCGGCGGCCTGACGGACCGGGTTGCCGTAGAGCAGTCCGTGACAGGCAAACGCGGGGGTCGCGGTCGCCGTCACCACAACGGCCGTTCCCATCACCGTCATCGCCCCGGCCAGCAGCGCACGACCCGTACGCAGCCGGAAGCCCCGGCCTTTCTTGGTGGTCAGCACACAGTTCTCCATCCATACCCATGCGAGCAGTCCGGCTACCTTCGCGTACCAGAACGTCTACCTGTGGGAACTCTGATCCGGTGTACCCCAATGGGGTTGATCAATTCTGGCCGGCCGGTAGTTCGACCGGGTGACGGATCAGCCGGACGATAGCCGGAGTGGCTGGCGGATCATCGCAAACCGGGCAGTCCGGCAGGCGAACAAGCCCGGTTCAGCGCCCTTACCAGCTAAGCCGTGGACGCAGATCCGCGACCTGGCAGCGCTGCGCTGGCTGCACCCACCTACGGCTGACCGTCCAGATCGTCGCCAAACTCGCGGTCGCCGGGCAGACCACCTTCGTGGTCCTACCCCGCAGATGGCGCGTAGAAGCGCGCCATCTGCTGGATCAACCGCTGCCGACACACCGTCCGCGACTACGAACGCCGCCCGGACCACCACACGGCGATGGCCCAACAGGCGATGATCATCATCATGGCCCGACGGCTCACACAGCACGTCGCGGAACCACACCTGGTCGCTCGGCACCTTCTGCCCTAGGTCATCGCACCTCCCCTGGCAGAGACATCTCAGCGTGTGGCAGAGCCGGTTTGAGACGCCTCATACCGGCTCTATATCCGCCCCCTGAGGGTGACCCCGGTCCACGCTCGTCGTCGCCGCGGGTCCGCGAAACGAATCGGATCGCGGCAGCTGGGCACCCCGCCGGACCGCTAGTCGGTGATGTCGTACTGGTCGCCGACTCGATCGCGCAGCTGCTCCACCGAAACGTGCTCACCCGGGGTCTGCACGTTCCACCGATGCCCGAACGGGTCGACGATCCAGCCGGAACGCGCCCCGTCTGCTCGCATCGTGACCGGACGTTCGATGCCCGCACCGGCGCCCACGGCTTTGGCCACGGTCGCGTCGGCGTCCCAGACGCTCAGCACTTCGCCTGCCAGAGCCAGCTCGGCGTGGCCGATCCGGCCGTCGTCCGCGGTCCAGCGTTGAATCTCAACCGCACCGAACGCCACGTTGTAGAAGGTCGATGGCCGCAGCCGCGTCGGCGCAGCACAGGTATGACACCAGCCCTTGCCCCATGCCATAACTCTACCGACCTGCTCGGCCGCCGCCCCGAGAAACTCCGCCGTGCTACGCAGCAGTCACCCTCACCGTCGAGGGTTTGACTTTGCTCTGGTCGCCTCAGCGTGTCGACGGCCGCGGGCCTCGCCCGGTTCGAACGGGCTGCCGCTCTCCGAGAGGAGGGGTCATCCGGTGCCACCGCGCCTTGGGTGAGGACCGATCGTGCGTCGACCCGGTCTTCCAAATATGGCTCCGGTGAGGAGGACCGCTGCCGCGCTCGACGTAGGTTCCGGCAATGCGGGGACGGTGACCGTGAATGTGGACAGAGTGGCGAGTCGGCCGCGCGCACTATTGGTGGCGGATCTGTGGAGCCCTGGCGCCGCTCAGCGCGGGAGGCTCTTCAGGCGCCACTGGCGCCGCTGGCAGCGGCTTGGATTGACTTGTGCAGGGCGGGTCCAATCGGTCCGGTGGTCTTGGCGAGTTCCTGGATTCGTCGTTTGTTGTCGCGTCTGGTCTTCCGGTCGAGGACGAGTTTGAGCTCCGCTGCGGCGGCGATAGTCACGAGCGCGGCGTCGGCGGGATCGACTCTGCCGGTGGGGGACCGGAAGGCGTTGTTGACTCGGCTGAGCAGTTCCTTGCGGACGCGTGGGTCGCGGAGGGTCACTTTGGTCGCGGGAAAAAGACCGAGGATCTTGTACCGCTGGCAACGGGCCCAGCCGCCGTCATCGAGTTGCTGGCGGACCGTATTGACGGTGGCCCGCTGTCGTTTGTCGATCCAGTGTTGCCACTTGCGGGGCTTGGAACGTGCGATCTCCTCGAGTAGTCCGGCGAGGATGGGATCGCTGCACAGGTGCTGGCCGTTGATGGCAGCGCGTCCGCGTACGTCGATGAGCTGGCCGTTGAGGTAAAGGTCGGCGAGGGCGCCTGCGCGTAGCATGGCGCCGAGTTCGGTGCTCGTGCCGACTTTTCCCTTGTCGGGGTTATAGGCAAGTAGATAGATGCGTTGGGGAAGGCTGTTGGGCACTGCCATCTCATTCTTCCTCCGGCTCGGATTCGGTACGGGGCCTTCCGGGGCCGCGGATCCTGCTGACTCCTCCGGGAAGGCGACCGGCGTCTGCGAGGGCTTTACGCAGCAGATACTCAATCTGGGAGTTCGTGCTGCGCAACTCGTCTCCGGCCCACCGTGCAAGTGCGTCGTGCACGGTGGGGTCGAGCCGGAGAAGAAGCTTCTTCCGTTCGGTAGCCATGCCTACGAGTAGAGAGTGCCCGCGTTAACCACGGGCTGGGCGTCTCGGTCTCCGCACAGGACCACCAGCAGGTTGCTGACCATCGCGGCCTTGCGTTCCTCGTCGAGGTCGACGACGTGGTTCTCGGCGAGGCGTACCAGCGCCATCTCCACCATGCCCACCGCGCCTTCGACGATGCGGGCCCGGGCCGCGACGATGGCGTTCGCCTGTTGCCTGCGGAGCATGGCGTGGGCGATCTCGGGCGAGTAAGCGAGGCGGGTCAGCCGGGATTCGACGATCTTCACCCCGGCTGCGGCCACGCGGGCGCCGATCTCCTCGGACAGCCGGGCGGTGATCTCGTCGGCGTTGTCGCGCAGGGACATTCGGGCGGTGTCGTGCGAGTCGTAGGAGTAGCTGTTGGCGATGTGCCGGACGGCGGTGTCGGTCTGGATGGCGACGAACTCGATGAAGTCGTCGACCTCGAAGACAGCGCGGGCGGTGTCCTGGACGTGCCACACGACGACCGCGGCGATCTCGATGGGGTTGCCGTCGGCGTCGTTGACCTTGAGTACGTCGGTCTCGTGGTTGCGGATCCGGGTGGAGACCCTGCGCCTGGCGGTGAGCGGGTTGACCCAGCGGAGGCCGTCGGTGCGAACGGTCCCGGTGTAGCGGCCGAGCAGTTGGAGGACGCGAGCCTCGCCTGGTGCGACGGGGGTCAGACCAGCCGCCGCGATCAGGGCAGCCAGCACGAACAGTAGGCCGAGGCCGGCGAGGCTCACCACGACGGGGACGTCCTCCTGCCGTACGCCGATCACGAACGCGGTGACGCCGAGGAGGATCGCCAGTACGGACAGGGCAAGGACCGGCCAGCCGGAGGCGCCCCGGGCGATGCGCTCGCGCACCCGCGGGGCGGGCAGGTCGAGGTGATCGGTCATGTCAGCTCCCTCAAATGTAGCGATGTCTTGAGACTATCAATATGATATCACTTTTTCAGGAGGGCCTGTGAATTTGGCGGCCCCCGACGACAGACATGCGGTCGGGGGCCGCGGATCCGCATAGCTGCTGCGTGATCTGCCGGTGGGATCCTCGGCCGGATACGCCCCGCCCGGATGCCGCCCCGACCGATGCCAGGCGGGCAGCAGAAATGGGGGGCCAAGGTCAGCCCCCCAGGTATTTGGCTGAAGGTTCGGGCAGCGACTCGATCCGTGAGTCGGCCCGGCACTGGGTAAATGGGTCTGCCGCACCTGTCGGTGCCACCCCCGGGTGGCTGCCAGACGGGCCCGAAGGACGCCACCGCGCCCGCGGCCACCCCAAGGTCCGCGCCATGCTCAGTGCGCCGCCCGGAATTTTGCCGTGTCGTTGCGGCTCTCTGACTGTCGCCGTGGCGATCTAGCGGCTACTGAGGTGATCTCAACGAGGGTTCGGTAGGTACCGGTATTCGAAGTGGGTGAGGTGGACGGCTGCGCGGACGATGTCGCCGAGGTTTCGGGGGCTGGC
>NZ_BAAARY010000040.1:0-10888 GCF_039532605.1 Pilimelia columellifera subsp. columellifera
CCTACCGGGGCGCCGCGTCTCCATCTTTGACCCCGAGCCGGTCGGCGTGTCGCCACCTACGTCACCGTCTGTGACCAAAGGATGGCCCGGAAAGGCTCAATGGTGCCGTCACATCGGCGCTCTGGTCGAAGAACGGCAGGTCGGTCTTGGTGAGCGGCCGCAGGTCAGTCACCCAGGCCGCGTGGTCGTCGTAGCTGGCGAAGAACGGTCGGCCCACCATTTCCGGATCTCGGGCCTGGAGATAGCGCAGCGCCAGCGCGGGTTGATCACCGACGGTGGTCACTCCGTCGACGACCACCTTCCCCAGCGACGTTGACATCGACGGTCCGCGCACCGTACGGGCGAGGCCGGTGACGGTCGACACCGCTTCTCGATAGATCTCCCACCCGCGGACCAGCGGAACCTCGAAATAGTGGCGCGGGCCGGTATCCCGTTCCACAAACATGTAGTAGGGCACCGCGTCGAGCGCGACCGTACGAGTCCAGAGGTCGCGCCAAACAGACGCGTGGTCGTTGATCGTTCGGACCAGCGGCGCCTGGGTGCGGATCACGGCGCCCGTCGCCCGAACCCGCTGCACCGCGCGGTGTACCGCAGCGGTCTCCAGCTCTCGGGGATGGGTGACGTGTGCCATCAGCGCGAGATGCTTGCCGGCAGCCTTGACCCGCTCGAACAGGCGCATGAGGTCGTCGGCATCGCGGTCGGTAACGAACCGGTAGGGCCAGTAGGTCAGCGCCTTGGTGCCGATGCGGATGGTGCTGATATGCGCGAGGTCGGGATGTAGGAATGGTTCGATCGCCCGGCTGAGGTTCTCCGTGCTCATGATCAGCGGATCGCCGCCGGTCATCAGGATGTCGCTGATCTCGGTGTGGCTGCGCAGGTAGGCATGCAACCGCCCGGCGTCGGCCTCCTCAGCGGCAATCTTGAGGTCGGGGATTCCTACGAACTGCGCCCAACGGAAACAGTAGGTGCAGTACGCGTGACAGGTCTGACCCTGCCGAGGAAAGTAGAGCAGGGTCTCCCGGTACTTGTGCTGCACGCCCGACAGCGGTTTCCCGTCCCACTCGGGAACGTTCAGATCCGTCTGGCCGGCAGGGTGGGCGTTCATCCCAGCCTGGATCTTGCGCACTGCCGCTGTCAGCGTCGCCTGGTCTGCCTGGCTACGGATCAGTTCGGCGATCGTCTTCAGCTCGATCGGCGCCAGCATGTCCGGCTGGGGAAAGACCAACCGGAAAATCGGGTCGTCGGGGATGTTTGACCAGTCGATCAGCTCGTCGACGATGTACTGATTCGTCTTGAACGGCAACACCGCGGCGACGGCACGGGTGAGCAGCTGTGTCTCTTCGTCTGCTCCACAGCGTTCCAGCAACCCGCCCAGGTGCCGCGGCAGGAACGCCTGGAAGCGAGGCGATGACTCTCCCATCACGCCCCCTCGCTGTCCGAGGCGGCCGAGCCGGCGGCGAGCGCCGCGCTGATGGCGGCCGCGGTGTCCCGGACGCCCGGCTCCTGCCACATGGTGAAGTGGTCCACTGCGGGCACCGTCCGAACATCGATGTCGGTATGTAGGACTTCTTGCCAACCCAACGTCGGCGAGGCTGTATCGGGACGACTCTGCTCGCCGGCGAGTACGAGCGCCACATGGGTGGCGGGCAGCTGCGTCCGGCGCAGGCGATAGCCGACCAACGCTGTCGCGTGCGCGTCGAAGACCCGGAACCGCTGCCGCAGTTGGTCGAGTTCCTCGCTCCCGGGCGCCTCGTCAACCAGCGAGCGAGCGTCGATCTCCTCCTTGGTCATGCGGGCGAGATCCCGGGCGAACGAGGCCGCGCGATCAGCGCCCGGGCTCGCAAAATGCTCGAATGCGCCACTGCCTGGGGCGTAGCTGTCCAACAGCAGGAGCGTCGCCGTGTCCGCCCCCTCAAACGACAACTGCCTGGCGATCTCGTACGCGACCACACCGCCCATCGACCAACCGCCAAGGTGGTAGGGCCCCTGCGGCTGAATCTGCAGAATCTCGTGCAGATAAGCCGCCGCCATCTCCGCGATCGTCGTGTATCGGGAGCCGGAGCTGAGGCCCGGTGCCCGTAGCCCGACGACCTTGAACCTTGCCGGCAAACCAGCGGCGACCTGTCGGTAGCACATGACGTCACCGCCGATGGGATGCACCAGGAAGAGCACCGGGCCATCAGGCTCACCCGGGCGTAGCACGAGTGCCGTGTCACTGGCGTGATCCGCCACCGCCCCAGCGGTGGCCTCCCGGACCAGGTCGGCCAGCTGATCCACCCGCGGCGCTTCCAGTAGCTGCCGCAGGGTCAGCGACACTCCGAGCTGCTTGCGAAGCCTCGTGATCAGGATCGTGGCCAGCAGCGAATGACCTCCGACGGAGAAGAAGTCGTCCGTCACTCCGAAATTCTCATGACCGAGCAGCTGCGCCCACGCCTGCCAGACAGCCGTCTCTACCTCGTCCCGCGGTTCCACCCGGCCGTCGGTCGGGTGGGCAGGGGCCGCGCCGGACAGTGAAGATCGGTCCAGCTTCCCGTTGGGCAGCAACGCGAAACGGTCCAGGAAGATGAAGAGGCTCGGCACCAGCCCCAGTGGAAGCCGCTGTCGGGCAAACTGCCGCAGCGACTCCGTCGTCAAGGTTGAACCGGAGGAACGCACGACGTATGCGACGAGCTGTACCTCGCCCGATTCCTTGTCCGCGTCCACGTACACCTGCTGCACCTCGGCATGACTGGCCAGCTCAGCGCCAACCTCGGCCGGGTGCACCCGCACTCCACGGATCTTGAGTAGGTCGTCCTTCCGACCCTCGACGAAGACCTGGCCATCGGCGTCAACCCACGCGAGATCGCCGGTGTGGTAGAGCAGGTCATCCTCGTCCCGGCCGAACGGGTTCGGCCGGAAGACCGACCCAGCCGTGGACGTGAACGAGTCGGACAGGTATCCGAGGGCGCGGTACGGCGTTCGCAGCACGATCTCGCCGCGCTCGCCGGGCTGACACGGGTAGCCATCGGTGCCCACCACCACCATTTGCGCACCCGGCAGGGCCTGGCCCACCGGTAACGGCCCCTGCGGGACCTGGGCCGGCACCCGGTAGCGAGTCTTGATCATGGTCGTCTCGGTCGGCCCGTAGAAGTTGACGACCTCCGTCTGGCTGCCCAGCAGTCGGTCACGCAACGCGGCGACCGTAGCGCCAGACAGCGGCTCCCCCGCCAGACAGAGCAGACGCAGATGGTTCAGGCGTGGCGTGGTGGCATTAGCCTCACGCAGCCACGATGCGGCGACGCTCGGTGTGGTGTGCACGATGGTCACCCGCTCGTGCGCCAGCCAGTCGAGCATCCGCCGCGTGTCGTCGCGCACCTGCGGCGGTGGAAGACAGAGCGTCGCTCCGCGGGTCAGCGGGACGAACACGTCCCGCAGCACAGCGTCGAACGACAACGTGGTGAACTGGGCCACCCGATCCTGCGGGCTGGCGTCGAACTCCCGCGCCTCCCAGTCGACAAAATGATCAAGGCCTCGGTGTGAGCCCAGAACTGCTTTCGACTCACCCGTCGTGCCAGAGGTGAAGAAGAGGTAGGCAGCGTCCTTGGCCCCGGGCCGGGTCGTCGACCCAGAACCGACCCGTTCGGTCAGCTCGGCGAACGACAGTTGTCGAGCCTTCACACTGTCAGGCAGATCGGTCGCCGAGACCGGCTCAGCCTGGAGCACGCGGTCCACCCCGGCCCGCTCCAGCATGCGCTGCCGGCGAGGCCCCGGCAGGGCTTCGTCCAGAAGCAGCGGCACCGCGCCGCCGCCGATTGCGGCGATCAGACAGGCGACCGTGGCGGGCGTCTTGCCGCCGAGAATGCCGACCCGCTCATGTGGGCGAACCTCCGCCCCGGCTCCGTCAACCGCGGCAGCCAGCTCACGATAGGTGACCTGACCACCCTCCCACGAGATCGCCACGGCGTCCGGAGCTCGATCTGCCTGACCGCGAAACAGCTCGGCGACCGGCGTGAACGCCTGCGATTCCAGCACCGTGCTGAATGGATGGGCATCGTGACGCACCCGGGCCAGCGGGGTCTGCGGCTGTTCCGTGGCGAAGCGCAGCAGCTCGACCATGCGCGTTCCCAGCGCGTCCACCAATTCGGGCTGGAGCGCGTCGACGTCGTACTCCAGGTCGAGCGTCGCAGCGTCCTCGGTAATCCGGACCACGACCGTCAGGTCGAACTTTGCCGTCGGCGCCGAGCCTGACCCGTCCGCGGCGGTGGACACGACGTCGACGGGCTGGAGGAGCCGGTAGGTGCGAGGCTGCTCCTCCCGCGGTGGCATCCGCAGAATGACGGAGAAGAGCGGACGTCGATCGCCGCCACGCTCGGCCGCCACGGCGTCAACGATGTCGGCAAACGAGGTCGACTGGTGCCCGGCCGCGGCGACCATCGCAGCGCGCACCCGGCCGAGAGCCTCAGCGAAGCTTGGATTTCCCGACATGTCGAAGCAGTAGGCGTGGGTACGGACGAAGAAGCCGACGACCTCGCCGAGTTCCTCCAGGTCCCGCCCGGCGCTGTCGCTGCCGATGACAATGCGGTCCTGCCCCGACGCGCGCGCCAGGACGGAGGCGAACGCCGTCATCATGGTCATGTACTCAGTCGACTCGGCTTCCCGAGATCGGGCGGCCACACCACGTGCGGTTTGCGGGTCGAGGACGAAGCGCTTGACCAGCTGCTGGTGCGGCCGTGAACCGGGCTGAGGCCGCCCGCTCGGCAGGTCCAGGGCCGGAACATCGCCCAGTTGCGCTCGCCAGAAGGCCAGGTCGGCCTCGGCGCGGGCCGGAGCTGCCTGACGGGCACGCCACGCCACGTAGTCCCGGAACTGGGGACCGGTGGTCTGCCCCGCGTCAGTCGTCCACGCCGTCGGGTCCGCCAGTAGCGCGTCCACCTGCTCGGTCAGCAGGCTCCAGGAGATTCCGTCACAGCAGAGGTGATGGATGGTGAGGCCAACCAGCCGTCGGCCGTTCACGAGGATGGTCCGCACCCGAATCGGCGGGCGGGACGCCAGATCGAACGGCTGCGCCGACTCCGTCTGAAGCGCCGCCAGCCCCTCCGCGACATTCTCAGCAGGGGCCAGGACGCCGAAGTCGAGCTCGGCGGCCGCCGTGCGCTGTACCGGCCGACCATCCTGCTCAACGAAGCGAAGCCGCAGTGCCTCATGCCGCTCACACACCTGTAGGAACGCCAAGCGCACGGCGTCGTCGTCGACGTCCGCCGGCAGGCTGAAGACTCCGGCCATGTGATAGGCGGCGCTTTCGGGTTCAAGCTGGCGTAGGTACCAGAGGCCCTCCTGCTCCGGCGAGAGGCGCTGGAACTCCTCCCGTGGCACCCGGACGAGTTCCGTGGCCGGCGATCCGGCGGCATCTGTTGCTTCAGCGACTGCGGCGGCCAGCGTTGCCACTGTCGGGGAGGAGAACAGCGCCTGCAGGTTCAGTTCGACATCGAACGCCCGTCGGATCCGGGCGAGCACGCGAGCCATCATCAGGGAGTGCCCACCGAGGGCGAAGAAGCTGGCATGCCGCGACGTGACCTCGACCTTGAGGACTTCGGACCACACCTGTGCCACTCGAAGTTCGACGTCGGTCCACTCACCGGTATCGGCCGCCTGGTCCGCGTCGTCAACCTCGGCAACTGGCCGGGGCAGCGCCGCACGATCCAGCTTTCCATGACTGGTCAGGGGCAGGCGGTCCAGGAATACGACATGGCCGGGCACCATGGCGTTGGATCCGTGCTGGGCGACGTGCTGCCGAATCACCATGGCGTCCAGATCGACATCCGGTTGGCGTACGACATACGCGACCAGGGCGACGTTGTCGTCGTCTCCGGTAGCCGCCACAACCGCGGCGTCCTTCACCCCGGGGTGCCGGCCGATGAGCGCACCGACCTCAGCCGGGTGCACCCGCACCCCGAGGACCTTGATCTGGTCGTCCATCCGGCCATGGATCTCCACGTTTCCGTCCGGGCCGAACCGACCCAGATCACCCGTGCGCTGCACCAGATCGTCGGGGTCATCGGGGTTCAACGGGTTGACCTCGAACAGTGGCGCCTCGCCAGCTGCCGGACGCCAGGCGCCGCGAGTGAGGAACGGCGTTCGAATGAGGACCTCACCGGGCTCACCGATGCCGCAGCGACGCCCGCGCTTGTTCACGACCAGCAGCTCGGCCCCATCGGTCGGCTTACCAATCGGAAGAACATCGGCCGGAACCTCACCGTCAGGTACGCGGTACCACGACTTGAGGATGGTCGCTTCGGTGGTCCCATAAAGGTTAACGAACTGGACACCGGACCCGACGATCGTGCTCCGGAACCGGGAAACCGGGCTGCCTCGGAACGGTTCGCCAGAAAGGCAGATCAAGCGCAGCGCCGGCAGTTGAGTCCCCGGCGTCGCCTCGGCGAGCAGGGACGACAAAACACTCGGCACGGTCTGGATGACGGTGACCTCGTCATCGCGCAGCCACTGGAGCACCTTGGCCAGGTCGATGAAGGGTTGGTCGGTAGGCGGAAGGCAGACCGTGGCGCCGCCGATGAGCGCCGGGAACAGGTCCTTGAACACGGCGTCGAAGGTCAACGCGGCCAGCTGCCCCACGCGGTCGTCGGGGCCGAACTCCAATGCGCGCTGCTCCCAGGAGCAGAACTGGGCCAACGCGCCGTGCCAGCCGAGAACTCCGCGCGGCTCGCCGGTGGTGCCGGAGGTGAAGCAGAGGTAGGCAGGGGCAGCCACGTCGACGTCGGGTAGAACGGCGCCGTTGTCCTCGCCGGAGCGCTCCAGATCACCGGAGGAGACGGGGACCGGGCCAGTCAACGGCGGCAGCGTCGATGTCTCGGCGGTGTCGACAATCAGCCGGGGTTCCGCCCGGTCGACGATCTGCTGTGCCCGCTGGTGATTCTGCGCGACATCAACCATCGTGAGAGTCGCCCCGGCACGCAGCACCCCGAGCATCGCCACGACCGTGTCGATGGAGCGGCCGCCGCGTACGACCACGACATCGCCCTGGCTCACCGATGCGGCAACCAGCCCCCGTGCCACCGCCGCCGACCGCCGCATGAGCTCGGCGTAGCTGCAACTCTGTCCGCTCCGAACCAGCGCCGTGGCGTGCGGGGTGCTAACGGCGACCGCTTCGATCATGGCCGGGATGGTCAGGTCCGGGGACAGCCACTGGGCCGTCGCCTCGGTGGTGTCGTTGATGGAGGAGTGCGTCATCTGTAAGTTCCAATCGCAGGCTCGCGACGGCAGGCGCCGATATATCAAAGTGAAATGTCGTCCACATAGACGGTGGGGTTGGAGATGGCCGTGGCCATAAACGATCCGAGTTGGCGCGCCATAAGAACGGCCCTGTCGTCGGAAATCCGGCCCCGGGCGTAGACCAAGCGGGCCTCGTAATCGTCACCACGGGGAAGGATTTCGAACTTCAGGTCGTAGTGAGTGTGCCCGGACGGCAGCTGAAGGACCTCGACACCGAGGCCGTCCGCCGCATGGCGCCACGAGGGTAGGTCCTGGTAGACGATCAGATTCTGGAAGAGTGGGAGCCGGTCTCCGCCCCGGCCACCGCCCAACTCGGCGACGATCCGTTCAATCGGCACCGCACTGTGCCGCTGTCCGTCGAGCAATGCGGTACGGGCCTGGTCAAGCAGGTCCGCGAAGGTGGAATCCTCGTCGACGGTGAGCGCCAGCGGCACGGCCGTCACGAAGTATCCGGCCATGTCCTGCGTCCAGTCGGGGCTGCGGTTGGCAAGCGGTGTCCCGACAACCACCGTTTCCTGACCGGCCAGACGTGCCAGCCAGGACACGTACCCAGCGACGAATACCGACATCTCGGTGATCCGGTACTCGCGGCAGAGTTGCCGAAGGCGCGCGCCGAAGTCGACCGGTAGGTCGACCGTGGTCCATCCGGCCTGGGTACTCAGCGCGTCCCGACGCGGTTGATCGACCGGCAGATTGAGGCTCTCGGGTATTGCCGCCAGGGCCTGGTGCCAGTGCCGCAGTGCCAGTTCGGCCTCCGCCATCCGGTCGGGGGTCGCCTCGTCGAGGCGCTGCCAGGCCGCGTAGTCGACGCTCTGCAGGGCGGGGTGCGGGTCAGTCGTCGTGCCCGGATTCCGTAGCAGGTGTACCAGGTCGTCGACGAGGACGCCCCAGGACCAGCCGTCGGCGATGATCTGATGCACCGCCATCACCAGCAGGTGATCGTCCTCGGCGAAACTCAGGCCACTCAGCCGCAGCGGCGCCGCGGCGCCAAGTTCGAACGCCTCAGCCGCCGTCGAGGCGATCACCTCCCGGCACATGGCCGCCCGCTGCGCCTCGGTAAGGCCCGCATGAGTCGTCCAGGGCAGTGGGGGCGGATCGCCGATCCGGCAGAACGGCACGCCTTCCTCAACGGGGAAGCTCGTGCGCAACACTTCATGCCGCGCCAGCAGGCCGCTGACCGCGCGGGACACCTCGTCGCGGGACGCTCCGGTGACCCGCAAGCCCGTCGGGGCACTCATCGCCGTGCTGTTCGGTTCGAGCTGTTGGAGGAACCACAGGCGTTCCTGGAATCGATTCAGCGGCAGCCGCTCGCCCCGCGAGATCGGCTGGGGCACCGCGGATCGGGCGGCCTCCGCACCGGCCACCAGCTCGCGAAGCCGGGTCAAGGTGGGCAGCGCGAGGAAGTCGGCAACCGCCACGCTCACACCGCACCGGCTGGTCACAGCGGCCAACAGGCGGAGGGCATACAACGAGGTGCCGCCGGCTTCGAAGAAGTCATCGGCCGTCGAACGAAGTGTTGTCCGCCACACTTCTGTGTCGGGATCGTCGTCGCCGCCATCTGTCTCGGCCGCACGCTCGGCGACCATGCGGCACAGTGCCGCGACGTCCGCCTTGCCGTGGGCGGTGGTAGGCAGCTCACTGACGACCGTCAGCGAAGCGGGAATGGCGGCGGCGGGAAGAGTCGCGCCCAGGTCAACGCGCCAGCTAGCCCAGTCAGCACCGGGAAGCGGCACCATGACCGCGTCCATCCGGGCGAGCCCGGCGTCGTCGACCCAGGTGAAAACACAGGTTTCGGCTACGTAGGGAAGGGCGGAGAGCGCCGCCTCCACCTCACCAAGTTCGATCCGCACTCCGCCGATCTTGACCTGTCAACGCTCTCTGAAAATTGGTTCTGGCCCACTTTTCGTGCAGGCCCTGATCCTCCGGCCGTTTGTCCACTGTGGTATCTGGCTGCATGATCGACGGTGTCATCAGCGTGTTGTTCCCCTGGGCCAGGTTTGCGGATCTGGGCGCAGACGGCGAGGCCCAGTGTGCTTTGCCCCGGGTGTTCGCAGCTCACGTCACGAGTGCACTCCCGGTATCGCCGGACGTTGGAGGACGCCACCGCGGCCGGTCGGTCGGTGAGCCTGCGGTTGCTCGTGCGCCGTTTCCGCTGCCCGGTTCCGGCCTGCGAGGTGTTGACGTTCGCGGAACAGATACCTGGATTGACCTGGCGGTATGCCCGCCGGAGCCCGGTCGCGAAGGCAGCGTTGGAGGTCATCGCGGTCGCGTTAGCCGGCCGGCCGGGCTCACGGCTGGCGGCCGCCCTTGGCTTGGCGGCAAGCCGCAGCGTGTTGCTGCGGCTGCTGCGGGCGTTGCCGCTTCCCGTGCCTCGGACGGTACGGGTTCTGGGCGTGGACGACTTCGCGCTGCGCCGTGGGCACGTCTATGCCACCGTGCTGATCGACCTGGAGACCGGGCGGCCGATCGACGTGCTGGCGGACCGCCAGAGCGCCACCCTCGCTGCGTGGCTGCAGGAGCATCCTGAGATCGAGGTGATTTGCCGCGACCGGGCTGGCGCCTACGCCGAAGCCGCGGCGACGGCCGCCCCGCAAGCGATCCAGGTCGCGGACCGATGGCATCTATGGAACAACCTCGCCGGGCACGTCGAGAAAACGGTCGCCCGGCACCACCGATGCCTGACCGAGGCGCGCGCTCAGACACTGCAGCGCCAACAGCAGCTGAGCGGCCTCGCTGTCATCGCCGCTCCAGCACCGGAGTCCGCGTCGTCGCCGCGACCCGCGGACACGCCCGAATCGGCAGCTCAGGCCCGAGTGCGGCACCGGTATCAAAGCGTCCATCAACTGGCCGCAGACGGCTACGGCGCCAAGACGATCGCCCGGCAGCTGAACCTCGCCCGGGGCACCGTCCGCCGCTACCTACGCGCCTGCACCGTCGACGACCTCCTCAACCGGCCCCGAGCTGGCCGGCCCAGCCGCCTGGACCCGTTCACCGCCTACCTGCAACAGCGCCTGGCCGAGGGCAAGACAAACGCCACCGAACTGTTCCGGGAGATCACCGCCCGCGGCTACAAGGGCACCGCCAACTCAGTTCGCATCTACCTGAAACCGCTACGGACCCTCGCGGCGCTGAACACCGACCTCGGGCCGGTCCCAACGCCGACACCGAAACCCCGCAAGATCAGCAGCTGGATCCTGCGGCACCCCGACAAGCTCACCGACAAAGACCGCACCGGCCTCGCTGCCGCGCTAGCGGCCTGCCCTCACCTGAAGACTCTGGCCGGCCACGTCCGGCGCTTCGCCGAGATCCTCACCCGCCGCCACGGCCACCAACTCGAAGACTGGCTACACGACATCGACACCGAGACCGAACAACCGGACCTGGCCTCCTTCGCCACCGGACTCCGCCGCGACCTCCCGGCGGTAGTCAACGGCTTGACCCTCGCCCACAACTCAGGCCCGGTCGAAGGCCACGTCAACAAGATCAAAATGCTGAAACGACAAATGTTCGGCCGAGCCAACCTCGACCTGCTCCGCCGCCGAATCCTCCTAGCCTGACCGGCACCGAGCCGTCAACGCTGCACGAAAAGTGGGCCAGAACCAGTTTTCAGAGAGCGTTGACA
>NZ_BAAARY010000041.1:0-9239 GCF_039532605.1 Pilimelia columellifera subsp. columellifera
CACCGCTCGCACCCTGGGCCGCCGTGCCGTCATCTCCCGCGGCTGGGCCGAACTGAGCCTGCCCGATGACGGAACCGACTGCATCGCCATCGGCGAGGTGAACGAGCGGGCCCTGTTCCCGCGAGTGGCGGCGGTCGTCCACCATGGCGGTTCGGGTACGACTGCGTCCGCGGCACGATGCGGCGTCGCTCAGGTTGTCATCCCACAAATGTACGACCAGTACTACTGGGCACAACGCGTCGAACAACTCGGCATCGGCATCCACCACCACAGCGACACCCCTACCGCCGACTTGGCCCCCCAGCTCCGCCACGACGGCGCCCACATCGCTGCCCAACGCCTCCATGCGTTCCTCGCGGATGGCGTCGCGCTGACTGGCGCATGAGGACGCGCGCGGCCAATTTGTCCTAATGAAGTGGTGAATATAACGGCGTTGACGATGATCGACTCCGTGGCTACGGTCGGATCGCTACGGCCCCCTCCGGCAACGGAGGCCAGGCGCTCGCGTGTGGTCGCGGTCCTGTTGCCGGCGTCGCCGGGGCTGTCTACCCGCTACGGCGGCCGGGGGATAGGGAGCGCTCATGCGTACTGGAATGTGGTTGGTAGGTGCCCGCGGCTCGGTGGCTGTGACGACGGTGACGGGTCTGCTCGCACTGCGCGCGGGACTCGCGCCAACGACCGGCTGCGTCACCGAGCTACCGCCGCTGCGCGGCCCCCACCTCCCCGGGTTCGACGAGCTGTTCGTCGGCGGTCACGACATCATGGACACTCCGCTGTCGAAGCGGGCCGAGACACTCGTTGCTGCTGGCGTGCTGCCGGCCGTCCTGGTAGGGGCGGTGGCGGCGGAGCTGGACGCAGTCGAAGCGGACCTTCGCCCGTTACCCCAGGCCGCCACCCAGGCATCCGCTATCGCCATGATCGTGCGCGACCTGGCCGAGTTTCGAGACCGGCACCGGCTCGACCACATCGTCGTCATTAACGTTGCCAGCACCGAGCCGAGGCCGGGCCCGGAGCTCGCGCAGATGGATCTCGCCACACTGACCGCCGCGCTCGCAGGTCCCGCCGTGCTGCCGCCCAGTAGCGTGATGGCCTACGCCGCATTCGAGGCGGGGTGTGGATTTGTCGACTTCACTCCGTCCGCCGGAGCTCGACTGCCGGCACTTGACGACCTGGCACGGCAGCGGGGCGTGCCCTACACGGGCCATGATGGCAAGACAGGCGAGACGCTGGTCAAGTCGGTGCTGGCACCGATGTTCGCCATGCGGAATCTGCAGATCGGCAGCTGGTCCGGCATCAACCTGCTCGGTGGCGGGGACGGGGCGGTCCTTGCGGAGCCGGGGCCGAAGGCCGCGAAGGTGGCGAGCAAGGATCGGGTGCTTGAATCGGTGCTCGGATACCGCCCCGAGGCCACTACACAGATCAACTACGTCGCGGACCTCGGTGACTTCAAGACAGCCTGGGATCTGATTAGCTTCTCGGGTTTCCTCGGCACCCGCATGCGGATGGAGTTCACCTGGCATGGCTGCGACTCGGCGCTGGCTGCTCCGCTGATCCTGGACCTCGCCCGAATAGTTTCCGCGGCGCAGGAAGCCGGACGTCACGGTCCGCTGCCCGAGCTCGCCTTCTTCTTCAAAGACCCGGTCGGCGATGCTCCCCCCGGTCTCGCTGAGCAGTGGACCTCCCTCATCCACTTCGTGGCGGGTCTGGCTCCGACCGGGGCACCTGACCAGCAGAGTGAGTCGGCGTGATGAGCAGCTTCGCCGACCTCGCCGAGCTCGTCCGGGCACCGGCTGCGCTGTCGGTGCCCGGCGACGTCATCGCCGGCGCCGGTGCCTCCCGGTCGCTCGGACCGGCTACTGGCGGTCTGGCAACCGCGGCTGTCTGCCTCTACTGGGCTGGCATGGCGGCCAACGACTGGGCAGACCGGGTCCGCGACGCCAGCGAACGCCCGGACCGACCGATCCCGTCAGGGCGAGTGCGGCCCGGTACCGCGCTCGGCGTCGCTGCCGGCCTCACCGCCGCGGGCCTAGCTTGTGCGGGCGCAGCTGGCGGCCGGCGTTCCCTCGCCGTCGCCTTGCCATTGGCCGCCGCCGTGTGGGGCTATGACCTGGGCGGCAAGGAGACGCCCGCCGGTCCCGCCCTCATGGCGACCTGCCGAGGACTAGATGTGCTACTCGGTGCCAGCACGCAGAAGGGCGGTCCAGCCCGTGCGTTACCCACCGCCGTCACAGTGGCTCTGCACACCTACGCGCTGACCGTGCTGTCCCGCGCCGAAGTGACTGGTGCAACGCCTCGCCTGCCCGCCGGGACCTTGGCGGGTACCGCGGCTGTCGCGGTCGCTGCAGTCGCCATCCCACGTCGAGCCGCGGCGGGCGAGTCGACTAGCTCCCGTCGCTGGGCCACCGGGGTTGCCGGCCTGCTTGCCGGTGCGTACCTGAGCCAGTTCGGTACCGCCCAGGCACGTGCGGTGCGCGACCCCGGCGCCACGCGCGTACGCGCGGCGGTCAGCTCCGGTATCACGTCGCTGCCATCGCTGCAGGGCGCTCTTGCCGCGCGCGCCGGATTTCCACGCGCTGCGTTGCTCGTTGCCGCATTGGCGCCGTTGGGTCGGCGGCTTGCGCGCTGGATCTCACCGACGTGACGTCCGCTGTGTCGCCCGCACCCGCACCCGAGGCGGAGTCCGTCGGCGGTGCCGGTCCCCGATGGGGATACGGCACGAACGGGTTCAGCAATCATCGACTCGCCGACGCTCTGCGCGTGCTGGCTGATCTCGGGTACCAAGGCGTGGCGCTGACCCTGGATCACTGCCATCTAGACCCGTTCGCCCCGGAGCTGGCCCGACGAACTGCCGCGGTGGCGGACCTCCTTCGTGACCTCAACCTCGCCGTCGTCGTCGAGACGGGGGCTCGGTACCTGCTCGACCCGCGCCACAAACACGCACCCACCCTGCTGGACGACGAGCGACAGCACCGGCTGGACTTCCTCCTGCGGGCCGTGGCAGTCGGCGCCGACCTGGGGGCGGAAGCGGTGTCACTCTGGGCCGGCGTGCGACCGCCGGGACTGGGCGTCCAGCCCGCCTGGCAGCGACTTGTCGACGGATGTGCCCAGGTGACGGCGGCTGCCGAACGCGCCGGTATCCCACTGGGCTTCGAACCCGAGCCGGGGATGCTGGTCGAGGACATCGCCGGCTGGCGAAAGCTGTCCGCCGCGCTGGGCGAGCCACCTGCCTTCGGCCTCACGCTCGACATCGGGCACTGCCAGTGTCTGGAGTCGATGGACCTGCCGCAGTGCGTGGCCGAAGCGGCCCCCTACCTGGTCAACGTACAGATTGATGACATGCGTAGGGGAGTGCACGAACATCTCGAATTCGGCACCGGGGAGATCGACTTTCCGCCGGTGATACACGCGCTCAATGCGGTCGGCTATCGAGGACTTGTGGCTGTCGAATTGCCCCGGCACTCCCACGCCGCTCCATCTGTCGCCGATGCGTCGCTGCAGTTCCTGCGCGCGGCCTGGGCCAACGCCCAACCCGGACGTCACCCATGAGCGCCACGGTGCCGGGACCGGAGCCGCGCTGGGGGATCGCGGAACTACGCGCCGCGCTCCTGGCCCGCGACGGCGGCGACTGGCTGCGCCGGGCCGAAGCGGAGGTGAACAACCACCCGGATGCGGTGGCGCGCCTGTTCGCCGAGGTCCCGCGCCGGCTGGCCCCACATCCCGTCGCCGGCTGGCCTGCGGGCGTCGCCGGCCGCGCGGTCCTGCTCGCAGCACTACTCACCGCGCCGGCCGGAGGCCCGGATCGACTTGTCGACCTCTACCGGTACGCGGACAGCGGTGAGAAACTCGCGATCCTGTGCGCGTTGCCGGAGCTGCCCGACCGCGGCGAGCTGACGGCGGTCGGGCTGCCGCTGCTGCACGACGCGTTGCGCACCAACGACATCCGCCTGGTCGCGGCAGCACTCGGACCGTACGCCCGTCACCTCGGCCCGGAGGCCTGGCGGCAAGGTGTGCTCAAGTGCGTGTTCATGGGCATCCCGCTGGCAGTGGTGGACCGGCTTTCAGAGCGGGCCGACGCGGAGCTCGCGGTGATGCTGCATGGACTCGCCGCCGAACGTCTCGCCGCCGGCCGGGACCTGCCGGCCGACGCCGTCGCGCTGCTGCGCAGTTTGAGTGGACCCACCACGGCCAGGGAGAACTGATGCGAATCTTCGATCCACATATCCACATGACCTCTCGGACCACGGATGACTACATGGCCATGGCGGCTGCTGGGGTACGGGCCGTGGTGGAGCCGGCGTTCTGGGTGGGCCAGCCGCGGACCAATCCCGGCTCATTCGCCGATTACTTCGACTCGTTGGTGGGCTGGGAGCCGCATCGGGCCAGCCAGTTCGGCATCCGCCACCACGCGACAATCGCCCTCAACCCGAAAGAGGCCAACGACGCACGCTGCACTCCGGTCCTCGACCTGGTGCCGCGCTACCTGGCCAAGGAGAGCGTGGTCGCGGTCGGCGAGATCGGGTACGACGCGATGACCACGGAAGAGGACACCGCGTTCGCCGCCCAGCTGGCGATGGCGGTGAGCTTCGCACTGCCGGCGCTGGTGCACACACCCCACAGGGACAAGAAGCGCGGAACCGAGCGCAGCCTCGCCGTGGTCGTCGAATCGGGTATCGACCCCGGCAGAGTGGTCATCGACCACCTCAACGAGCTGACCATAGATATCGTCCTGGAGGCCGGATGCTGGGCTGGCTTCTCCATCTACCCGCAGACGAAGATGTCGCCGGACCGGATGGTGGAGATCCTCAAGCGGTACGGCACCGAGCGCATCCTGGTCAACTCGGCCGCCGACTGGGGGCGGTCCGACCCGTTGCTCACCGTGCGCACCGGTGAGGCGATGCTCGCGGCCGGGTTCACCCCTGACGACGTCGATAAGGTGCTGTGGCGAAACCCGGTCGACTTCTATCAACAGTCCGGCCGGCTCAATCTCGCGCACGTGACGGAGCCGGCGGCGTCGTTCGCCGGAAGCTCGATCGCCCGCGGGGGACAGTGATGCGCCTGCATCACAGCGATGGCACCGCCGTACATCTGGGTTACTGCACCAACGTTCACCCGGCTGAGGACCTCGGCGGAATCGTCGATCAACTGGACACGTACGGGGTCGGGGTTCGTGACCGCCTGGGCGTTGACTCGCTGGGGCTGGGACTGTGGCTGCCCGCGCCGGTCGCGGCGGAGCTCGCCGCGGACCCGGTAGCGCTACGCCGGTTCCGGGCCGAACTCGACGCCCGCGGGCTGGAGGTCGTGACACTCAACGGCTTTCCGTACCAGGCGTTCCAGGCACCCGTCGTCAAGCACGCGGTCTACCATCCGGATTGGACCCGACCGGAACGGCTGCGCTATACGCTCGACCTCGCGCATATCCTGGCGGCGCTCCTTCCGGCAGACGCTGCGCGAGGATCCATTTCGACGTTGCCTTTGGCGTGGCGAGATCCGTGGGACGCTGGTCGGGCCCAACAGTGCGCGCGTGCCCTGGACGACCTGGCCGAGGGCCTGGCGCGCGTGGAACGAAGCACCGGGCGGGCTATCCGGGTGGGGATCGAACCTGAGCCGGGGTGCGTCGTGGAGACCATCGAGCAGGCCGTGACCCAGCTGGCCAGTGTGGATCATGATCGAATCGGTATCTGCCTGGACCTGGCCCACTTGGCGTGTGCCTGGGAGGATCCGACCAGATCGCTCGACGCGCTCGCCCAGGCTGGTCTGTCGGTCGTGAAGGTACAGGTGTCGGCCGCCCTGGCCAGCCGGGATCCGGTTGCTGATGCGCAGCGGCTGCGCGAGTACGTCGAGCCGCGGTTCCTGCATCAGACGCGGGGCAGCGCCGGCTTCGCCGCCGACGACCTCGACCAGGCGCTTGCTGAGCCGAGTCGGGAGGAGTGGCGGGTGCACTACCACGTTCCGCTGCACGCGGATCCGCCGCCGCCGCTGCACAGCACGGTGGATGTCCTGCGGGACGGGCTCCGCGCAGTCCTCGCCGGGCCGTCTGCACGGTGCGACCACCTCGATGTCGAGACGTACACGTGGGAGGTGCTGCCCCCGCAGCGGCGCCCCCGGACATCGAGTGACCTGGTCGACGGCATCGCCGCAGAGCTGGCATTCGCCCGACAGGAAATCCTTGCCCTGGGCCTGACCGACACGGCGGAGGAGCAGCGGTGACGACCCCACTGGTGGTCCTTAACGTAGTGGGCCTCACACCGCGGCTGTTGGAGCACATGCCGCGGCTGGCCGCGGTTGGCATAGGCGGATTTCAGGCAGAGCTGGCCACTGTCCTGCCCGCGGTGACGTGCTCCGTTCAGTCCACCTTCCTCACGGGCGATCTGCCCAGAGACCACGGCATCGTTGCTAATGGCTGGTACTTCCGGGACCTGGGCGAGGTGCTGCTGTGGCGACAACACAACGCTCTCGTCGGCGGTGACAAGCTCTGGGAGGCCGCCCGTCGGCACCGGCCCGACTACACCGTGGCGAACGTCTGTTGGTGGTATGCCATGGGTGCTGACGTCGACTGGACGGTGACGCCCCGGCCGATCTATCGCGCCGACGGCCGTAAGGAACCGGACTGTTACACCCACCCGCCCGCGCTGCGGGACGAGCTGACGGACCGGCTAGGGACATTCCCGCTGTTCTCGTTCTGGGGGCCCGGGGCGGGTATCGCCTCCTCGGCGTGGATCTGTGGGGCAGCAGAGTTGCTGATGGAGAACCACAATCCTGACTTGACCTTGGTCTATGTTCCCCAGCTGGACTACGACCTGCAACGTTACGGTCCGTCCGCTCCGCAGGCGGCGGCCGCGGCCCGCGAACTCGATGCGGTTATCGCGCCGTTGCTGGATGCCGCGACCGCGCGAGGGGCGACGGTGGTGGCGCTCTCCGAGTACGGGATCACCGATGTGCACCGGCCTATCGATATCAACCGCGCACTCCGCGCCGAGGGCCTACTGCGGGTCTACTCCCAGGACGGGATGGAGTACCTGGATCCCTGGACGTCCCGCGCGTTCGCGGTCGTCGATCACCAGGTGGCACACGTCTACGTCCGCGACCCCGACGACGTGACCCGCGTCGCCGCGCTCTGCGCGGAGCTGCCGGGCGTGGAGATGGTGCTGGACGCTGCGGGTAAGGCCGCGCACGGGCTGGACCACCACCGATCCGGCGAGCTGGTCCTCGTTGCGGAACCGGACGCGTGGTTCACCTACTACTACTGGCTCGACGATGCGCACGCCCCAGACTTTGCGCGGATTGTCGAGATCCATCGCAAGCCGGGTTATGACCCCGCCGAGCTGTTGTTCGATCCGGCGAATCCGACCGCCGCGAAGGTACGGGCGGCGAAGGCGCTGCTGCGTAAGAAGCTCGGGATGCGATATCTGATGAGTGTGGTCGGACTTGACGCGGGCGCCCGTGCGGTCCGTGGCTCGCACGGGAGGCTGCCCGCTGACCCAGCGGACGGCCCGGTCCTGTTGTGCAGTGATCCAGCTGCCGCCCGCTCGTCGATTGCCGCCACTGAGGTGAAGGGCCTTCTGCTGGGCCTTGCGGGGCTGCCGGACAAGTCCTGACGCAGCGCCCGGCCGGTGGGTCCGTGCGGCACGGTGGCGGCCTTGACGCCGATGACCGTGCAGCAAGGTACCTGCACAATCGGGCGCCGAGGCCGCCACTCGTCGTTGGTCCCAGGTCGCCGACCGTGCCCGGGATCAGCGCGCGTCAGTTGCCGCTGGTGGCGATTCTGGTGAGATCGTCATCGCCGAACGCCGTCACCGCGCCCCAGTAGGTGCGGGCCGTGCCGTAGCAGGTGTTTCGCGAGGCACCGGCGCCGTAGGCTGCCGCGCAGTTGGTGCGCAGGTCCGCGAGGAGGCCGTCGTCGCATGCCTTCTTGTGGTCGCCGGGGTTTTCGTAGCACATGTCGTGCCGGGCGCAGGGTCCGCGGAAGTCGGCAGCGAACCAGGAGTCCGGCGAGGCGGTGCAGAAGTCGTGCAGGGAGCCCTGCTCGGGGGCGTAGACGTAGTTCGACGGGACCTCCACCTTGGAGGAGGCCGTGGCGACCAGTGGCTGCACGCTGCCTTGGTCGCCGATCGGGTTGTAGACGGCGTTCGTGGTGACCTTGGTGCCGGCACGGGCGTCCACCTCCTGGACCAGCTTGCCGGCGGAGATGCGGTACCAGGTGGACTGGGGACGAAGCGCGAGGGTGTTCGCCCAGGGCTCGTCGACGACGCCGACGGTCCGCCCGGCGGCGTCTGCGACCACGACGTGCCCGGCGATCCGACCGTCGGCGTCGATGTTCAGCGGCTTGAGGTGGCCCCCGGACGGCATGGCGACAGAAACCGGGAAGGTTTGGATCTCGGCCGGCGTGGATCGGGTGGCGGCGTTAGCGCCGGCGGCTGTTCCGCCGAGTGTGAATATGCAGGCCGTTGCGGCCAGGCCCAGTAGTGCGACCCCGTGACGTTTCTGCATGTCTCTCCCTCAGATAAGGCTCGTTGTTGAAGCAGCGTCCCTAATGGTCGGTCGGAACGGAACCTCATTTCGGCACATGGCAATGTCGTTTATCCGACAGACCGATCTGGTCGTGTGCCTGTTGTCGGCTCACCGATGGGCATCGACGGCGCAAACTTTCTCGGAACTGAAATCGGGGACTGTTCCGCACCTTCGACGCGCACCGCGGAGGTTGATGAACCGACCCTGAGCTGCTCACCATGGATCAATATCGCCTGGTCTCGATTCCCACGGGCGGGCCCGGGTGATCAAGAATCCCACGCGCCGGGACAACCTTCCCCCGTCCGGGCGCCCAGTCGGGGACAATGGCCACTGGGTGCACGTGCCGCGCCGGCGGGCCCACTCGACCGCAGACGTTCCAGTTTTCGTAACGCCGGGAGGAAACAGATGAGCGGCACGCAGGACAACGGCCCCGCCAGTGCGCAGGGCGTGGGACAGCAGGCAGCGGCGGGCTGCCCGGTCGCCCCCGACTCCGTGACCGCCCATGGCAGCGAGAGCGAGAACCCGGCGATCGACTCGCCGAAGCCCAAGACCGGCGGCCGTCCGCGTACGAGTCGGGACTGGTGGCCGAACCAGCTCGACCTTTCGGTGTTGCACTCCCGTTCTTCCCAGAGCAGGGGAGTTGCCCCTTGATCGTGGACACCCTGATCATTGGATCGTGTTGATCCATAGGACAGGAGTTCCCGTTGGGGACGTCGAAGTACTCGCCTGAG
>NZ_BAAARY010000042.1:0-8488 GCF_039532605.1 Pilimelia columellifera subsp. columellifera
CCACCTGATGCGGACCCAGCTCATCCTCAGCAAACACCGTCCGCAACGACTCATGCCGCGCCACCACATCACCCAACGCAGCACCCAGCGCCGACACGTTCAGGTCACCGGTGAGCTGCATTGCCATCGTGATGTTGTAGGTGCTGCTGGGACCCTCCAACCGGTGCAGGAACCACAGGCGCTGCTGTGCGAAGGACAGTGGGATACGAGCTGGCCGTGGGTGGACCGGGCGGACGCTGGCAACGGCGGTGCCAGGCTCGGCGAGCGCCACCGCAAGAGCGGCGACCGTCGGCGCCTCGAAGATCTGCCGTACCGAGATGTCGGTGTTGAAGGTGCTGCGGATGCGGGCAGCGAGCCGGGTGGCGAGCAGCGAGTGACCGCCGAGGTCGAAGAAGTTGTCGTCGATGCCGGTACTTTCGGCGCCCAACACCTCGGCGAACAGCCCGCACAGCACCTCTTCCTGGGCGGTACGGGGCTTTCGTCCGCCGGCGCCGGTGCCGTACTCCGGTGCTGGTAGCGCATCCCGGTCGAGCTTGCCGTTGACCGTCAACGGCAGTGCGTCGACGCGCACAAATGCTGCTGGAACCATGTAGTCGGGTAGCGCCCGCGCAGCGAATTCGCGAAGTTCTTCGTCGGTGGCCGTGCGCTCGGGCACCAGGTAGCCGACGATCCGGCGGTCACCGGGCTGATCCTCCCGGACGATCACGGCGCATCGGGCGATGTCCGGATGTGCGGCGAGGGCGTGCTCGATCTCCCCGAGTTCGATCCGGAACCCGCGGACCTTCACCTGGTCGTCCGTACGTCCCACGATCTGGAGCGCGCCGTCCCGGGTCCACCGGCCGACGTCACCGGAGCGATACATCCTGGACCCGCGGGGGGCAAACGGATCAGCCACGAATCGTTCGGCGGTCAGTCCGGCACGGTGCCAGTACCCGCGGGCCAAGCCGGCGCCGGCGACGTAGAGCTCGCCGTCAACCCCCGGCGGCACCGGCCGCAGGCTGTTGTCAAGGACGTAAACCCTGGTGTTGGGGTAAGGACGCCCGGCGGGAACGGAGCCGGCCGGGGTCGGATCGCCGGGAGCCAGGCGCAGCTCGGCACAGTTGACCGTCGTCTCGGTCTGACCGTACGCGGCGTACACCGTCGCGGCCGGGTGCTGCTCCCGCCATCGCTGAAGGGCGGTGCCGGTGAGCATCTCGCCGCCGAGGATCAACGCGTGGGACGGTGAGGCGCTGCTCGGCAGGTCCGCCAGCAGTTCCAGATGAGACGGTGTCCCCTTGAGGAGTGCCGGACGCGGGGCATCGGAGTGCGACAGCTCGGTGAGATCCCCCAGGACTACCAGACCACCGCACGCAAGGGCGCTGAACAGCGAGGTGACCGTCATGTCGAAGGACACCGGCGTGTGTAGCCACGCCACCTTGCCAGCGGCGGTGCGGTACTCGTCCGCCGAGCGGCTCACGTACGTGCCCAACGTGCGATGCGTGATGACCACGCCCTTGGGCAGACCAGTCGACCCGGACGTGTAAATGACATACGCGGGGTGGTCTGGCCGCAGTGCCACGAGGGGCGGGACGGCGCTGACCGGAGCGTCGTGCCGGCCGTCATCCACCACGATGATCGGCGCTTCGCCCTCCGGCAGCGTGGGAGCACAGTCCGGGTCCGCCAAGATCGCGGTCGGGTGGGTGTCGTCGAGCATGAAGGCGACCCGATCCCGCGGATAGGTGGGATCGACTGGAACGTATGCGCCGCCCGCTTTCAGCACCGCCAGTAGTGCGACGACCACGTCGACCGAGCGGTGCATGACCACCGCGACCAGCGACTCCGGGCCAACCCCGTGAGATCGCAGTAGCTCGGCCAGCCGATCCGATCGCGTGTCCAGCTCGGCGTAGGTGAGCAGGCTGGAACCGTGCTGAACGGCGGGCGCTGCCGGAGCCGCCTGCACGCTGGCGGCGAGCAGGTCCAGGAAGGTGACGTCCCCGGCCGGCCGGACGTGCCCCTGCCAGTCGCCGAGTACCAGGTCCCGCTCGGCGGCGGTGAGCAGCGGAAGCGCGCCGACGGCCCGGTCGGGGTGGGCGAGCGCGGCATCGAGCAACCGGACGAACCGGGCGACGACCGCATCAACCGTCGCGCGGTCGTAAAGGTCGGTGCGGAATGCGACAGACCCGTTCATCCCGGCCGGCTTTCCACTGGGTGAGCGCTGCTCGTCCAGGGAAATCCGCAGGTCGAAGCGGGCCGTGCCGGTGTCTACCCGATTCGGCTGCACCTGCAGGCCCGGCAGGTTGGTGACGGCCCGGGCGGGATCGGCGCTGTTGACCACCAACACCACCTGACACAGCGGGTGCCGGGAGCTCGACCGCTCCGGGTTCAGCCGCTCGACTAGCCGCTCGAACGGCACGTCCTGGTGTGCGTAGGCCTCCAGCGCCGTGTCCCGGACTCGACCAACGAGGGTGTCGAAGCTTGGGTTACCGGCGAGGTCGGTGCGCAGCACCAGGGTGTTGACGAAGAAGCCGATGAGGTGCTCGAGGTCCCGGTCCGTCCGACCGGCCACCGGCGTGCCCAGGACTACGTCGGTCCCGGCGCCGAGTCGGGAGAAGACCGTGGCCCAGGCGGCCTGCACCACCATGAACAAGGTAACGCCGCGTTCCCGGCAGTAGGCGGCGAGCCGTTCGTGCAGCTCACCAGGGAGCGCGAACTCCACTCGACCACCCTGGTCGGAGGGCTTCGACGGTCGCGGACGGTCAGTGGGTACGCCCAACTCGTTAGGAATCCCACCCAGCTGCTTCGTCCAGTAGTCGAGCTGGCGGGAGAGTAGTGACTCGGGATCATCGTCGGCGCCCAGGAGGCGCTGCTGCCAGAGCATGTAGTCCGCATACTGCACCGGCAGCGGCGGCCACGACTGTCCGCCGGCGCCGGCGCGGGCCCGGTACGCGGTGGCGAAGTCGCGGCCCAGGACCGGGATGGACCAGCCGTCCCCGGCGATGTGGTGGACGAGGACGAGCAGCGTGTGCGCATCCTCGGCTGTCCGGAAAAGCCATGCGCGGACCGGCAGCTCACTGGTGAGGTCGAAGGCGTGCCGGCCCGCGCGGGCCAGCTCCTCCTGCAGGGCTTCCTCGGCAACCGGCACCACGGTGAGTTCCGGTCGGGCCTCGTCCGGCTCCACAATCTCCTGGTACGGTCCGTCGCCGTCTTCGGCGATCCGGGTCCTCAGCGATTCGTGCCGCGACACGACATCGGCGAGTGCGGCCTGCATCGCGGGCACGTCGACCTGGCCAGTGAGGCGCAACGACAGCGGCATGTTGTACGTCGCGCTCGGGCCTTCGAAGCGGTGCAGGAACCACAGCCGCTGCTGGGCGTAGGACAGCGGCACCCGGGCCGGGCGCTCATCGGCGGCGATCGCCGGCCGGGCTGGTGCGCAACGTTCGATGAGGGCACGAACCCCGGCGACGGTGGGGGCCTCGAACAGGTCGCGGATGCTCACCTCGGCGTTCAGGACCGCCCTGATCCGGCCAGCCAGTCGGGTGATCAGGAGCGAGTGGCCGCCCCGCTCGAAGAAGTTGTCGTCACACCCGATGTCGGAGACGTTGAGGAGCTCGGCGAACAGCGAGCACAGGAGCTCCTCCTGAGCGTCGCGCGGTGGACGGCCGGCGCCGCCCAGCTCCGCCGCGGGAGCCGGCAGCGCGGCTCGGTCGAGCTTGCCGTTCGCAGTGAGCGGAAGCGCAGCCAACGGTACGAATACCGCCGGCACCATGTAGTAGGGCAACATCCGGGCCATGCGTTCGCGCAGCGCGGTCGGCTCGATCGTGGCACCTTGCGCCGGCACCAGGTAGCCGACCAGCCGCCGGTCCCCGGGTCGGTCCTCCCGGATCATCACAGCGGACCGGGTGACTCCCGGGCAGGCGGTGAGCGCGGATTCGACCTCGCCCAACTCGATCCGGAAGCC
Source organism: Pilimelia columellifera subsp. columellifera (assembly GCF_039532605.1). Classification (NCBI taxonomy): domain Bacteria; kingdom Bacillati; phylum Actinomycetota; class Actinomycetes; order Micromonosporales; family Micromonosporaceae; genus Pilimelia; species Pilimelia columellifera. The sequence goes on from NZ_BAAARY010000042.1 coordinate 3,938, forward strand.
GCGCAGCTTCACCTGGTTGTCTAGGCGGCCGAGGAACTCCAGGCGGCCATGGTGGTCCCAGCGGACCCGGTCGCCGGTGCGGTACATCCGGGTGCCCGTCGCACCAAACGGACAGGCGACGAATCGGTCCGCCGTAAGGTCCGGCCGGCCCAGGTAGCCGCGTGCGACGCCTTCGCCGGCGATATAGAGCTCGCCGGCGGTCAGCGGTGGGACGGGGCGCAGCGCGCCATCCAGAACAAAAACCGCGGTGTTGGCGAGCGGCTTTCCGATGACGGACCCGGCGCCAACGCGGGCGTCGTGAGTGACCTCGGCGCTGGTCGACCACACCGTCGTCTCGGTGGGCCCGTACAGGTTGAGCACGGACCGGGTGCGCCGGCTCAGCTCGCGGGCGAGGTCAGCCGGCAGGGCTTCCCCACCGACGAGGGCGCGGACGCCCGACAGGTCCCGATCGGCTGCAACGTCGATCACGGCGCGCCACAGGCTCGGGGTGGCCTGCATGACGGTGATCCGTTCGCGTTCGAGCGTTCCGCACAGTGCCTCGGGATCATGGGTGGTCTCCAGCGAAGCCAGCACCAGGGTGCCTCCGGCCAGCAGCGGCGCGAAGATCTCCAGGCCGGCGATGTCGAAGCTGACCGTGGTGACGGCGAGGAGGCGGTCGTCGGCGCTGAGCGGCACGGTGGACTGCATGGCGCTGAGGAAGCTCGCCAGGCCACCCCGGGTGACCACCACACCCTTGGGACGGCCAGTCGAGCCGGACGTGTAGATGGTGTACGCCGGCTGATCAGGCGAAAGCTCGCCGGTGGTGGGTAGGGCCGTACCCGGCAGGGCAGCAAGCTGAGCGTCGGTGACCGGATCACCGAGCAGCACCTGCTGGACGTCGGCCCGACCCCAGCCGTCAGCTGCGCCAGGCGTGGTGATCAGAACCGCCGGGTCGGCGTCGGCCAGCACATAGCTGATGCGCTCCGCCGGATAGTTCACATCGATGGGCAGGTAGGCAGCTCCGGTCTTCAGCACGGCCAGCAGGGCCACGATGCCCTGGGGGGAGCGGGGCAGAGCGACCCCCACCAGCCGCCCGGGCGCGGCGCCGTGGCGCAGCAGGTGCCGAGCCAGCCGGTTGGCGGCGGCGTCCATTTCTCCGTAGCTGAGATCCACGTCGCCGTGGCGTACGGCAACTGCCCGCGGGTCGCGCGCGGCCCGTTCCTCGATCATGCGGGTCAGGGGCCGGTCAGGCAGGGGCCGTACGGCGGCCGTCTGGTTTACCGCCTGTACCAGCGTCTGCTCGTGGGCGGAGAGAACGTCGAACTCGCTGATCCGGCAGTGCGGGTCTGTCACGGCGGCGGCCAGGATCCGCACGAATCGGGCCACCATCGCCTCTGCGCTGGTCCGCTCGAAGAGGTCGGTGCTGAATTCGAGGCCACCGGTGATTCCGGCGGGGTCGCCGGCGTCATCCCGCCGCTCCGCGACTGAGAAGTAGAGGTCGAACCGGGCCGTCTGCGAGCCGATTCGGTATAGGTTGACGGTAATGTCCGCCAGCTTCGGGCGCGGATCAGTGGATGCGCCGCCGGTAGCCGAGGCGAGCATGACCTGGAAGAGCGGGTGCCGGGCCAAGGAGCGGACGGGATTGACTGCCTCCACGACGCGCTCGAACGGCACGTCCTGGTGCGCGTACGCATCAATGTCGGTACGGCGAATTCGCTGGAGCAGGTCGGCGAAGGATGGCCTTCCGCCAGTGTCGGTCCGCAGCACGAGGGTGTTGATGAAGAGCCCGACGAGTCGCTCGGCCACTTCGTCGTTGCGGCCGGCGATCGGCGTTCCGATCGGAATGTCCGTGCCCGAGCCGACGCGGGTCAGCAGGGTCGCGAGCGCCGCCTGCAGGACCATGAAGACGCTGACCGAGTGGGTGCGGGCGAGCTGGGCGACGGCGGCGTGCAGGGCGCGGGGGATGTCGAAGGCGATGCGATCCCCGCGGTAGGAGGGCTGCGCAGGGCGGGGCCGATCCGTGGGCAGGTCCAGCTCCTCAGGCAACCCCGCGAGTGTCGTCTTCCAGTAGTCCAGCTCGCGGTTCAGTGCCGAATCGGGGGCATCGGCCGACCCGAGCCGCCGCTCTTGCCACAAGGCATAGTCGATGTACTGGACCGGAAGGTCCGGCCAGCTGGGGGCTCGTCCGTCGCGGCGGGCAGCGTAGGCCTCCGCCAGGTCCCGCGACAACACCTCCATAGACCAGCCGTCAGTGGCGATGTGATGCATGACGAGCAGCAGCGCATGGTCCTCCGGTGAGATCCGGAAGAGCGTGACCCGCAGCGGAGGCTCGGCGGCCAGGTCGAAGCCTTGGGCGGCAGCCTCCGCGAGGCGCGGCAGTAGCTCTTCGTCGGTGATGGCGACGGTCTCGGGCGACAACGTCAGATCGTCGCGGACCAGTTGGCACGGGCCGTCCTCGTCCTCGACGAAGACCGTGCGCAGAGCCTCGTGGCGGTCCACCAGGTCGGCCAGCGCCTGCCACAGGACCGCCTGGTCGAGCGGGCCGGTCAGCCGCAGCGCGGTGGGCACGTTGTAGGTGGCGCTGCGACCCTCCATTCGGTTGAGGAACCAGAGCCGGCGCTGGGCCAGTGACAGCGGCACCCGCTGCGGCCGGGGAGCCGGTGTGGGTCGCGGCGTCGCCTGCCCACTGAGGGCACCAGACAGCGCTGCCACCGTGCGGGCTTCGAAGATCTGACGTGGCTGCACCTCCACCTGCAGACCGGTGCGTACCCGGCCGGCGAGGCGAGCGACAGTGAGGGAGTTCGCGCCGAGCTCGAAGATGTCGTCGTCAATGCCCACCTCACTGACATTGAGGACGTCGGCGAACAGGGCGCACAGGGCCCGTTCGCGGTCGTCGCGTGGGGCCCGGCTGGGCCGGTCCTGCTGGACGGCGGGCAAGGCTCGCCGGTCCAGCTTGCCGTTGGGATTCAACGGCAGAGCGGGCAACCCGACGATGACGCTGGGCACCAGGTAACTCGGCAGCTGGGCGGCGAGATAGGACTCAAGCGCCTCCGGATCGAAGGTGCGGTCCTGGGCGCTGACCACAAACGCGACGAGGCGGGCCGCACCGGCGGAGGTCGACTGCGCCACCACGGCGGCCTGCGCCACGTCGGCGTGCCGGGTGAGCACAGCCTCCGTCTCCCCGGGCTCCACGCGGAAACCCCGGATCTTCACCTGTGCGTCGGCCCGACCGACGAAGGCGACGGTGCCGTCGGGCTGCCAGCTGCCCCGGTCGCCGGTGCGGTACATCCGCTCGCCGGCCCCGAACGGGCAGGCAACGAAGCGTTCCGCCGTGGCCATGGGCCGGTCGGCGTATCCGCGGGCGAGGCCGGCGCCAGCCAGGTACAGCTCCCCGACGACACCGGGTGGCACCGGGCGCAGCGCGGAGTCCAGGACGTAGACCCGGCTGTTGTCGATCGGTGTACCAATGTCGGGGGCGGTCGGCCACTCCTGCGGCTCGGCGGGCAGGGAGGCGCCGGTCACGATGTGCGATTCGGTCGGGCCGTACTGATTGTGCAGCCGCAGACCCGGCACCCTGGCGAAGAACCGGCGCATCGCGGATGTCGGGCGCAACGCCTCGCCGGCCTGCACCACATGTTGCAGGTCTGGCAGCCGTAGCTCGGTGCTCGCCGCAGCCTCGGCGACTGCCTGCAGCACCAGGTTGGGCGTATACCAGTGGGCGACCCGGGCGTCGGCCAGCCAGGCGATGAGCCGCTCGGGATCCCGCCGGACCTGATCCGGGCAGATGGCGACGGTCTGCCCGGAGAGGAGAGCGGCGGCCAGTTCCTGCACCGCGACATCGAAGCCGACGGGAGCAAAGTGGGCGGTCACCAACCCGACTTCGGGTCGGATGATCTTCGCCTGCCAGTCGACCAGGTTGGTGATGGTCACGGCCGGAACCAGGACCGGCTTCGGCTCACCAGTCGAACCAGAGGTGAACAGCAGGTACAGGGAGTGGTCCGGGCGCAGGGTCGCACCCCGCTCCTCGTCCGTCAGTGGGTCGCTCGACGCGGTCAGCGGGTTGTCAGCTGAGACCTCGTCGATGGCCAGCACGGCGTCGGCGGGAAGCTGATGGTCATCGGCGAACTGCTTCGTCGTAACGATCACCGTTGGCTTGCCCGTGGCGACGAGCTGGCGTACGCGGGCCGCTGGCGAGTCAGTATCGACGGGCATATAGGTGGCGCCGGCCGTGACCACGGCCCAGGTCGCCACCACCTGCTCCAGTGACCGGGGGAGTGCGACGGCGACCACCGTGTCCGGACCGGCGCCACGCGCCAGGAGTTGGCGCGCGAGCTGGTTGGCCCGCTCATCCAAGGCAGCGTAGGTGAGTGTGTCGGCGCCGCACCGAAGCGCCGCGATCTGGGGGGTGGCGCGGACCTGGTCTCGGAACTGCTCCGGGATGCTGCGCCACTGCACGGCGGTGGCGGTGTCGTTCCACGTTTCGAGTATGTGTCGGCGTTCGGTGTTGTGGAGTGTTGGGAGGTGGGCGGTGAGTTGTTGGGGGTTTTGTTGGATTGCTTGTAGTACTTGTTG
>NZ_BAAARY010000043.1:0-8420 GCF_039532605.1 Pilimelia columellifera subsp. columellifera
AAAGTTTGTCCACAACATACAGACGATCACGCGGTGGCCGCCCCACGTCCAGCCCCGAACCCGCAGGTCAGACCCTGAAGTACGGCTGTCGTACTAGGCCCGCCAGCGACTGTGCGATCTGGCGTGCCGTCTGGGCGGTCCGAGCTGCCGGCCCGTGGTGCGCCGCGGTGAACGGCACGCCCCGCAGCCGGGCCCGCCTGCTCGCCGTGCCGGACCAGATACACCAGCGTGCGCGCCATTGTGCCTCCCGCCGACATGACCCTCAACCTAGGAGCCGCGGTCCAGTTCGACCACTTCCAGGACCATCTCAGGAACGGTGGGGTGGCGGTGACGTGGACGCTGACCAGTTGTCCGTCAGCGTCAGCAAGGTCAGCCTCGGTCACGGCGGCGAGGATGGCCCGGCCCAGGCGGGATCGCATCCACCACAACGCCGTGCGGCAACTCCCCGCCAAAGCCTTCACCCTGCGACTGGCTGACCCTGAGCCGGGCCGCGCTCGTGCCCGCCGCGCTCGGCTGGGCCACAGACCGTGGCAAGGGCCGGGGCTCAGGCAGTGAGCTGGTAGAAGCGCCAGAACCCGAAGCCTACGATCGGCAGCACGGACACGTCGGCGAAGCCGGCCTCGTTCGCGTAGCGGCGCAGCGTGTCGGCGCGCATCACCGTGCCGGTGCCGGCGCTCGGCGGGTGCGACAGCCCGTCGGGCAGGCAGATGAGGATGCTGAACCCGTACATGAGCCGTTCGACATCGTCACCGGGTGCGGCGAACGCCTCGGCCACCGCTTCGTCCATGACCACCATGACCCCACCGGGTTTCAGGGACCGCATGGCCGCCGCCAACACTGCCACCGGCTGCGGCATGTCGTGCACGCACTCGAACGCGAACACCACGTCGTAGGCGCCTTCGGGTAGCTCGGCAGCATCGCCGCTGTAGATGCGCACCCGGTCGCCGAGTCCCGCGGCGTCCACGTTCTCGCCGGCCAGTCGCACCGACGCCGGGTCGATGTCGTGGCCGACGAGCTGGGCTTGCGGGTAGGCGCGGGCGAGGGCGATCGTCGACCACGCCCCGCCACAACCGACGTCGGCGATCTTGGTGCCGGATTGGCGTAGCCGCCGGTCAAGGTCAGGGACGGTTGCCAGGGCCGGGGCCAGGGCACGCTCGTACCATGGGCGGTTCATGTCCGCCTGGGACTCGCGGGCGTCCGCGCCGTACTGCGACCAGCTGACGCCGCCGCCGTCGCGGTATGAGCGTTCCAACGCCGGTAGTTGCGGCCCTCGACTAACGATCTTGTGAAAACTAGCGGTAAGGCTGTTCAGAGGGCCTGCGGCGGCATTCCGGGGCCGATGGGTGTTCAGGGATCGCACCTATCCGAGACCGGTGGTGTGGCAGGGAGGGAACGTCGGAAACGAACCCGCAGACGGTCGATTGGAGCGCGGGAGGCGCTCAATCACGTCCGAACGTCACCTTCCGTGCCGGGTCTGCCAGACGTGAGTAAGAGCCCCGCTGGTGTCAGCCGGGTGGTCCGCCGACGAGCCCCGAGTCGTAGGCGGCGATGACGAGCTGCGCCCGGTCGCGGGCCTGGAGCTTGGCCAGCAGGTGGCCGATGTGGGTCTTGACCGTGCCGACGCTGAGGTGGAGATCGGCGGCGATCTCCACATTCGACTGGCCCTGGCCGACGAGGGTGAGGACGTCCCGTTCGCGGCTGGTGACGCCGTCCAGGCCGCGCGGGGCGGCCAGCCGTGCGGGGCGGCGCACGAACTCGGAGATGAGTCGCCGGGTGGTGGACGGCGCGAGCAGCGAGTCGCCCGCGGCGACCACCCGGATTGCGGTGAGCAGTTCCGGGGCTGTGGTGTCTTTGAGTAGGTAGCCGCTGGCGCCGGCCCGTAACGCGGCGTACACGTACTCGTCTAGGTCGAAGGTGGTCAGGATGAGAACGTGGACGTTGGCGGACTCCGGGGCGCCGCAGATTTGCCGGGTGGCTTGGATACCGTCCATGCCTGGCATACGCACGTCCATGAGTACGACGTCGGGGGTGGTGCTGCGGGCGAGGTGCACGGCTTCTGCGCCCGTGCCGGCCTCGCCGACGGTGACGAGTCCGGGCGTGGTGTCGATGAGTAGCCGGAAGCTGTCACGGATGAGCACCTGGTCCTCGGCGAGCAGCACCCGGATGGGTGGGGCGGCGGCGTCGGGAGTCATGACGCGGCTCCGCCCGGCGCAAACGGCAGGTGGGCGGCCACACGGAAGCCCCCGTCAGCGCTGGGTCCGGCGTGGAAGGACCCGCCGTATAGCGTGACACGTTCGCGCATGCCGATCAGCCCGTAACCGCCGTCGGCCGGTTTCCCCGCTGGGCGAAGAGGGCCCGGGTCGGTCACCTCGATGGCCACCTCCCGGCCGGTGAGCGTCACCGTGACCCGGCACGTGGTGGCGGTCGTGTGGGTCGTGACGTTGGTGAGGGCCTCCTGCACGATCCGGTACACCGACGTGTCCACCCCGCTGGGGGGAAGGCCGTCGGCGGTGATGGTGAGGTCGACGTGCAGGCCGGTGGAGCGCATCCGGTCGGCCAGTTCCGGCAGGCCGGCCAGCCCGGTCGGCGGGCCATGGTGGTACGGGTCGGCGTCGGCGCGCAACCCGCCCAATATCCTGCGGATTTCGTTGAGCGTGGTGCGGCTGGTGTGTTCGATGGTGTTCAGGGCGGCACGCACCTCGTCCGGTCGGGCGTCGGCGATGTGGTTGGCCACCGTCGCCTTGACCGCGATCAAGCTCATGCTGTGCCCGATGAGGTCGTGGAGCTCGCGGGAGATACGCAGCCGCTCCTCGATCACCGCGGTGTGGGCGAGCTGACGGGCCAGCCCGGCGTGGGCATCGCGCCGGGCGCGTACCAGCAGACCGAGTGCCCACGCGACACCCATGGCCGCGGCGGTGGCACCCAGTTCGACCGGCCAGTACGGCGGCAGCTCGCTGCGGTCCAACGCGGGCGCCAGGGTGGGCAGGACGTCCCGGTAGAAAAACACGATCGCGGCCGATGCGGTGATCAGGCAGGCCATCAGTGCAGCCGACGACCGCACGCGGGAAGCGGTGCAGGCCACCAGATAGAGGACGAGCACGGTCGGCGCGAACGACAGCAGCAACATACCGGCGGTGACCGCGCCGAGCACGGTGGCCAGCGTCGCTGCCGTACCGGCGGCGGCGAGCGCCGGTAGCGGCCACCGTCGGCGGACCGACACCGGTGCCGCCAGCACCACCCCGACCAGCCACGCCGACCAAACCGGCCATCGCGACGCTGGCCCAGGCGGGTCGACGATCGAGTACCCCACCGTCAGCGCGAGCGCGCCGGCGATCACGACGTCGATGAGCCCGGGGCGTCCGCCGAGCCAGCGTACTGCTGATCTCATGGCCGCCAACATAACGGCGTACGGATCGCGTCGGCATCTGCCCCCGGTCGTGGACGTCGGATCCAACCTGAGTCGTAACTTCGCCCGCCGGATCGGCCCGCGGACCTGTCCGCAAGTCCAGACTGCGGCCAGACGCGCCGGGGCCGCCACGACGACACGATATCGGCACGGCCGCGATCGACAAACGCGACGCCGTCCACTCCGAGAAAGGCGGGCAGAACGATGTTCCCGGCACTTCGACAGCGCCACACTCGATGGCGTGCGGCGATCGCGAACCGGCGCGTCCTCAACGCCGAAGCCGTCGCGCAGCGCGGCGTCGCGTTCCCCGGACGCTGGGTCGTCGGCCCGGCCGCGGTCTGCGGTCCGCTGCTGATCCTCACCGGCATGCTGCTACGGATCCGGTACCACTACTTCTTCCCGGAGCAGCTCGCCGGCTACGAACAGCATCCCGTCCTCATCACCGCCGCGTACGCCTGTTACGCCAGCGGCACGGTTCTGCTCTGGCCGGCCGTGCTCGAACTGGCCCGCAGGATCGGTGCGACGCACCCACGATGGGCGCACTGGGGCGGTTGCCTGGTCATGTTCGGGCTGTTCACTCGTACATTCCACTTCGGCACCGACCACCTGGCCTTTCACCTTGTCGACAGTCAGGGGCTGACCACTGCGGTCGCTGCTGTGGACCATTACTACGTCGCCTGGCGCGACATCGGCTGGCACCCCTTTCGGATGTTGAGCGGTACCATCGTGACCGGCTGGGTGGTCCTCGCCATCGGCGCCTACCGCTCCGGCGTCCTCGGCCCCGGCCGCGCCGTACTCCTGGGCTTGATGTCGATGCTCGCCCTGGGCACTCTCAAGGGAACCCAGATACCGCAGTCGCTGATCGCTGCGGCTGGACTCTGCGCCACGTTCATCCCGCTCGGCGTCGCGGTGCTGCGCGACGGACCACGACCGAGCAACCGCGCCCTGTTCTGGCTTGCTGTGCTCCTCGGCCTGTTCGTCCTGGGCCAGTTCCACGCACCTCGGGGGTGACCCCACCCACTCGGCCGCGCACACGCCTATACCGATGTGCGCGGCTCAGGGGGGCCGACCGGAATAACGTTCGACGATCTTGTGAAAACTAGCGGTAAGGCTGGTCAGAGGGCATTTGGCTGATTTCGGGACTACGCCTCTTCGAGGCTGCTGGTTGCCGGGTCGCCGTGGATGACGCGGTGGATGGTGGAGCGGCCGACGCTGTATTCCTCGGCCAGGTCGGCCAGGGACAGGCCGCCTTCGGCGTAGCGGGAGCGGATGGAGCGTTGGGCGGACTCGGGGAGCTTGGGTTGCTTGCCGCGGAGTTTGCCCTTGCGTTTGGCGACGGCCATGCCTTCGCGAGTGCGTAGCCGGATCAGGTTGGCCTCGAACTCGGCGACCATGGCCAGGGTTTGCAGGAAGAGCCGACCAAACGGGTCGTTCCAGTCGTGAATCGCGGCGCCGAGCCCGAACTGGACGCCACGCTCGGCTAGGTCGGTGAGGATCTGGCAGGCCTCGGTCATGTTGCGGGCGAAGCGGTCGAACTTGGTGACGGTGAAGATGCTGCCGTTCCAGACGGCGGCGAGGGCCTGGTCGAGGCCGGCGCGGTTCTTGCGGCTGGTGCCGGAGAATCCGCGGTCGATGTAGATGCGGTCGGGGGCGACGCCGAGGGTGGTCAGCTGTTCGGTCTGGACGACCACGTCTTGTTCGTCGGTGGAGCAGCGGGCGTAGCCGACTCGGGTTCCGTTCACAGCCTGGATTGTTCCGGATAGGGCTCCTTCATCGGGACGACGCGCGGAACACCTCTACGGAACACGGCTGACCTTGGCGGGCGTCTCGCTCTGTGGTGTTCCGGTGGGCGATCCTCAAACGGAACACCGCCATACGCGGGATCCGATGTGCTCGACGACATGTAGGCACCCCCGGCAAAGCCTGCAGGCCGTTCGTGAGACCAGCCGACGGACAACGACCCGACCTCATCTGCAAACACTTACTTGTGAAAGCGACCATTTGCGTTAGGGTGGCGTCATGACTGTCCCGCCGCCGGCTCACGGCGTCGACCTCGACGCCGCCTTCGCTGCTCTCGGTGATCCAGTGCGCCGTGCCCTGGTGGCTCGGCTCGCCCGTGGTGACGCGACGGTCGGAGAACTCGCCGAGCCGTTCGCGATGACTCAGCAGGCGGTCTCTCATCACATCGGCGTTCTGCGACGTTGTGGCCTGGTCGAACAGCGGAGGGAGGGAACCCGGCGGCCCTGCCGGTTGAAGATCGAACACCTCACACCGTTGAACACCTGGATAGATGACCAGCGAAAGGCCTGGGATGACCGGCTCACCGCGCTCGAACAGCATCTGAACAGCGAGGAAGCATGATGATTCGAGCAGAGCTCGACGGCGACGAACTGATCGCCCGGCGTCGCCTCCCGGCCGCGCCCGAACGAGTCTGGGCTGCTTTCACGACCGCGATGAGCATCGCGGCGTTCTGGGGTGGCTCGCACGCCACGGTCGCACCGGAGTCCGTGACCGTCGATCTGCGACCCGGCGGCGAGTTCACGCTGGAGACCCGCGCATCGAACGGCGCCACCCGGCGGCTGCGGTTCGTGTACGTCAGCCTCACCGCGCCGACTGAGCTGGTGTTCGACGAGCCTGTCACCGGACTCCGCACCACCGTGACATTGCAGCCCGCTGCGGAGGGCACCGATCTGACGGTTCATCAACGCCGGCTTCCCCGTGAGCTCCAGACGGCCCAGGCGGCGGACGGGCTCGCCTCGATTCTTGACGCTCTTGCCGCGCATCTTCAGCAATGACAGAACGGGAGAACACCGATGACAGGACTTACTCAGCGCGATCTGGTCGAGGAATACTTCGCTGGATTCCGGGCCAGTGACCACCCGCGCATCCTCGCGACCCTCACCGACGACGTCGAATGGGTCATCCACGGCCATCGGACCACCCGCGGCAAAGCCGAGTTCGATGGCGAGATCGAGAATCCCGCCTTCACCGGCAGTCCCGAACTCCACGTCCAACGTGTCCATCAGGACGGCCCGGTCGTTGTCACGACCGGAGAGGGAGGGGGCGTCAGCGTCGAGCACGGGCCCTTCCGCTTCGCTTTCAACGACCTGTTCACCTTCCGCGACGGGCTCATCGCCCGGGTCGATTCCTACGTCGTCGCGTTGCCGTGAGGCCCACCTGCTGAAAGCGTCAATCCTCGGCAAGGGCATCCGGATCGCGCAGCGGCCGTCGGCCGCCGCGCAGATCCGGTGCCCTGAAGGTGTAGTGCCCGTGGACGTTGATGTGGGCGTACATGTAGGGCGAGAGCCGGGCCACGTCGGCGTCCAGGACCGGGAACCCGTCGGCACGCAACTGGTCGAGGATCGCGTCGAGATAGACGGTGTTCCATAGGGTGATGCAGTTGATCACGAGGCCGAGCGCGCCGAGCTGGTCTTCCATGCCCGCGTGGTACGGCTCCCGTAGCTCGCCGCGGCGGCCGTGGAAGACGTACTTGCCCAGGCCGTGCCTGCCTTCTTGCAGGTTACGCATCCGTTTGATCGCCCGCCGATAGGACTCGGTATCGACGTAAGCCAGCACGTGCAAAGTTTTGAAGATCCGGCCGAAGTGCGCGAAGGCCTGGCCGAGCTGGGTCGGGTTCCCGCCGTGCTGCAGCATCCGCATCGCGTCACACGCCGACACCGCGCCGCTGTGCACGGAGGCGACCAGGCGCAGGATGTCCGGCCAGTGCTGCCGTACGCGGGTCAGGTCGATGCGCCCGCGCGCCGCACTGTCGAGCATCCCGTAGTCCGCCGACGGGTTGATACGCCACAGCTTCTGATCCGGCAGGTCGGCCAGTTCCGGCCGATACTGCACCCCCAGCAGTTTCAGTAGGCCGAACACCATGTCGGAGTACGAACCGGTATCCGAGATCAGCACCTGCGGCTGCCGGCCGCCGTCACGGCGATACAGCAGGTCGACGGCGTTCAGCGAGTCCCGGGGCGTGCCGGACACCACCATGCCCGCCGTCCCGGCGCCCTGATCGTTGATGAGGTTGAGATAGGTCGCGCCCTTGCGTCGGCCGAAGTACTTCGGGTTCGGCCGGGCGTGCAGCGACCGGACCGGGACCACGAACCGGGTGCCGTCCACCGCCGCGACCAGGCCACCGCCCCAGCAGGACGCCGTCGCCAAGCCGGCCTGCCCGTCGATCAGCCACCGGTTGGCCGCCGCATGGTTCTCCGCGCGCACGTAGTTCTGGTAGACGTGACTGATCCGCGAGCGGGTCAACGCCGGCACGTCCGGCGAGGTCACCGAGGTCCAGCTCAGGTTGAGCGCCTGCGCGGTCAGCACCGCCGCCAGGGTGACCGGCAGATCGTCCATCCGCGCCCCGCCACTGCTGACGTGGGTGTAGGCGTCCACGAACCCCGGATACCAGCCCATCACCTCCGTGATCAGGTCACCGATGTCCAGCCGCGGCGTCATCTTCTGGCAGCGGTCCCGCAACGCCTTCAGCGTGTCCGGCTCGGCGACCGCCTTCAACGCCGCGGCGTGCAACCGGCCGTCCGCACCGACGGTGACCTCCCCGGCCGCCGCCCGCGTGGCCATGTGCCGCCACGCCCCGTCCAACTCGCTCGCGCACTCGGCCAGCAGATCGCCGGGGTCCTCCGGCAGGGCCAGGGACTCCAGCAGGACCTCCCGCTTGGCCTGCCACTGCTCGCCGTCGAGCAGCCGCGCACGCGGGTCGGCCCACCGCGACGACGCGGCGGCGAAGATGTCCGGCGCTTGAGCCGGGTATGGAACTGCGACAGCACACAGAGCGTGTACCCGGCCCGGTCCACCGTGCCCGGCGGCCGGCCCTCGGTGAACACCTGCTTACGCCACCCGGCCGGCACCACTTCCACATCAGCCAGCCGGGCGTCCAGGAACCCGGTCGGCACCCGCTTAGACCGTGTGTCAGTTGGGGTTGTTGCTGGTCAACAGGTCGAGGCGGACGGCGCGGCGGTAGCAGATGACAGCGCATGCAGCAGCAACGAATGCG
>NZ_BAAARY010000044.1:0-7372 GCF_039532605.1 Pilimelia columellifera subsp. columellifera
CGCCATCACCGGGACACAGGACCAACGCCGCCGCAGCAACAGACATGCCGCATTGTCTCGCACCCAACTCGTCAAATCACTTCAGACACGCGACACTAGACCGCCGACGGCGCCCTGAACCGGATGCACAACCACCTGCGCGAACAGGTCCGCCAGCAAGCCGAAGGACGCGACGCGCAACCCACTGCGGCACTGGTCGACTCCCAGTCGCTACGCGGCGCGCAGACCGTCGCACGGTCCAGCCGCGGCTACGACGCCGGGAAGAAGATCAACGGCCGCAAACGCCATATCGCGGTCGACACCTGCGGGCTGCTACTCGCGGTCCTCATCACCGGCGCCGGCGTGCAGGACCGCGACGGTGCCCGACCACTGCTCTGGGCGTTGCACGCCTGCTTCCCCGGTATCCGGGTGGTCTGGGCCGACTCGGGCTACACCGGCAAACTCGTCACCTGGGCCACCGAACAACTCAAACTCACCCTGCAGATCGTGGCCAAGCTGGCCGGGCAGACCACCTTCGTCGTCCTGCACCGCAGGTGGGCGGTCGAGCGGACGTTCTCCTGGATCAACCGATCCCGACGCACCGTCCGCGACTACGAACGCCTCCCGCAACACCACGCCGCGATGGTCCAATGGGCCATGATCATCATCATGACCCGCCGCCTCGCCCGCCACCAACACACCTGAAACCCTTATTTACCAGGCTCTTAGTCGTCCTTGGCGGAGACCTCTGGGAACACGAGGATGGGAAGTACTACCCGTCCGGGGAGAGTTGGTACGTCGATTCTCGGGAAGGGGAGTCACCGCGCGACCGTGAAGCCCGAGTCAGAGTAGCAGCGATCGAGTTCTTCGAGCTCTATATCGGTGCCGACGACAAGGGAGTCACTTTCGTCGTGAAGTCAGGCGCATCCGTTCCTAATTAGAGTCAAACATTAGTTGGGTTCCGTTGAGTATTGTCGACGGAGCCCACTTTTGTTGTCCGTAGTTGCATGGCTTCTGATACGAAATGGCGTGAATCTTCCGGACAAGATCCGGTGCGGCGGCGCAGTCAAAGAGTCGGTGGTCCACCTGGAACACTGCAATCTCAACGGTACGGGCCGAGGAAGCGCTCGCCGTTGTAGTGGATCATGTGTGTTGGGTGGTCGGCGCACCAGACCTCGGTTTCCCAAGCGATCGCGGTGACATACTTCCTGAACTCTGCGCGGTTCGGAAAGCACGACACATAGACGAGCCCCGCAGTAGAGGCAGCGAAAAGCGTCGCCAGCTCGCTGTGCCGCTTGGAGTCGACGGGGCCGTGAGAGCTGGCCGCCTCCATGAGTACGAGCCAGTTCCGATCGGGCAAATAGACTACGAGATCGGGCATCTTGCCGTGCTTGTCCACCGTGATGCCGAGACCTGCTAGTCGGTCTCTCTCGAACAGCGCCCACTTGTCGCCCGCATCGCCGATGTAGAGCACCTCGCCGGCAGGCGTGAACCGTGGGCAGAAGTCTTCGACCATCGACTTCAGGAGCACATTCTGACCTCCCGGCGAGAGGGTGAACTCCACGCCTCCTGGCAAGGTCAGCGGGATGCGATCCATCTCCCGGACAGCGTCGTACTTAGCCTTCAATCCCGGCACAGCGGCGAGGTACTCATTTACCGCAGAATCCCAGTGATCAGTCTTGTATGTCCGGATTACACCCAACGTTTCGGTGGGGATCTGATAGTTCCACTTCGGAGAATTCACGGGGCGGTCGGGCTGGTCCGGATTTTGGATGATGAGATACGCCTCGGCGAACTGGTGAAGGGTGAAGCGCCGAATGGTCTCGCGACTATTGGGCGCGTACTCTTTCTCGTACACATCCCGAATGAAATCCATGATCGCTCGCGTTCCGAGCATGGGATTAGCTGCCTCACTCCACGCCTGCCCTGGCTCAAGGCCGAGGAGCGCCAGAAGTGTCAGGGCGCTGCGTTCATTGCTTCTTTCGGCATCCATGCCGAGCACCTTAAGCACGGTGCGGGCTTTCTCAACCTGCTCGATAGCTTCGTCGTTCATGCTGGCCCCGCCGCGACGTCCGAGACGAGCGCGTCGATGTCGGCCTGGTCGGTCGGCGACTCATGTTCCCCCAGTCGTCGCAGCGAGTCCTGTTGTGGGAAGCGCAGCGTTCGCAGGTCGGTGGCATTGACCTGCGTATGCCCCGAGAAGGTGCGGAAGAACCGATCCACGAGTGACGAGTTCAACCACACGCTGAGTCCGCGCGCGATTTGCTCATCCAGCCCGTCGCCTTTGATGTGAAACACGTTTAGATGGTTCTCGAAGGCGACAGGGCCAGGAGTCTCGCTCGGAGACCAAACCGACGCAACGATCCGTCGCCGCTCTTCCTTTGCGCTGAACCGTTTGACAATCGTGTACCAGCCTTCGGGAAGCAACAGTGATTTTTCCTTCGGTTCAGTCGGCCTGAAGTACTGTGCTTTCCGGATTGCGCGCGGCCACTGGAGGTTGCCCCCGTGAATGTTGCCCGGATAGATGAGCGGGAACGCCCCACCGGGATCCTCAGTATACAAAGCTGAGCGCGATCGGAAGTCCACTACGCGACCTGTCGAAACCTCAATTCCTAGGTCTCGCAAGGAGCGCGGAAGCGCAAGCATTCGCTCGGCCACGGAAGTATCGTCCGCATTTGTTGTGAGTCGGATGAAGCGGTGTAGGTCAGTGGGATGGACGACGTCGCCGTACGGCACTTCACGAGTAGTGACTTGGTCGTGATGGCCGCTGCTGACCGAGAGCGTGACCCCGTCGCGCCTGCCTTCGCGAGTACCGGAGAAGATCACGTTTTCCTGAAGGACGCCGGTGTCGGCGAACACTTTAGAGCGGGATTCGAAGACGTGGACATGGTCGAGCGCGAGATGGTCGAGCAGGTACCGCCGGAACTCACCGAAGTATGGCCCGTTGCAGAACGAGCGCGGGGTGATGGCCACCAACTGGCCAGCGGGCTGCAGAGCACCAACCGAGAGTGCGAGAAATGCCGCGTACAGGTTTGGGGCGTCCACGCTCGTGCGCTTCACCGCCTGTCGATACGGGCTGGTAATAGCCAACTTACCGTAGGGAGGATTCTGGATGACGAGATCGAACCCGGTCAGGCGATGGTCAGCCCCATGAGCGGTGGCCGCGAGGATGAAGTCGGCCTCGATGACCTCCGCAGTGATTCGTCCCTGTCCGGCCGCCTTACATGCATCCAGCGTGGCCCGGAGGTGTGGGAGCACACTCTCATCGCACTCGACCGCGACGACGTGAACGGAGATGTCGGGACGGTCAGCGAGCACCCGAGCCACGAGTGCTGCTGTGAGCATCCCCGACCCCGCTCCAGGGTCCAACACACGCAGTGAACCCGACTTCGGTAGCCGGGGTAACGATGCAACCAGGGCCGATGCCGCCGCTGGCGTGAAGAACTGGCCGAGGGTGCCCTGCGTCCGCGCATCTAGCCCGCCTAGAGCAGCCAGGCGTTCGGTTTCGGCGAGGTCGAGCAGTCCTGCAGGCGTCGTCACGATGTCACGCTATCTCGTTGGCGAACGTCAACCCAGGCAGCAGGGGCCCCGTCCTGCGCGGCGGCGCCCAGGCCTGCGTCGGACGAGGGCATCAAGACGATCGGCGTAGCCGCATCGGGTTACCGGCGGCCGTGCCCGCCCGGTTCGCATTGTGACTCCTTCGGGCACAAGGCAAACTCCCAACTATCATGTTGCGAAGGCAGCCATCCGTACAGCCCAGGGTCACGCCGACTCACCTCCCAGCACGTCGTCAATCGCCTTCGCGGCCGATCGCGCCCGACTCGGTAGGACGTGGCCGTAGGTGTCCGCTGTCAAGCGGTAGGTCGAGTGTCCGAGCAGGTCCATGACGGTGCGCAGCTCCTCGCCCCGATCGAGGAGGAACGTCGCGTAGGCGTGCCGCAGATCGTGCAGGTGCAGCCAGTCCAGTCCGGCCGCTTCCCGCAGCTGCTGGAATCGACGATTGACGTTGCGCGGCTCCATTGGGGTACCAACGGAGCTTGTGAGCACCAGACCGTAGTCCTCCCACAGCTCCCCGGCGGCCAGGCGGTCCTTCGCCTGGGTGACTCGCTGAGCGGTCAACGCGCGTTAGCCGGTCGCCGACAGCGGAGCGGCCGGGCGGAACGGTGCGTCTTCTGCGGCAGGAACATCAGCCGGTCATCAACTCGCTGGAGCGTTTGCCGAACGAACAGCGCCATGGCATCCATGTCGATGTCCGCCCAGCGCAGTCCCAGCAGCTCGCCGCGGCGTAGGCCAGTCGAGATCGCCAGGGTGAACAGCGGCTCCAACCGATCACCCACCATCACATCGAGAAGTGCCTTCGCCTCCTGCGGCGTCAGCGCCCGTCGTTCTTGGCGGCCGAGCGGCGGTGGCTTGGCCGCCTTCGCTACGTTCCTCGCCCCAGTCGTACCCCTCGGCGTCGCTCAGGGCGACCCGCAGAACCGCGTGCAGCTTCACGATGCTGGCAGGTGCCATTCCTTCCCGCAGCGACGCCAGGAACCTTTGGACATCGCGGGCGCTCAGCCGGTCAAGCTTCGTTCGGCCGAGGCCCGGGATGAGATGGGTTTCCACCGCGATCCGAGAGTGCGCCACCGTCGACACCGCCGTGCCATGGGTCTGCTGCACCAGTAGGTGACACCTGAGATGGCTTGCCGTTCAGGCGGGCTGGAAGGATGTCACCGTGCCCAAGCCCTACCCCCGAGAGTTCCGCGACGACGTCGTGCGTGTGGCCCGCAACCGCGACGCGGGTGTGACGGTCGAGCAGATCGCCAAGGACTTCGGGGTGCACCCGATGACCTTGTTTAAGTGGCTGCGTCAGGCCGATGTCGAGGCCGGCGACAAGCCGGGCGTGACCCGCAGCGAGTCGGCAGAGCTGCGGGAGCTGCGACGCCGTAACAAGCTGCTGGAGCAGGAGAACGAGGTCCTGCGCCGCGCCGCCGCCTACCTGTCCCAGGCGAACCTGCCGGGAAAAGGCTCTACCCGCTCGTGAGTGAGCTGGCCGCCGACGGGATCCCCGTCGCGGTGACGTGCCGGGTACTCAAAGTCGCTCGCCAGGCCTACTACCGGTGGCTGCACCAGCCCGTCACCCCGGCCGAGTACGCGGCCGCCTACCGGGCGGACGCACTGTTCGACGCCCACCGCGAAGACCCCGAGTTCGGCTACCGGTTCCTGGCCGACGAGGCCGCCGCGGCCGGGCAGCCGATGGCTGACCGGACGGCGTGGCGGATCTGCTCCGGCAACGGCTGGTGGTCGGCGTTCGGCAAGCGCAAACGGCGGGGCAGGGGCGGCAAGGTCGGCCCACCGGTGCACGACGACTTGGTGCGACGGGACTTCACCGCCGACGGACCGAACCAGTTGTGGCTGGCCGACATCACCGAACACCACACCACCAGTGAGGGCAAGCTCTACCTTTGCGCGATCAAGGACGTGTGGTCGAACCGGATCGTCGACTACTCCATCGACTCCCGGATGAAGTCCCGCCTGGCCGTCAACGCGCTGGACAACGCCGCCGCCCGACGCGGCGACCTCACCGGCTGCGTTCTACACACCGACCGCGGGTCGCAATTTCGATCAAGGAAATTCGTCGCTGCTCTGCACCGCCACCGGCTGCTCGGTTCCATGGGCCGTGTCGGAGCAGCCGGCGACAACGCCGCCATGGAATCGTTCTTCGGGCTGCTGCAAAACAACGTCCTCAACCGACGCACCTGGACCACCCGCGAGCAGCTACGCATCGCGATCGTGACCTGGATCGAACGCACCTACCACCGCCGACGCCGCCAGCGGCCCCTCGGCCGGTTGACCCCCATCGAGTACGAGACCATCATGACCCCACCGGCCACTCAGGCCGCGTGACTTGAACTGTCACCTATCGGTGCAGCAGACCCCTCTGATGTCCGCCAAGGTGGCTACATTCCCGCTCGATACGGATCTCGAAGACGGGGATCTGATCGAGCAGCGCCTTCCCTCAGGGAAGGCCAAGCTATATCGAGCGACACGGGTGACTTATCACAGCCAACGTGGATTGCCGGCATCCGCCCAGCGCGTGACGGCCGAGATCGAGCCGGTTATGACTCGGCCTGCGCCCGCTGATCGGCGGGTTGAGATCGGTGGGATGCATCCCACCGTATCGCAGGCGGCGGGCGCATTATTCGCAGACGGTCACTACAGCAAGGCCGTGCTGGCTGCCTTCCAGGCCGTAGAGCTGCAGGTCCAGACGAAATCCGGCTTGACCGAAACCGGTGTCCCGCTCATGCATCGCACCCTAAATCCCCAGTCCGCGCGCATAGAGCGTTCCAGCACAAACGCGGGACGAAGCTTGATCTAGAAGTTTGCCGATCTCCCGGAAGATGATGGCGGCTTGCTGGTGGGCGGCGATCGCCTCCTCGAACCGCCGCACCTGCCGCAGGGTCAGGCCGAGGTTGTTCAGTCCGCCTTGGGCACAGGACAATGGCGTTGTCACCTATACTGCCCCTATGCCACTCATGCTGACGGATCTCGACAACACCCTGGTGGACCGCGATGCGGCTTTCCGTCATGCTGTGGCCGCGTTCCTCACCGAGCACGGCTTACCCGACACCGATCTTGCATGGATCGTGGCCGTCGATGCCAGTGGCTACACCCCGTGTGATCTGGTCGCTTCGGCGATGGCCGAAAGGTACGGGGACGCTGTATCCGACGGTGCCGTACGCGCCCTTCTCGACAACGGGGGCGCCGACCGCGTCGTCTTGGAGAAGTCGACTGAGCACGCATTAATTGCGGCGCGCGAACGTGGTTGGGTTTGCGTAATCGTCACTAACGGCGATACAGTGCAGCAGGAAACTAAAATCCGTAACACCGGACTCGATCGGATCGTTCATGGGTGGGTCGTCTCGGAAGAAGTGGGCCACAAGAAGCCCGCTCCAGAGATTTTCTACGCGGCAGAAAAAATGGCGGGGCTTTCACTTCGCGGTGCCTGGATGATCGGCGACTCGCCGCACGCCGACATCGCAGGAGCGGTGGCAGTGGGTATCCGGAGCGTCTGGGTCTCAAACGATAGACCCTGGATTCAAGACGGTTATTCACCCACCGACGTTGCTATCGACGTCGCCTCAGCAATACGTCGAGTCCTCGGGGTCATTCATCCGAGCCGGTGAGCTGAAATCGGACGCACCTCGTGCCGGGGGATGTATCTACACGTCTAGTGTCGCGTGTCTGAAGTGGTTTGACCAGTTGGGTGCGAGACAATGCGGCATGTCTGTTGCTGCGGCGTTGGTCCTGCGTCCCGGTGATGGCGGCCGGTTGCGTGAGTTGACGCGGTCATCGGCGGCGCCGGCGGGGCATGTGCAGCGGGCCAGGATGGTGTTGCTGGCCGCGCAGG
>NZ_BAAARY010000045.1:0-7122 GCF_039532605.1 Pilimelia columellifera subsp. columellifera
CCGCAAGAAGGCAACAACAGCCACCAAAACCAGGGCTGGGGCTGGGGCTGGGCGGGTTTACCGGAAGATGCCCGCCGACCTCGCCGCCGTGTACCAGCAGATCAGCACCGCCGCAGGAATCGCCGACCACTACAACGTGCCCCGCCACACCGCACAAGGGTGGACCAACCGCCTCAACAAGCAGAACCCGACCATCGGGCGCTGACCAGTCCCGAAACCAACCAACCCGGCCAACACCCCGCCCACCACCGCAACGTCACCACCGCAGCCCGAACCCACGACACCCCCGCCGTTAAGGGTGAGAACGCGGCTGCCTTGGTGGCCTACTCAACACACCTTTGGGCTCGTCGGACGCGCGATGATCGCCCGCGCTCGCCGCGGCCTACATGTTCTGCACCGCCGCTTTCGCCGACATCATGATGTTCGGGTCCGAAGCGGCATGTCGCGGGCGAGCAACCAGCACAAGCCCACAGCGACGAGCGTGCTGGCGGCGCCCAGGGTGAGAGCTGCGGGAACGCCGAGGTCTTGTGGTAGCAGGTCCAGCTTGATGAACGGCAGACTCAGCACGCCGTTACTTAGTCCATTCACCGCCAGCAGCAGCAGGGCGACGGGTAAGGCCAGCACGCCCCCGGCCCGCAGGCGGTAGAACGCAGCGCCCAAGAACGAGCCGGTGGCCATCCAACCCAGCAGCATCATCCAGTAGCTCGCGAAGATCACTAGATGATCCGTGGTGTCGCTGTAGAGCCGGGCCTCGGCAAGCTGGTGGGGCCAACCGGCGGCACGGTAAAGCAGCGACTCCGCCGCGTACCCCAGGGTCGTCGCGCCGGCCAGCACACCGGTGGTGATGAGCTGAAACACCGGAACCTGGCAGAGGTACTCCCGGCGTGTGCGCCCATGCACGAGAACCATCGGCAGCATGGTGCGAAGCAGGTAGTAGCCGTAGCCGAGCGCGAGCCATCGTAGAAGTTGACCGCCGACGTCGAGGGCACTGATGCGGACGGCGCCGAAGACGGCTACCCCACCGAGCACCAATCCGGCCACCACCAGTAGGCCGGCGAGACAGAACACCAGAAACGGCAGATGGGTGGTGAGTAGGAGGTAGGCGATCGGCCATCGCCGGGCGGGCCGGTTCATCGGGCAGCTCCCGTGGGCTCGGTGAGGTGGATGAACAGGTCCTGCACGGCGACCGGGCCGAGTTCGAGCCCGGCGGCTTCGGCGGCGGCGCGGCGCGCGTCATCGAGCGCGCCGTACACCATGACGGACTTCGTCGGACCGAGCTGTTGCTGGTTCAGCACGGTGAGACCAGCGACGACGTCGTCGACCGTGGCGGCGGGTCCGGTCAGCGACACGCCCTGGGCACGCAGCTCGTCCAGATCCTCGTGCAACAGCAGCCGGCCTTCACGCAGGATCAGGACCCGCTCGAACAGGGGACTTTGCTCTTCCACCAGGTGGGTGGAGATGATGATCGTGCGGGGTCTGGCGATGAAGTCTCGTAGCAGTTCGTCTTGAAACGCCTGCCGGGTCGAAGCGTCCATGCCCAGGTGCGCCTCGTCGAACATGCTCACAGCGGCGCGCGAGGCCAACCCGACGGTCGCTGCGAACGCGGACCGCTGCCCCCGCGACAACTCGCCGATCCGCTTCCGTAACGGCAGCTCGAACAGATCGATCAAAGTGGCCGCGTACTGGGCATCCCAGCCCGGCCGTAGGCGCTGCGCGACCTGCACAGCGTCCTTCACCGTGTCGGTGTCGTCACCGACACCGCCCCCTTCTTGGATCAGACATACCCGCCGGGTGATCTGAGGATTCTCAAATACCGGCTGCCCGTCGATGACCACCGCACCCGCGGACGGCTTGCGGAATCCGGCGAGCGTCGACAACAAGCTGGTCTTGCCGGACCCGTTGCGGCCCAGCAAGCCATAGATCCTCCCGCCAGGCAGCCGCACGCTGAGATCGTGAAGAGCGACAGCCTCCCCGTACCGCACCTGAAGACCGCTCACTTCGATGGTCAACGTCATTGCGCCTCCCCCTTGGCCTCGGCCGACTGTTGGATGTGCTCAACGATGTCGACTACCGGGATCCCGATCGCGTGCGCCTCGGCAACCATCGGCTGAACGACATCAGCGAAGAACCGCTCGCGGCGCTGGGCGCGCAACATCTGCTGGGCGGTAGCGCTCACGAACATCCCGATACCTCGGCGCTTGTAGAGCATCCCCTCGTCAACGAGCTGCTGAAACGCCTTGGCGGCCGTCGCTGGATTGATCCGGTAATACGTCGCGTACTGGTTAGTCGACATGATCTGCTCATCGGCCCCCAGCACCCCACGCAACACATCAGTCTTGATCTGCTCAGCGATCTGCCGGTAAATCGGGCTCCGCTCATCGAACACAGCCACCTCTTGGCTCTATGGTTCGCTACATGAGTAACTAACCATAGAGCCCCAGCGCCACACCGTCCACACCAGACCGTCACCCCTACCAACCCCGACCACCGACCACCGACCACCGACCACCGACCACCGACCAGTGGAATTGCCGGCCATCACCGCTCCTGGCGTACTCCGTTGGCCCTGACACCCCACCCCCACCATCTGGACCCGGATGCCGAACCATCCGGCTCCAGGTTCTTGGAGCAACCCCCTCGGGGACGTACGGGGTCCGACGCCGTACGCCGCCGCCGCCGTTCAGGCACGCGATCAACAGGGCCCGGCGGCGCCCGATGACATTCATCTATCGCCTCGTCGCCGCTAGCATCGTTTCGGTGTGGCCGGTGACCTGACCGATCAGGAGTAGGCTCCTGCTCAGCCGGCTTCCCCACCCGCTGCCGCTGCCCCGGTGTCTTCGTTGACGTAGGTCAACCGCTCCAAGACTGGATCGAGTACGGCCGGACTCGGGCAGGCGGTCGTCACCACACCATGGCGCATGGCACCAACGTCCACGTCGAAGCCGGCCTCACCGAGTCGTCATCGCCGAACCGCGAAGTATCAAGACGGCGACGCCCGGGCCCTACCGGCCGCAACACATCGCAGGAGCGTGATCGACAGCCCGGGTGGGGGTCGCGTAGGGGTCGTCGCGCCGGTGGGGCGCCTGACAGGGAGAGTTGCTTGGTTTAGCGGAACAGGTCAGCGTTCTCGAAAGCCCGTTCGTCGTAGGTGCTCGCCGCTCCCCGCCCGTGGCGCGCGGACCCGCCCCGGCGGAGTCCGGCTACTTCGCGTGGATCGCCGCAAAAGGCGCATCATCGTCGCCGGTCACCGCTTCGCCCCGGTGCGGAAAGGAAAACCGTGCTCGAGGGGCGCCCCGCTGCGTCCTCATCGGAGATCGCCACGCCAGCCACGGCGAGTTCTGGTTCGTGCACCCGCCGGTGCATCCCGTCAGCCTTCTCCCGCAGCTGCCGCAGCGTGACCTGACTGCTCTCACCCTTCAGATCAACCTCGATGCGGCAGAACAGATCACAGGGAAACTCGACAACGAACATCGCCTGAGGATCAGCGGTCATTTCATCCCCCCGCCAAGGCCAAACAGGCACGCGACGCCCCAACCAAGATCGTTCAACATGTCCCCACCGTAACCGCCAAGGGCTACCTACGCCGACCACAGACCCCTAAGCTGCCCGCCCGCCCGACCTCTACCCACCCGACGCCCCACCAACACGAGCACTTGAAACGGCGACTGCAAACGTCGCGCCATCGGCGGATGAGTGCGCCCCGACGAAATCCTCCCGTCCGCTCCCGTTCAAACCGTTGAGTCCTCGACGAGATCCGCTCGGTTTCCCCATCTCCACCAAGCTGACGCCGTACTACGCCGACAGTGGCCACGCAAGGAGGCGGCAGGGGAACATTCCCAGCTCGAATCTGATCGCCGAGCGTAGTATCACTCGGCGAGACTGCTTATGTTCGGACCATGACGTAGATAGGACCCTCGGTGGAGGACATGACCTGCGGCCGTCCCACGAAGGCGGGGACGCCATGTTGGAACCGCAGGATCAGTAACCGGACGGCAGGATGTCAGAACCACGCCACCGAGCTGGAGCGCGCAACCGAAGCGGCATATTGGGAGGGCTACCGCGATGGCATGCGGGCCGGTGAAGAACACGGCCGCCAAGCCGCCCGATGGGAAGCCGAGCGCGAGCTACGTGAGGCCGAGGCTCGCGAAACGGCCAGCCGCAACCATCGAGAACGCACGCCTGACGGCCGGCAGATAGTGACTGTGGAACGCGGTTACGCCTACGCCATGCCCCCGGGAATCTCGGTGGCTGTGGGCGACCAGGTCAGCATCCCCGCCCCGTACTGGCACGGATCCAGCGCACCGCCGCAGCGGGTGACTGTCACCGCACTCGGATCGAGCTACACGGGCTCACTCGTC
Organism: Pilimelia columellifera subsp. columellifera; assembly: GCF_039532605.1. Lineage (NCBI taxonomy): Bacteria > Bacillati > Actinomycetota > Actinomycetes > Micromonosporales > Micromonosporaceae > Pilimelia > Pilimelia columellifera. The sequence continues at coordinate 4,359 of NZ_BAAARY010000045.1, forward strand.
ACCGCGTATCCCGGGTAGGCACAACACTGCCCCCGGACGAACCCTCGGGCGCAGCCCAGGCCAGGCCGGGCCGCATACAGCCCAAGCGACGACGTGGCTCACGTTTGCCTCAGGCGGACGCGGTTGGTCGCGGCATGAGCGGATGGTCGATCTTGCTTGTAGAAGGTTTGGTTCCGTTGGCGTCACTGTGCCGTCGACCAGGTATTGACCTGGTTGTAGGGCGGCAGGTTTGGTCGTACGGGGAGGCCGTCGCGGACGGCTTCCGCGGTATTCAGTGACGCCGCCAAGGCAGCGCGGAAGAGCAGGGAGCCGGTGCTGATTCGTCGGACGCCCAGTTCTGCCAGGGCGGCGACGGTGTGCCGGCCGGGTAGGAACAGGATGTTGACCGGTACGTCGACCGTCGCCACGACGGCGGCGACATCGGCCGGCTCCGCCAGGCCGGGAATGAATACCCCGTCGGCGCCGGCGTCCGCGTAGATCCGTACCCGACGTAGGGTCTCGGTGAGGTCGCCGGGGCGCTGCCAATGGGTGTCGGTCCGGGCGTTGACGAACAGTTGCGGGACCTCCCGCTTCACTGATCGGATCAATGCCGCGTGCGCTTCGGCCGGTCCCATGGTGTCTTCCATGTTGACGCCGACCGCGCCGGCCGCGGCCACGGCGATCGCGGTGCCGACCGAACCGGTCTCGATATCGGCGGTGAGGTGTACCGGCAGCTTCGCCAGGGCGCGGGTCAGGCGCAGCGTCTCGGCGTCGGCGGCGCCCGCGCCGTCGGGGAGGCCGGCTGCGGCCGCGATGCCAAGGCTGGTGGTGCCGAGTGCGGGAAAGCTGGCCTCGACCAGACACCGGGCTGACGCGACGTCCCACACATTCGGCAGGACAAGCGGGTCGCCGCTGCGGTGCAGGGCGGCGAAGTCCTTCATGCGAGGGCTCCTTCGACGAGCGCGAGGGCATGTGCGCGTCCGGGGCAGCGACGTGGCCCAGCCCCGAATGCCAGATCGCCTGCCAGCCGCACCTGCACCACCTCGCCGGCCTCGACCGTGACGTCACCGATGATGGCTTTGACGAGCGCCTGCCGCTTGGTCGCAGGGACCGGCGGGTCGTCGCGTAACACGTCGTCAACGGGGCGGTGTTGGGCCCGTTCGGTCATGGCCACGGTGGCCTGGCAAGCCTGCACGAGTAGCCCGATGTGGGCTGCGGTCGGCTCGTCAAAGACGCCACCGAAGACCGCAACCAGCCGGGCGACCGCCACGTCCGCCCTGGGTTCGTCGCCGGTGCCGGGCTGGTAGGCCTGCGCGACATCGCGTATGAGGTCCACGACGGGCTTGTCGACGCCCATCTCGCTGGCGAGGACCGCCACCGGGTGCATCGGGCCGTAGCCTCGGAGGGACTCCGGCGGGATCGCGTCCAGGATCGCGATGGACAACGCGCGCCGGCGCTCGTGGGCCTCTCCGGTACTGAACCGGCCGACCGTGGCGCGTAGCCAGGCGACTCCGGCGGGCCCGGATGGGACCGGCGGCACCACGAAGGCCGGGTCGTTCAGGACGGCAAAGGCGGCGTCGCGGCCGTTGATCTGCTGCATGGAGCGAAGGTACGGCCGGGATCGTTCGGCGGCGGCCGAAAGGAAACGACCTAGGCTTGGCAAGTGACCTCAGCCTCCGACCTGGCGTCGCTCGCGGCTTTGCTGGCTGACGAGAGCCGGGCCGCAATGTGCCTCGCGCTGCTCGACGGCCGCGCGTGGACCGCGGGCGAGTTGGCGGCGCACGCGGGCGTCGCGCCTTCCACGGCGACTGAGCACCTGCACCGCCTCATCGACGGCGGGCTGCTCGTCGAGCGACGCCAGGGTCGTCACCGATACGTACAGCTCGCCGGCGCGTCCGTCGCGCAGCTTCTCGAGGACCTGACGGCCCGGATCGAGCACCGCCCCGCCACGCCGCGAGGGCTGCGCGCGGTGACGGCCGACTCGGCCCTGCGACGTGGCCGCACCTGCTACGACCATCTCGCCGGACGGCTCGGCGTGGCGGTGACCGACGCGATGACCCGCGCGGGATTGCTGGACCAGGCCGGCGGTTTCGCCTTGACCGCGGCCGGCCTGGCCTGGCTCACCGACACGCTTGGGCTGAGCCCCGAGGACCTACGGCCCGGCAACCGACCAGTCGCACGCGGATGCCTCGACTGGACGGAGCGGCGGCAGCACCTCGCCGGGTTGGCCGGGGCGAAGCTGTGTGAGACGTTCCTCGGCAACGATTGGGTGGCCCGGATCGGGTCCGGTCGGGCGGTGCGGCTTACCCCGAACGGAAAAGCAGCTCTCCGTGACCTCCTGGGCCTCTCCGACGTCGATTGACGGGTGCCCGAGCGGCAGACGAACACCACCGCAGATATTTGCCCGCCGGGAGTTATGACGCAACCAGATCGGCTCCGCACGCCCGCTCATCGGCATGAGCGTGCCGCCATCTACGGCAGAGTCAGCCCATTTCGCCTAGCCAGCATTTCCTCCGCCACAGTCTGGTCAGAGGGTGACCGGTGGTGCGGATGCGCGTTCAGAACGTCGGCGCCAAGTATCCAATCGACCTTCACCTTCGACTCGGGCGTCGGATACGCCGGGTCCACCACGACGCCGAGCGACCAGCACGAATCGACTGGCAGGTTCCGGCGCAGCCAACGCCAAACCTGGGGCAGGTCTGTGTCAGTCAGCAAGTAGCTGTCCACCGACCAGGGCTCGTTCGCCCCGTCACCACCCTCGTAGATGAACACCACGAAGTTCGCA
>NZ_BAAARY010000046.1:0-5916 GCF_039532605.1 Pilimelia columellifera subsp. columellifera
TCTGCCACAACGGTTCGGGGCAGTACTTCTGAACATCATCCACACCAGCTCAACGAACGACCAGGCGCTGCAACAACCCCAAATGACACACGGTCTTAGGCCGGGTACGGGTTGATCAGCACGGCCCGGCCGACCGTGTGGGCGGTCAGGTGGAAGCCGGTCATGGCAGCTGTGGCGTCGGCGCTTACCCCTAGATCGGGTACGTCGACGGCGTGTACCGCGAAGACGTATCGGTGCGCGGGACCGGGCGGCGGTGCGGCCCCGCAGTACCGGGCCTCGCCGAAGTCGTTCCGGATGACGAGCGCGCCCGTCGGCGGCTCGGCGCCCCGCTCGATGGCGGTGACGGGGCGCGGAACATTGACCATCAGCCAGTGCCAGAAGCCACAACCGGTAGGCGCGTCCGGGTCGTAGCAGCTGACGGCGAAGCCCTGTGTCGTCGCTGGAAAGTCCGACCAGGCCAGCTGGGGTGACCGGTTGCCGTGGTCAAGGGTGTGCTGTTCGGGCAGCGGCTCACCATCGGCCAGATCAGCACTTTTGAGGGTAAAGGCGGGCACGGGCGGCAAGAACTGGTACGGCAGCGGCGCGCTCATCGGTCTCCTCCGGGACGTCGGGAACTCGCCGAATCTTGACACGATCTCGACCGATCGAAGCCCCTTTCCCGCTCGGAGCGTTGACGGTACGGGTCTCTTTACGGCCGTTGCCGGTGTTGCGGGTGCGGCCACCGACCGGGACTTGCGCCCAGGGCAGAGTTTTGAGCTATACATGGCAATGGCGACGAAACGGACTTCGGCCAGGCTGCCCAGCAGACGCTCGACGGCGTCGAGTAGCGGCGTGAACGCCGGGATCTCGTGGCTTTTCGCGTCGACGGTGACCTGGGCCAGGATGGTGCCGGTGCTGGTGTCGAGCGCGGAAAGCGGATGTGTCTGCCGGCCGCCGGCCAGGCGGGCGCCCCGTAGCGTCAGCAGCCGCTACACGGTGGCGCCGGCCAGGACCGCGCACACCGCCACGGTCAGCAAGGCCGTGAGGAGATTGCACACCGCGGGGTTTACGCGGGTCCGGAACCAGGCTCACCGCAGCCACCAGGCCACCGCCCTCACCATCGGTGACCGGGCGTGGCGGCGCGTCGGCCCCGGGAGTAGTCACGGTCAGTACGGGGATCAGAGAGGATTCAGCAGGCTGAACCGCGAGAACGCAATCTCCCAGGCAGCAGGGGTTCCAGTAGTACCGGCCGAGAAGGCAACGGATAAGGACGAGCTGATCTGGTTCTCACGCAGTCACCGGTGGATGGGGCGTTCGTGGATTGGGGCGCGGGCGCCGTCAGGGTGGAATGGCTGACTCAAAGAGGTGATCTGTGTATGTTCTGGAGCGATCAGCAACCTAGGGCTGCGCAGAATCTGACTTCTCGATGCGGTCGATCGTATCGTTGATGGACGGAAGGCCGGGGACTTGTCTGATCAGGTGCAGGTGGAGGGCTCCCGGCGGGCGGAGCTGACCCTCTCCAAGGGGTGGGTGCAGGGCGTCGCCTTGGTAATGGTCTTCGGGTTCTTCGTCATGGGCATGCTGGCCCTGCGGACCTACACCGATTCGATGCCGTTGCCGCAGCGGGTGACCGGTCCCGGCGGTCAGGTGGTCTATACCGCGGCGGACGTGACGGCCGGACAGCAGACTTTCCTGCGCCGGGGGTTACAGCAGTACGGCTCCGTGATGGGGCATGGCGGGTATCTGGGCCCGGACTACACCGCGGAGTACCTGCGCCTCTCAGCCGAGCACATCAAGGCCCAACTCTCCTACTCCGGGCAACTGGAGCCCACCGAAACCGCCAAGCGGATGCTGCGCGAGAACCGATACGACGACGCCAGCGGCGAGCTGGTCTTCACCGCGGAGCAGGTGTCGGCGTTCCAGGACGCCACCCGGCACTACGCCGAGTTCTTCGGCACGGACAGCACGAAGTACGGCCTGATCCCGCAGGTGATCACCGATCCTCGGGAGATTCACGAGCTGACAGCGTTCTTCTCGTGGACGGCGTGGGCGAGCGCCGCGGAGCGCCCGGGTCACAAATACTCCTACACCAATAACTGGCCGCCCGAGCCGCGTGTCGACAACACCCCGACCGCCGACATCGTGGTCTGGTCGGGTCTGTCCTTGACGGCTCTGCTGGTCGGCCTGGGGGCGCTGTTCGCGCTCTACGGGCGGTGGAGCCGGAAGATCGGCTGGCACGCCTCGGAGCAGCCGGCCCTGGCATTTCGCCAGCCGGGCGAGGTGAAGATCACCAAGGCGCAGGAGGTGACCGCGTGGTTCTTCTTCGTCGTGGCCGCGCTCTTTCTGGTCCAGGCGTTGCTCGGTGGCGCGATCGAGCACTACCGGGCCGACCTGAGCACGTTCTTCGGCATCGACCTTGCTCAAGTGTTGCCGTTCAACCTGGCCCGGACCTGGCATGTGCAGCTGTCGTTGTTCTGGACCGCGGCGGCGTTCCTGGCGGCCGGCATCTTCCTCACGCCGATCATCGCTGGCCGCGAGCCCGGGCGGCAACACTGGCTGGCCTGGGGCCTGCTCGGCGCGTTGGTGATCGTGGTGGTCGGCTCGCTGACCGGTGAGGCGATCAGCATCTTCGGCGTCGATGGGGCGAAGGGGTCGATCTTTCTCGACCAGCAGTGGGAGTATCTGGATCTGCCGAAGTTCTGGCAGGGTCTGCTGGTGGTCGGGCTGTTCCTGTGGATCGCGATCATCTACCGCGGTATCCGGTCGCGGTTGAAGACCGAGCACAAGCTCAACATGCCGTGGCTGTTCCTTTACGCCGGCCTTGCCATCCCGGCCTTCTACGCGGTTGGCATGCTGGCATCGACCGGGAGCCATTTGACGGTGGCGGAGTTCTGGCGCTTCTGGGTCGTACACCTGTGGGTGGAAGATTTCCTGGAACTGTTCACCACGGTGATGGTGGCCTACATCTTTGTGATGCTGGGTGTGGTCCGGCGCCGGACCGCCATCCAGATCATTTTCCTCGACGTCATCCTCTACTCCGCGGGCGGCGTGATCGGGACGATGCACCATCTGTACTTCTCCGGAACGCCGGTGGAGCACATGGCGCTGGGTGCGTTCTTCTCGGCGCTCGAGGTGATCCCGCTGACGTTCCTGACGGTCGAGGCGTGGACCTTCCTGCAACTCGGCGCCCGGCAGCAGACCCGTAGCAGCGCGCCGTTCCCGCACCGTTGGGCGGTGATGTTCCTGGTGTCCGTGGGCTTCTGGAACTTCGTCGGCGCCGGCGTCTTCGGTTTTTTGATCAACCTGCCTATCGTGTCCTATTACCAGATCGGCACGGCGCTGACCGCCAACCACGCGCACGGCGCGATGATGGGCGTGTACGGCATGCTCGCGGTCGGCTTGGCGTTCTTCGCGCTGCGGTACATCGTCCCGGCGTCGAAGTGGCCCGACAAGCTGGCGAAGCTCTCCTTCTGGTCGCTGAACATCGGCTTGGCCTGGATGGTGTTCGTGACCCTGCTCCCGCTGGGGATTCTGCAGCTGTGGCACTCGGTCAACGACGGCTACTTCGAGGCACGCACCCTCAGCTACATCACCGAACCGGGAAACGCCTTGCTCGAGTGGATGCGGATGCCCGGTGACCTGATTCTGATCATCGGCGGCGTGCTGCCGTTCCTGTGGATCACCTACCTCGGCATCCGCCACGGCATCAAGGCGACGGCGACCGACCTGCCGCCGGAGACGCTCTACGTTGAGGAGACCGCCGAGGCGGCGCAGGACCGCACGGGCCTTTCAGCGATGGCCGGCACGGCGTCTACCGCGGGCGAGGCGCTTCCGTCACGGGGCCGCTACGCCTCTGACCGGCGCGACGAGGCGGAGGGACCATGACCGGGTTCTCGGCCTCTGCCGTGGGAGTGGAGGTGTGGATGGCGGCCGGTTACTGCCTGACGCTCGTGGGACTGGCGTACATGATCGACACTCTGGCACGCCGCGCAGCGGCGGTCTCCGAGGGCGGCTTGTCCGGTGGCTTCACTTACCACTCCGACCACGACGCGTGGAAGTGCCCGCAGGAGCAGTGGTTGTGGCCGCAGTCCTTCGACGCGCACAACCGGGTGATGCGCTACCGTGGCACACCCTCAGTCTGCAACGCCTGCCCGGTCAAGGACACCTGCACGACCTCGCCCTCCGGGCGTGAGGTCCAGCGGGTGGTCGACTCGTGGCCAGCCTCCGAGGCGGCGCGATTCCACCGCGGGATCGCCTGCGTGGTAGTGGTTCTCGGTCTGGTGTGGCCGGTCGGCACCGCACTCGCCGGTCCGGGCGGTGACTCGTTGCTGGTCCTGGCCGCGGCCGTGGCAGCGGCACTGCTGTTGAGCGTGCCCCTCTGGTCACATCTGCTCCGCACCACGGTAGTCATCCCCGAAGGGATGCTCCACCGCTCGCTCGACGACGCCGTCGCCGAGCGCGAGGCCGCTACGGCCGCCCTGATCCGGCGGCGTTCGAGCTACGGATCCGACCGACGCGAGTCCGGGCCGGAGGCAAGAAGGTGATCATCGCGACCGTCGTCTTTCTTCTGCTGCTGGCTCTGGCCGTGACCTCGACGCGGGTGCTGAAGGAGTACGAGCAAGGCGTGGTGTTCCGGCTGGGACGATTGAGGGAACCGCTGGGCCCGGGCGCCCGGATGCTGCTGCCCGGTGTCGACAAGCTGATCCGGGTGGACCAGCGGATCGTCACCCTGACCATCCCGCCGCAGGAGGTGATTACCCGCGACAACGTCCCGGCCCGGGTTAACGCCGTCGTGATGTTCCGCGTGGTCGACCCAGTGAAGTCCGTGATGTCGGTGGAGAACCATGCGGTCGCCACCTCCCAGATCGCCCAGACCACCCTGCGGTCAGTCGTCGGCCGCGCAGACCTCGACACGCTGCTCGCGCACCGGGCGGACCTTAACGAGGACCTGGCAAAATCGATCGCACTGATGACTGAGCCGTGGGGTGTCAAGGTCGAGGTCGTGGAGATCAAGGACGTCGAGATCCCCGAGGCGATGCAGCGTGCGATGGCACGCGAGGCCGAGGCCGAACGGGAGCGGCGCGCCAAGGTCATCAACGCCAGAGGCGAGCTCCAGGCGTCGGCGGAACTTCGCGACGCCGCGAAGACGCTCAGCGAGAGCCCGGCGAGCCTGCAGCTGCGCTACCTCCAGACCCTGCTCGAGCTCGGCGCCGACCACAACTCCACCGTCGTCTTCCCCCTGCCGATGGACATCATCGGCCCGTTCCTCGATGGATTTCGCGGCAGAACGGCGCCGGGCGTCAGCGGTGCTTCACCGGTGACCAACACCGCGGAAGGGACACCTGATGAACACTGACCTCGAGGCCGGTCCCGAAGAAGGCCGGCCGATCCGGCTGATGCCGGTCCCGCCAGGCGTGTGGCTGGTCATCCTCGGCAGCGGAATGATGGTCCTGGGGCCGCTCCTCGGGTTCCTCATCGGCACGGTCCTCGGGCCCGAGGGCAAGACGCTCGGGATGAGCCCGATCTTCCTGTTCCTCTTCCTCGGGTTCCTCAGCGCAGGCGCCGGACTCGGCATCGCGATCCTCGGCGTACGCCGCATCCTCCGCAACCGGAGGATGACCACAGACTGAATGCCCAGCGCACGAACCCGACCCACGGACACCCGACGGGCATGGCCGATGCGCAGCGACCGGACTCCTCCGGCCGGCACGGTAGCAGCCAAAGTTAGGGCCGCCCTCGGCGCAGCGAGGAGGCCCGCGAGGCGGATCCAGCGCCGAAACAACAGGCCTCCGGGACACCAGACCCCTCCCCGCGTCCCGGTGGCGGTTCGGCGCAGCGCCAGTGAGGTGATCTCAGCAAGGGCGTGATCGTCGGCGGGGACGACACGGGCACCTCGTCCATAACGGACGGTGTTGGAGAGGGCGCGGGGCCCTCGGT
>NZ_BAAARY010000047.1:0-5679 GCF_039532605.1 Pilimelia columellifera subsp. columellifera
TGGCGACGCCGACACCAACACCGAGCCCGAAAAGCCCACTACCGACGCCGCGAGACCGCCGAGTTGATCACGTAACCGAAAAGTACGGCTGTCGTACTACGCCTCGTCATTTGTGAGATCGGTTCGGCCAGTCAACTCGCGGTGACCCTGACCGTGGAACGCGGCACCCGGATCGGCTCGGGGGTGCTGTGCTCGCCCGGGTCGCACATCACCGCCGACATGGTGATCGGCGACCGGGTGTTCCTGGGCGCGGGCGTGCGGACGGTCAACGACAAGGAGCTGATCTGGCGGGACGCGGCCAACGAGCAGCCGCTGCGGCCGCCGCGTTTCGACTACGCCTGCAAGGTCGGTTCCGGGGCCGTGGTTTTGGCCGGGGTCATTGTGGGCGCGCGGGCGTTGGTGGGCACCGGGGCGGTCGTCGACGGCCTCGCCGCTGGCGAGCCGGCCACCGGGCCGGTCTACGGCGTGTTCACCTACGTGCAGACCGCAGTCGTCGGCCCGTTCCCGTCACCGCAGGCCGCCCGGCAGTGGTGGGCGGCGCCGTTCAACCGCCTCGCCAGCGACGGGCCACGATTCGCTGATCCAGGCCTGCGCGGACTAGCCCGAGGTGCCAGCCTGTCCCCACCCCTGGCCCGTCGCCGCAGCTTCCACATCGGCGGCCTTCCGAGACGGATCCGGGCCGGCTACGTCACCGACAGCACCGCGGGCCCCACGGAACGCGGCAGGCGGGCTACCGAACCCTCCGCCAGTCACTCACTGTGATGATCCAAGGTCACCTTCACTTGAATGACCCTTGGTCGTAGACAAGACTTACGGCAAAGCGCTTACCGTTCGGCTGTATCGACTTGCAGGAGCAGGTTGGGGCCTGGAAGGGACATCTTCAGCACATCCTTAACCGCTCGTTGTTGGATTGCTTTGACTACCTCTGAAGGTTTGGCGCGGGGGTAGTCTTGAAGGTACTGCGCGACGGCTCCTGAGACATGTGGCGCCGAGAATGAGGTTCCGTCCCAGGTCTCGCTTGCGCTGTCATCGTCGTTGACTGCCGACCGGATGCCCAGCCCGGGTGAGTAGACGTCTACGCAGCTGCCGTAATTGTACTGAGGATGTTGGTTGTCGTCGTTGCTGGTCGCGCTGACGGTGAAGACCTCGTCGACCGCGCCGGGTGAAAGTTCGCACGCGTCGACGGGGCCGCGGTCTCCGTTGCCGGCTGCGGCGACTACGGTGATACCTTCATCTACGAGCGCCCGTGCGGCGTCTTCGAGAGCGCGGTTTCGACGCGGGGACACGACACTCAAATTTACTACCGAGGGCCCTCTAGCATTAGCGAGGATCCAATTGAATGCTTTGATCAGGCCCGCCGTGTCTCCGCGGCCGTCGCACCGCTGGGTGCGCACGGAAACCACTTTCGCTGCAGGGGCGACGCCGTACGTTTGTCCGGCTGCGACACCGGCGACGTGGGTGCCGTGTCCGTTGCAATCTTCGCCTGGGCTGGGTGGATATGGCCCCTCGCCGTCATCAGCGACGTCGGTTCCCGCGACTGCTCGACCAGCAAACTCGTCGTGGGTAAAACGAACACCCGTGTCAATAATGTACACGGTCACGCCAGTCCCGGTGCGCACTGGGCGGTAGGGTGTTCCCGAAAGTGGGAGTGTCGCTTGGTCAATTCGGTCCAGGCCCCAGTTCGTAACCTGCGAATTCTCCGTTAAAAGTGGCCGCCGACGTGGCGGTACCTGCGTGCGTAGAACGGGTGACACATAGGCGACGTCCCGGTCCTTTGCTGCTAGGTCGGCCGCGCCGGCCGTGCCTTTGAGCTGAAACCCTAAGAATGCTTGCCGGTAGGTGTCGACGACCTGTCCGCCGGCAGCGGAGGCTACCTTGTCCGCGAGGGCTGGTGCGCCGACTGTGTTCGTTGCCCCGGGCTTGAATACCACCACGTATGCGCCATTGACCGTGTCAGGATCTGTTGATTGGCGATTTGAAGCGGACACCGCTGACGCAGGAACGGTCAGTGATGCCGCGAGGCTAAAGATCAGGGTCCTTCGGGCGTGCGGCGAGTTTAGCTTCACGGTTTAATCACCTTGTATGAGGTTACGTCGGGATGATTGTAGATATCGATTGGATAGGCACCGATTCCGCCGTCATCATCGAGGTTGACGCCTTCGTATCGGTAGGCCCGCCAGATCAGCTCTGCGACTCCCAGCCGGTCGTCTGCGAGTCCGACCTTGTTGATCGCGAAGTTGTGGTCGTAGGACTTGCCGGCCTGTGCTTTGGCCCATGCTGCGGCATGGCGGCGTTGGTCGGGTCGGTCGACAGACAGAAGTCGCGTGAACCGGGCGACTTTCACTTCGCCAACCGGGCGCTGGACAATCTTTCCGGCTACGAAATCCATTACGGTGCTTCGGGTGGCATAAATCATCATGCTCCCGTAGATACCACCATACGGTGCCGGTACGTACGCGATATCACCTGCGGCGCGGGCTTCCGGTAACGTGTGGGCGAATGGGATAAATGTTCCGTCCACCTGCTTCGCTTTGAGCTCCGTGAGTACCCGCTGTGCCACGTCGTCTTCTGTCGCGTTGAGGTGGCGCGCAGCGACGGCGAGATCGGTCCGGAACTGTTGCTCGGTCATGCCCATTCCCATCTCTGCCACGATTTCCGGCACGAGATCGGCGTCTGCGGTGGCGGGCGTTGCCGGCAAAGTGATGCATAGGGTGGCAGTGGCGATGACTGTCGCTAGCGTTCTGGAGAGGCGCATGTGGTTCCTCGTGGGTGAGGTAGCGGTCAGAAAAGAAGTAGGTCGCGTGGCCACAAGGCGTCATCGGTCGCGATTGCGGCGGTTACTTCGGGGACTTTGACAGCGCGGATCTGCGTGCCGTCCGTGATTCGGTAGATGGAAAGAACCGCGTCGCCTTCGTCTGGTTGGTACAGAATGGCCAGCTTGTCGCCTAACCAGCCAGTGGCGGCAGATGCGTCGGCGTCCCGGGGGGCGCCGGCTAGGGGTATTGTCGAAACGACCTTTCCGGTGATTGGGCTAGTGGCTCTCAGGGTGCCAGCGCCATCGATATGGTAAAGTTGCCCGCGGTGCTGGTGAGCACTGCGCATCGCATACCAGGGGACCTCGTGTTGCCCATCATCTTCCGGGGACATATTGTGTAGCATTGTCGTCACGAGTGTGCGCGTCAAAGGGTTTAGTCTGGTCAGCCAGAATCGGGGCGGGCGATTGTTTCCCGTGCCGTTCGAGAACCAGATGGCCTGAGGGGTGCCGGCATGGCATAGCATCTCTCCGAGGTAGCCGGCTTTGTTGTTCTCAATCGTTCCTTTCTCGAGGGCCACTAATGTCGTCCGTGCGCGGTCGGTTAGGTCGATCCGCAGGAGAAGCGCGGGTTGAAGCCGCGGGTCCTCGGGCCCGTATCGGTTGGTGCCGATGGCGTATAACCGGCCACCGCAGACCCCGGCGGTTTGGACAAAGTACGGAATCGTAGCGACTTGGTGTTTCCCGTTTCGGGTCCATGCGATTTTGAATTCGTAGCCCGACGGCACGTCTGACCGTCGGTGGTTGAAAAACGTGGCGTATCCGTTGCCGACCCGGTGGCTGGTGCTGGCAAGGTTGGTCGCTGTACGGGGATAGTTCCGTCCGCCGAGTCCTATCACCGTGTCTGACCGTAGCTGCGGGATCCACATCGACCTGCGGCCGTCGCGAGTTAACTGTGCGCCGTCCAAGCCATCGGTACGGAATGTCTCGACGGCACCCTTCTTGAACATAAACAAGAGGCCACGTTCGGGCTTGTCGTATGCCCCAGTGCTGAGGTGAACGGCCATTGCCGCGTTATCGAGGTAGCTCTCGGGGAACTTGTGTTCGGCGACGTGTGGGTAGCGCACTGCAGGGGGTGACGTTGCCGGTTTGCCGCTGTCGGCTGTGGCCTCCGCGGTACAGCCCGCCGACAAGGCCAGAAGAGCGGCAGCTCCGAGGATGCGCGTTCGTGTGCGAATCGTGGCCGTCGTTGTGGTGCCGAGTGTCATAGTCTTGGCCCGCCTGCCGCGTCAGTGATGGGACGAGTGACCAGTCAGTAAGCTTCGAGAATTATGGATCAAACCACAAGACTGGGGTGCGCGGCGATCGTGCAGGTCGCCGCGCACCCCAGGACAGGCCTAGTATTTGTCGTAGGTGTTGAAGTCATTGTCGTCTCTCACGTCCCGCGGGTAAACGCCGCGGCCACCGTCCTTGTCGACATCAATGCCCTGCGACTTGAAACCCCGCCAGACGAGCTCTGAGCAGTTGAAGCTGCCCTCTTCGTTTTTACCCTTGTTCGAGACGAAGTCCATGTCGTACTTCTTGCCCACGTGACGACCGGCATAGTCGGCGGCACCGTTCCTGGCCCCGTTGTTCTTCGACTCCAGCGCGCGCGCGGAGCCGGCCTTCACCCTGACCTGCGTCTGGGGGACGTGACGAACACCCGACGACGAGTGGGCTTCGATAACGTCTCGATTGGCGCCGTAGAACCCCACATGACCATGGTTGACACCACCAGTCTTGGCGTCGGTGTAGAACACATCGCCCTTGTGGCGCGCGTTGTGGACCGGAACATCACGCACAATGTCGGTGCCTGGGTCGACGTCCTGAGGCTTCGCCTCGGCGAGCATCTGCTCGGCGAGCGCTTCCACAGTTGAGTTTTCCTCGGCTGCGAGGTCGGCCAGTTCAGCGCGGAACTCGGCTGGGTCGACTGCAGGCATCATTGCCAGAAGCTCTGCGACCGGGTCGGCCTGAGAAGCAGAAGACGCATAAGCCGGTGCGCCCACGAGCGCCGCTGCCGCACAGGTGGCCGCGAGGCCAATTGCAATCTTGACATTTAGCTGCACTATCTACTCCCTGATGGATAGAGAAACGTCTGCCCATAACCTGAAAGCATCGACCCATACTTAATTGCATCGACTTGCCTCAGCGGTATGCGGGGTGCTTTCAAGCCATTTGGACGTCTGCAGCGTATTGCTAATGAATCCCGACAGGCTATCCATTGTGATCTATGCCATTTTGGGGCGCAGGTGTTTACAAAGGACCTACTCTGTGCCAACGCGTACGAGCGCGCCACGGCCGCTACGCTCAGAAGGCTGCGGGATCGAGCCCCGCGCGCCAAGCGGACCAAGGGTGTAGTCGCTTCGGCGGATCTCGCTGGAGAGTTTCGTTGTCGCGCCCTCGGCCAAGTTGTAGCCGTCAGAGGCAAAGCAAAGTTGGGATGATCTTGTGAATGTCCCTGGTCAGTGTTGGTGTGCTGGTCTGACCTCGGGACGCGGGCGCGGCCTTCCTGTGTGGATGATGTGGGTGCTAACGCCTCGTAATCTGTGAGAAAGGCCGCTGATGTCAGCGTCCCACGCCCCAGTCCAGCCCGTCATCGTCGCCGACGACCTGTCCGGTGTCGGGTCGTTGTATTGCCTGTTCTCGCAGGTCACGGACCCGCGTAAGCCGCGTGGGGTGCGGCATGCGGTGGCGGCGGTGTTGACGTTAATGGTGTTGGCGGTGCTGCGCGGGGCAACGAACCTGCGCCAGGCCGGCGACCGGACCGCCGAGCCGGGGCAGGATGTGCTTAGTACGACAGCCGTACTTCAGGGTCTGACCTGCGGGTTCGGGGCTGGACGTGGGGCGGCCACCGCGTGATCGTCTGTATGTTGTGGACAAACTTTCAG
>NZ_BAAARY010000048.1:0-5561 GCF_039532605.1 Pilimelia columellifera subsp. columellifera
TCTGCCACAACGGTTCGGGGCAGTACTTCTGAACATCATCCACACCAGCTCAACGAACGACCAGGCGCTGCAACAACCCCAAATGACACACGGTCTTACGTGTTCATGTCCGAGGGCGAGGACTATGTGGATGCGACGTGGGAGTCTGAGTCCGGCGAGAACGCGGTGATCATCCAGCCGGGCGGGGCGGTGCCTTCGTTCGTCACCGTCGCTCACCTTTCCGACGCGTTCCACTATTGCCGTGATGTTCTTGTCCCGGTGGATGAGCCCGATCAGGATGTTGAGCCCGACGAGGATGAGGGCGGGCCTTGGGAGTTTCTGGGCGGGGAGCCGGTGTGGTTACAGGGCGACGAGACGCCGGGGCCTGGCTGGCGGCTGGTTGCCCAGTTGGAGGACCACGGTCACAACTTCGGCGACGCCGGCATCGGGTACGTGTTCGTGTCCCCGGACGGCGACGAGGGCCGGTTCCTCTGGCAGTGTTCCTGACCTAGCTCGGACCCCCAGTCGCCCGCCCCGGCCGCTGAGCGGGCATCGACCACCGCCCGTCCTGATGAGACCGTAGGGTGTGGTCATGCGCGATGAATCACTCATGCTGCCACCCGAGTTGGTTGAGGCCCACGCGATCGGGTTCGACTACCGCGATGGCGACGGGGTTGATTTCGAGCCATACGATTCGTTCCTCACTGTGGGCGAGACAGTCCATTGGTGGCGTGCGTGGACTGGGAACAAGACGCAAGACGCGCCTGGGTTCAGGGTGTTCGGTCAGGACGGGACCGGTGGGCTGGCGGCGTTTTGGCTCATCCGGCGGGGTGAGCCGCTGCGCCAGCAGCCGGTGGTGTTCCTTGGGTCGGAGGGGGAGATCAGCGTCGTAGCATGTGACCTGGCTGCCTACCTGTGGTTGTTGGCGCAGGGGTTCGGCCCCTACGAGGCGTCGACATATCCCCAGCACGAGCATGACCCCCAACCCGTCGACCGCCTGTTGCAGATCGCGCAGCGATACGCCCCATCGGCTCAACAGACGCCCGCCGACATCGTCGGCGCTGCGCGGGCCGAATTCCCCGAGTTCGTGGCCCTCATCGACAGCGCCAGCCGATAGAAGTCCGACCCGCTTGCGTGCGACGAGTGTGGATGACCGGTGGCGGCGACTCTTGTCTGTCAGGGGGAGGGGTGTGCTCATGTGCGGTTTCGCTCGTCCTGTGTCGGTGTTGTGGTCTGTCTGCGGGAGCATGTTGGGGTGGGAGTAGAACAGCCAAGATCAGAACAGTCGGGGGTGCGGCGGCCGGCGCCGGACAGCGCGTATTTCGATCGTTGGTACTCACAGATGGAGGCATCGCCTGGCAAGGACGCGATCCTGATGTGAGGTCGTTCCGGCTTGTCATGCTGGTCTGTCGAGTTGGTCAGTGTGTCGCGTCGGCGTAGCAGTCGACGACCTGGGTGTGGGTGGGGAACCGTACCCGTGTCGCGCCGAACAGCAACTGCGACGCCTGCCGCCCGGCAGCCGTGATCGCCGCGGTGACCGCCGGTGCTTCGTCGGCAGGGCAGTGGACGACGACTTCGTCGTGTTGGAAGAACACCAGGCGGGCCTGCATACCCCCCAATGACGTGCGCAGCGTGGCCAGCAGGGTGAGCGCCCATTCTGCTGCGGTGGCCTGAACGACGAAGTTACGGGTGAACCGGCCCCGAGCCCGGGACCGGGCGGTCGCACTATTGGAGTCCGGCCCGCCAGGACTCGCCGGCCCGTCCGGGCCGCTGCCGAGCAGATCCGGCGCGTCGGCCGCCGCTGGTGGGCAGGTCCGCCCGAGCCAGGAGCGCACCAAACCACCGGCCTCCCCGGTACGCGCCGCCGCCTCCACGAACTCCCACGCCACCGGATAGCTGCGCCGCAGCACGGCCAACGCCGGAAGCGCGGCGCCGCCGGTCTGCCCGTACATCGCACCCAGCAACGCCACCTTCGCCTTCGCCCGATCCCCACCAAACGCCTCGGTCGCCAGCGCCGCGTACAGGTCACCGGCCGCACCGGCGGCGGCTAGCCGCTGGTCGCCGGAGATCGCGGCCAGGATCCGCGGCTCCAACTGCCCCGCGTCGGCCACGACCAGTTTCCAGCCGGGGTCGGCTACCACCGCCCGGCGGATCACCCGCGGGATCTGCAACGCTCCACCACCACGGGTGGCCCACCGCCCCGACACCACCCCGCCCGGCACGTACTCCGGCCGGAACCTGCCGCCACGCACCCACGCGTCGATCCATGACCAGCCGTGCGCTGTCCAGATCCGGTACCGCTCCTTGAAATCCAACAACAGCGGCACCGCAGGATGATCAACACCGCGCAGCACCCATGACCGGGTGCTGGGCACAGTGATACCGGCGAGGGCGAACGCGCGCAGCACCTCAGCCGGCCGCTCCGGGCGCAACGCCCGCAACCCGAACACTGCAGCGATCCGGGCACTGAGCTCAACCAACCGGGCCGGCGGCCCACCCACCAGCGACGGGGCGCCGAGCATGTCCGCCAACAGGCCGCGGTGCACCTCGACCCGCCACGGCAGCCCCTCATAACCCATCTCCGCTGCCACGAGCGCACCCGCCGACTCCGCGGCCGCCAGCAACCGCAGCCGACCCGGCTCCGGCAGGGCGGCAAGCCGGGCGACCTGGTCGGCGTACCCGTCGACGACGTCCCGCAACGACGACTCGGCCACTACGGGCGTGAACAACGCCGGCTGCCCACCACCAGGCGGATCAGCCACCCGCGCCAGCGGGTCGGCCGGTACTAGACGGCCGTCGCGGCGGGCGACCACCGCAGCCACCGAACGCGGCTCACCCCACCGACCCGCATACCCCAGCAGCAGACCCTCAACCAACTGCATGTCGTGGCACCGACCCACCCGAACCCCAGCCCGCAACAAACCCGGAACCACGTTCACGGCCGACGCCCACACCCAACGCGGCCCAGCACGGCCCTCCCACCCGCCGACCGCCGCCGCAAGATCAGACACGGCAACCAGCGGCCCGGCAACGACACCGTCAGGCCCCAGCGGACACAACTCACCGCCACCAGAACCATCAGAGGACACCGCGATCAACACCCGACGATCCTCCCCACCAGGTACGACACCGCCAAACCCACGACAGCTCTACCAAGGCGCCGCAGCAGAACTCGACCGCCACATACACATCGCCAACCAATGCTGCTCCACCACAACCCGATCCGACACAACATCCGGTACACACTCCCGCAGGATCGAGGGCGTCCGCTCATGCCGAGGAGAGTGCGCCCGATCACCAGACGAGCCGGCCATGCGGAACGGATGCGCTCATTGGGCTGAGTCTGATTACTATTGCGACGCCCAAACAGTATCCAATTGCAGTTTATCGCCGCGAGTCCAGAACGAGCTACAATGTAGTCTTCGAGATAGCGCGATTCCGCATCGATGCGCGTCCCGCGTAGCCAGTCGATTGCGGTCAGATAGATGCGTGGAAGTACTTCTCGAACCGCTGATGCGATTCCCGCGACTTGTCGCTCGAATGGTGTCGGCTCCATAGCTGAAAAATGTCTTAACAAACCAGAGAGATTGTCGATCTCCACCGGAGCAACTTGCGGGTTTGTGTAGGCAATGTTGCCAGGTCGGTCGTAGTGAAAGGCAGTATGCCGACGGCCGACTAGCACTGGCGACACATAGACGGATTCCGCCATGACCCGTCGAGCAATCTGCTTATCCTCCAATTCGTGCGCACTTGAGAAGGCGGGCGCTGCATATCGAACCAAGGCCGGACCGGCCAGCTGTCCTTCCAGGTCGCAGAGCGCTGAGTGTTGCGTGAAGTTCGACCGCACTCTTAGCCACTTCCGCGCGACCTTAACGCAATAGTGCGGGTCTAGCATAACTTTCTGCGAACCATGTAGCTTTAAGGTTGTGCGCTTCCGCAATTCGGGACGCTTGAACTGCAATATCAAACTCACGGCCGACCTTGGTAGGCGATGGGAAGGGAGGCCGGGCGGAAATCCAAAGTGACCTGCACTTAGTACAATCCCAGGCGGGCGAGGTCTGCCGATTAGCCGCCAGATGTCCGACGCGATCTGCGGATGGGTTGCGGCGTCATAAGCCACGAAGTTTTCAAAATGCTGTCCTGCTGAAAACATCAAGCCCGGTGGCAACCAAGGGCAGGTCGGAATCCCAAGTTCCAACAACAGAGCCGTTTCGTACTGCTTCTCCTCAAATTCAGCGAGTGCCATTGCTTGATTCTCCAGGTCCAAGACCCGGTCCGCTTCCGAATCGGGGATCAGGGGCTACCAGGTGACAGATCGCTTCGATGTCTACGATTCAAAGTGAACTTTTCTGCCGCGACGAGTGCGCTGGCTAACGGCTGGTTTATTCAAACAGCTCCGTGCGACGTAGTAACCATGTGCTGCTGCATCCATACGGTCAGCGCCTGGTGACGGGTTTGCCGGGACCGCTCCGCTCGGAGCGGGTCGTGGCCGAAGTAGGCAGCGAAAGTGGCGGCCACGACACCGCACGCCTCGATGCAGGATAACGTGGCCGCGCCGATGCCGATAACGTCCGGCGCCAGACGGGTCTGCGTGCCGACCCGTTCCACCACGGCGTCACCCAGCATCCATTGCATGCTGTGGGCGACGCCGGATCCGTAGTTAAAGAGGCCCGGCCGATCGGCAAAAGCGCTCTTTATCAGCGTGCTCTTTTGAACGATTGCCGGCTCCTTGGCGCCGTTCGGGATTTCAAGCCGCGTCACCGTCTTTCCGCGCCCGCCGAGAACTTCGACGATCCCCGCCTTCGTAATCTGGTCGGCGATCTTCGCCGGAAGGCGTTGGGCCGCCGCGACTCCCGGCTGCACGAGTGGGCTGAGAGCGCTCGGAACCGTGTTGGCCGCCTTCGCGCTGTGGGCTGCGTTGTCGCGCAGCAAGACGGCGCCACGCAGCAGGCGTTGCTCGTAGCTGACCGAGGAATCGTACAGGTACGCGATCTGCGCAGCCGCCTCGCAGGCCACCCGCATCGCCGTCATGTGGGCGAATAGCGGCGGCGACTCCGAGCTGTCTTCGACCGCGAGGAGACGACGGACAGCCCGAACGTGGTCCACCACGTTCTCGGACATCAATTCCGCGTGTCGGATCGTTTCTTTCCACAGCTTCTGTCGAGATGTGCGGTACTTGTGGTGCGCAGACTTCCAGGCAACGTCACGATCGACGAGGAACGGACAGCCCGGCTGTGGATCAGTGCTGTAACGCCGCACTTCGGTCGTAAATTTCGTTTCCTCCTGCCGCAGGGCGACGACGGCCTTGCGGATCACCGCCGGAGTCTGGCTCGAATCCATGCCAAGCACGGTATACGCGGCACCGCTTCGTGGCGGCGAACTCCAAGCGCGAGACCCCACCCGCCAGCCGTCGAATGCAATGCGGTGTGGATAGAACCGCAAGAGTCTCAGCGATGACGAGGCGGTGGGCGTGGCGCGGTTTACTCATCTGGCTCCCTTCTGTGTCAAGCGGCTAGCCGTTGTGGTGTTTTAGGGTTGGTGGTGGCGGGTCCGGGGTGTGGCTTGTCCGAAGTGCCGGTGTG
>NZ_BAAARY010000049.1:0-5408 GCF_039532605.1 Pilimelia columellifera subsp. columellifera
TTGTCCGGCGGCGTCCTACTCTCCCACACTCTCTCGGGTGCAGTACCATCGGCGCTGGAGGGCTTAGCTTCCGGGTTCGGAATGTTACCGGGCGTTTCCCCTCCGCTATTGCCGCCGTAACTCTATGAACGTGTCAAACACTCGACCAGCCCGACCTTGCCCACCTGTTGGTGGGGTGTTGGGGGTGTGTTTGTTTGTTCAGATATCACACAGTGGACGCGTAGCATGTTTGTTAGTCAAGTCCTCGGCCTATTAGTACAGGTCAACTGAACACGTTACCGTGCTTACATTTCCTGCCTATCAACCCAGTGGTCTGGCTGGGGGCCTTACCCCACCAATGGTGGGTGGGATACCTCATCTTGAAGCAGGCTTCCCGCTTAGATGCTTTCAGCGGTTATCCCTTCCGAACGTAGCTAACCAGCCGTGCCCCTGGCGGGACAACTGGCACACCAGAGGTTCGTCCGTCCCGGTCCTCTCGTACTAGGGACAGCCCTTCTCAAGTATCCTACGCGCACGGCGGATAGGGACCGAACTGTCTCACGACGTTCTAAACCCAGCTCGCGTACCGCTTTAATGGGCGAACAGCCCAACCCTTGGGACCTGCTACAGCCCCAGGATGCGACGAGCCGACATCGAGGTGCCAAACCATCCCGTCGATATGGACTCTTGGGGAAGATCAGCCTGTTATCCCCGGGGTACCTTTTATCCGTTGAGCGACACCGCTTCCACTCGCAAGTGCCGGATCACTAGTCCCGACTTTCGTCCCTGCTCGACTTGTCAGTCTCACAGTCAAGCTCCCTTGTGTACTTGCACTCAACACCTGATTGCCAACCAGGCTGAGGGAACCTTTGGGCGCCTCCGTTACCTTTTGGGAGGCAACCGCCCCAGTTAAACTACCCACCAGACACTGTCCCTGAACCGGATCACGGTCCGAAGTTAGATACCCAAATCAACCAGAGTGGTATTTCAACGTTGACTCCACCCATACTGGCGTATGAGCTTCACAGTCTCCCACCTATCCTACACAAGCTAATTCGGATACCAATGTCAAGCTATAGTAAAGGTCCCGGGGTCTTTCCGTCCTGCCGCGCGTAACGAGCATCTTTACTCGTAGTGCAATTTCGCCGGGCCTGTGGTTGAGACAGTAGGGAAGTCGTTACGCCATTCGTGCAGGTCGGAACTTACCCGACAAGGAATTTCGCTACCTTAGGATGGTTATAGTTACCACCGCCGTTTACTGGCGCTTAAGTTCTCAGCTTCGCCCCGAAAGACTAACCGGTCCCCTTAACGTTCCAGCACCGGGCAGGCGTCAGTCCATATACATCGTCTTACGACTTGGCATGGACCTGTGTTTTTAGTAAACAGTCGCTTCCCCCTGGTCTCTGCGGCCATACCACGCTCCACAAGCGTGTTGTATCACGTGTCCGGCCCCCCTTATCCCGAAGTTACGGGGGTAATTTGCCGAGTTCCTTAACCACAGTTCGCCCGATCGCCTTGGTATTCTCTACCTGACCACCTGTGTCGGTTTGGGGTACGGGCCGCTAGAAGCTCGCTAGAGGCTTTTCTCGGCAGCATAGGATCACTGACTTCGCCAAAACGGCTCGGCATCACGTCTCAGCCTTCATGCGCCACGGATTTACCTATGGCACGGCCTACACGCTTACCCCGGCACAACCACCGGCCGGGATCAGCTACCTTCCTGCGTCACCCCATCGCTTGACTACTACCCACCAGGTTCCCAGCTTCCCTCACCTCAGCCCGAAAGCCTCAGATCGTTCAGGTGGTTAGCACAGCAAGGTTCGTCATGGGCGCTCCTTCGCGGGTACGGGAATATCAACCCGTTGTCCATCGACTACGCCTCTCGGCCTCGCCTTAGGTCCCGACTCACCCAGGGCGGATTAGCCTGCCCCTGGAACCCTTGGTCATCCGGCGGAAGGGTTTCTCACCCTTCTTTCGCTACTCATGCCTGCATTCTCACTCGTGCCGCGTCCACAGCTGGGTCACCCCGCTGCTTCACCCCCGGCACGACGCTCCCCTACCCATCCACACACCTGGACCCACCCCAAAAGGGCAGGCCGAGTAAAAATGTGAATGCCACAGCTTCGGCGGTGTGCTTGAGCCCCGCTACATTGTCGGCGCGGAACCACTTGACCAGTGAGCTATTACGCACTCTTTAAAGGGTGGCTGCTTCTAAGCCAACCTCCTGGTTGTCTGCGCAATCCCACATCCTTTTCCACTTAGCACACGCTTAGGGGCCTTAGCTGGTGATCTGGGCTGTTTCCCTCTCGACTACGAAGCTTATCCCCCGCAGTCTCACTGCCGCGCTCTCACTTACCGGCATTCGGAGTTTGGCTGATTTCGGTAAGCTTGTGGGCCCCCTAGACCATCCAGTGCTCTACCTCCGGCAAGAAACACGCGACGCTGCACCTAAATGCATTTCGGGGAGAACCAGCTATCACGGAGTTTGATTGGCCTTTCACCCCTAACCACAGGTCATCCCCCAACTTTTCAACGTTGGTGGGTTCGGCCCTCCACGCGGTCTTACCCGCGCTTCAGCCTGCCCATGGCTAGATCACTCCGCTTCGGGTCTAGAACATGCGACTCAAACGCCCTATTCAGACTCGCTTTCGCTACGGCTACCCCACACGGGTTAACCTCGCCACATGCCACTAACTCGCAGGCTCATTCTTCAAAAGGCACGCCGTCACCCCTAAAGGCTCCGACGGATTGTAGGCAAACGGTTTCAGGTACTATTTCACTCCCCTCCCGGGGTACTTTTCACCATTCCCTCACGGTACTATCCGCTATCGGTCACTAGGAAGTATTTAGCCTTACCAGGTGGTCCTGGCAGATTCACGGCAGATTTCAGGGGTCCGCCGCTACTCGGGAACACCAACAGAAGACCACACCACTTTCGCCTACCGGACTCTCACCGTCTACGGTCGCCCATTCCATGGCGTTCGACTAGCAGCGTGCTTTGTAACTCCTTAGCTGTGTGTCAGCACAACTCGTCGGGTCCCACAACCCCGACCACGCAACCCCTGACAGGTATCACACGCAGCCGGTTTAGGCTCATCCGCTTTCGCTCGCCACTACTCACGGAATCACATGTTGTTTTCTCTTCCTGCGGGTACTGAGATGTTTCACTTCCCCGCGTTCCCTCCACTCACCCTATGTGTTCAGGTGAGGGTGACGCCACATGACTGGCGCCGGGTTTCCCCATTCGGACACCCTGGGATCACAGCTTGGTTGACAGCTCCCCCAGGCCTATCGTGGCCTCCCACGTCCTTCATCGGCTCCTAGTGCCAAGGCATCCACCGTTTGCCCTTAACAACTTGACCACAAAGATGCTCGCGTCCACTGTGTAATTCTCAACAAACAACCAAACCCGACCCAACAACAACGCCACCACCCAAACCCGCCACACCCCACAACCCACAAAACAGTCATGAACACGCGACAAGCAGTCGTCTGACGCCACAGGCCAACCTGGCAACCAAGAAAACCAACACCCACACCCCCCGCGAACCCCAACCACACAGCCAACCCCACAAAGGGGCAACCACACGACCAAGAGCCCAACCAAAAGGGGGCAGACGTTTGTTCTCTCAGAACCTCAACAGGGTGCCCAACACTCCAACCAGCCGCACCAACGACCCGTTCCACCACCACACACCCCCCAACAAAAGGGGGCATCTGATGCCTACTAAGACCGAAGGCCGTTGCCGACCACAGCTAACCAGTGTCTCCGCCACATGAGCACCCCGCCGCCACACTCGGACGACGCGGGCTCCTACCCAGCTTTCGCCAGGAGGACGCTCCTTAGAAAGGAGGTGATCCAGCCGCACCTTCCGGTACGGCTACCTTGTTACGACTTCGTCCCAATCGCCAGCCCCACCTTCGACGGCTCCCTCCCACAAGGGGTTAGGCCACCGGCTTCGGGTGTTGCCGACTTTCGTGACGTGACGGGCGGTGTGTACAAGGCCCGGGAACGTATTCACCGCAGCGTTGCTGATCTGCGATTACTAGCGACTCCGACTTCACGGGGTCGAGTTGCAGACCCCGATCCGAACTGAGACCGGCTTTTTGGGATTCGCTCCACCTCACGGTATCGCAGCCCTTTGTACCGGCCATTGTAGCATGCGTGAAGCCCTGGACATAAGGGGCATGATGACTTGACGTCATCCCCACCTTCCTCCGAGTTGACCCCGGCAGTCTTCGATGAGTCCCCGGCATAACCCGCTGGCAACATCGAACGAGGGTTGCGCTCGTTGCGGGACTTAACCCAACATCTCACGACACGAGCTGACGACAGCCATGCACCACCTGTGAACGGCCCCGAAGGACCCCACATCTCTGTGGGATTACCGAACATGTCAAACCCAGGTAAGGTTCTTCGCGTTGCATCGAATTAATCCGCATGCTCCGCCGCTTGTGCGGGCCCCCGTCAATTCCTTTGAGTTTTAGCCTTGCGGCCGTACTCCCCAGGCGGGGCGCTTAATGCGTTAGCTGCGGCACAGAGAGCCGGAGAGGCCCCCCACACCTAGCGCCCAACGTTTACAGCGTGGACTACCAGGGTATCTAATCCTGTTCGCTCCCCACGCTTTCGCTCCTCAGCGTCAATATCGGCCCAGAGACCCGCCTTCGCCACCGGTGTTCCTCCTGATATCTGCGCATTTCACCGCTACACCAGGAATTCCAGTCTCCCCTACCGAATTCTAGTCTGCCCGTATCGACTGCAGGCCCACAGTTGAGCTGTGGGTTTTCACAGTCGACGCGACAAACCGCCTACGAGCTCTTTACGCCCAATAAATCCGGACAACGCTTGCGCCCTACGTCTTACCGCGGCTGCTGGCACGTAGTTGGCCGGCGCTTCTTCTGCAGGTACCGTCACTTGCGCTTCGTCCCTGCTGAAAGAGGTTTACAACCCGAAGGCCGTCATCCCTCACGCGGCGTCGCTGCATCAGGCTTTCGCCCATTGTGCAATATTCCCCACTGCTGCCTCCCGTAGGAGTCTGGGCCGTGTCTCAGTCCCAGTGTGGCCGGTCGCCCTCTCAGGCCGGCTACCCGTCGTCGCCTTGGTAGGCCATTACCCCACCAACAAGCTGATAGGCCGCGAGCTCATCCCTGACCGCAAAAGCTTTCCACCACCAAACATGCGCCCGGTGGTCAATATTCGGTATTAGCCCCCGTTTCCGAGGGTTATCCCAAAGTCAAGGGCAGATTGCTCACGTGTTACTCACCCGTTCGCCGCTCGAGTACCCCCGAAGGGGCCTTTCCGCTCGACTTGCATGTGTTAAGCACGCCGCCAGCGTTCGTCCTGAGCCAGGATCAAACTCTCCAACAAAAACCTCTTTGGAAAATCATCCCGGCAATCAAAGATTGCCAAAGGAATCCACATCAGAAAC
>NZ_BAAARY010000050.1:0-5302 GCF_039532605.1 Pilimelia columellifera subsp. columellifera
GCATAGACCAACCATCCGCAGCCACGTGATGCACCACCACCACCAACACAAACTCCCGCTCACCGACCACCAACAACCGCACCAACAACGGCAGCTCACCCGATGCGAGGTCAAATCGGTGGCCGGCCACCACGGCGATCTCCGCCGCCACGTCGTCGGCTTGGACCCCGACCACGGCGAAGTCCAGGTCGGGATCGTCGAGGACAACCTGGACCGCCCCCGAGTCATCCTCGGCGAAGGTGGTCCGAAGGGTCTCGTGCCGGCGGACCACGTCACCCAGCGCGGCGCGCAAGGCCTCCACGTCGAGGTCGCCGTGGAGCCGCATGGGCATGGGAATGTTGTAGGTGGCGCTCGGTCCCTCCACCCGGTTCAGGAACCACAGCCGGCTCTGCGCCGCCGACAGGGGGATCCGCGATGGCCGCGACGCAACTGGTACCACCGGTGGCCGGCGCCCCTCGGCCTCGTCGAGCACCTCGGCCAGGCCAGCGACGGTAGGGAGGTCGAAAATCCGCCGCACGGGCAGCTCGACATCCAGCGACGCTCGGATGCGGCCGGCCAACTTCGTGGCGAGCAGTGAATGCCCGCCAAGGGCGAAGAAGTCATCGT
Source organism: Pilimelia columellifera subsp. columellifera (assembly GCF_039532605.1). NCBI lineage: Bacteria > Bacillati > Actinomycetota > Actinomycetes > Micromonosporales > Micromonosporaceae > Pilimelia > Pilimelia columellifera. Next base: position 607 of record NZ_BAAARY010000050.1, read on the forward strand.
CGATTCCCACGCGACCTACACCCAGCACCTCGCCGAAGAGCCCGCAGAGAATCTCCTCCCTGGGGCTTCGGGGAGCTCGCCCCCCGACGGCGCCGTGCAGCTCCGGTACGGGCAGGGCCCGGATATCGACCTTTCCGTTCGGGGTCACCGGCATGGCAGGCAGAGTCACCACCACCGTCGGGACCAGGTAGGCCGGCAGCCGTTCGGCGAGGTAACTACGCAGGTCGTCGGGTTCCTGACCCGGGTGGGCGACCACATAGCCGACAAGGCGCGGGCCGTCCTCGTGGTCGGTGTGGGCGACGACGACAGCCTGGGCGACCGCCGGATGGACGTTCAACGCTGCCGCAACCTCGCCCGGCTCGACCCGGAAGCCCCGGATTTTTACCTGGTCGTCGACGCGGCCCAGGTAGTCGAGCCGCCCGTCGTCCCGCCACCGGGCTCGGTCGCCGGTGCGGTACATCCGGTGGCCGGGAGGCCCGTACGGGTCGGCGACGAATCGTTCCGCCGTGAGCGCCGGCTGCCCCGAGTATCCCCGCGCAAGGCCGGGCCCGGCCAGATAGAGCTCGCCAGCCGTTTCGATGGGTGATGGGGCGAGCCGGTGATCGAGCACGTAGGTGCGGGCGCCGTCGATCGGCCGACCGATCGACGGCGCCCCATTGTCAGCCAGGGAATCGCTCATCGTCGCGCAGACGGTGTACTCCGTAGGGCCGTACGCATTGATCATGCGGCGGCCGGGTGCCCACCGGTCGACCAGAGCGGGCGAGCACGCCTCGCCGGCGACGACCAGGGTGCAGCGGGGGGCGAGCGCATTCGCCGGCAGCACGGCGAGCGCCGTAGGCGGCAACGTGATGCAGGTGATGGCCCGCTCTAGGACCAAATCCGCCAGCGGCTGACCGGGCAGCATGCGATCGTCGTCCGCCGTGAGCACCAAGGTGGCGCCGGCCGCGAGAGTAACCCACAGCTCAGAGCTCGTAGCGTCGAAGCCGAGCGCCGCGAACTGCAGAACCCTCTCCCCAGGGCCTAGCGCGAAGGTCCGCGCCTGCCCGGTGGTCAGGGCGGCCAGCCCATGGTGCGTTACCACGACACCCTTCGGTCGGCCGGTCGACCCGGACGTGAAGATGAGATAGGCCGGGTGGCTGGTCGTCAGCGGCGTGGTGCGGTCGGCGTCCGTCGGATCGTGATCCGGCTCCCCGCTGGCGTCCGTCGCGTCCAACAGCAGCACCGGCACCCCAGCAGGAAGGGTCAGCGTCGCCGCGATCACCGTGGTGGTGATGAGACAAGCCGGACGAGTCTCGGCCAGGCGATCCGCGATCCGGCCGACCGGGTGCGCGGGATCGAGCGGCAGGTACGCTGCGCCGGCCTTGGCGACGGCGAGCAGCGCCATCGGCAGGTCAGCTGTCCGCGGCAGTGCCACCGCTACCAGCTGCTCCGGACCGATCCCGCTGGCGATGAGCCGGTGAGCCCACCGGTTCGCCCGGTGATTGAGGTCGGCGAAGGACACGGCTCCGTCGTCATCGAGCACCGCCACATCGTCCGGACCTCGACGCACCTGCCGCTCGACAAGAGCGGGCAGGGTCGCCGGCGCCGGCGGTTCGGAACCGGTGGACCAGGCGAGCAGCTGCCGCCCCTCACCCGGCAACACCACATCCAGCCCGTCGACCGTAATCTCGGCGCTGTCGGCGAGCCGTTCCAGCACCAGCGCAACGCGGTCCGCGATACGGCGCGCCGCATCGGGGCCGAAGATGCTGGGCCGATAATCCACGCGTAGCAGGAGTTCGGCGCCGGGCGCCGCCACCAGCGCCAGAGGGAAATGGGTGCCGTCCTGGCCGCGTACCGCCGTGACGCGCAGTTGGTCCGCGGCGGACTGCCCCGAGCCTCGGTCGTCCGCGCCGGTCTCCGGCCGAGTGCCGGCGGGATAGTTCTCGAACACGGTCGGCGCGTCGAACAGCTTGGACGAGCCCACGAGCCGCTGAATCTCCGCCAGGCCGAGATGGTGATACGGCAGCATCCCCAGGCTCTCCGCCTGCATCCGCCTGACCAGGTCGCCGAGTGTCTCCCCGCCGCGCAGTCGGACGCGCAGCGGCACCGTATTGATGAACAAGCCCACCATGGACTCGACGCCCGGAACCTCCGGTGGCCGGCCGGAAACGGTGATGCCAGTGACCACATCCGTGCGCCCGGTGAGGTGAGCGAGTACCAGGACCCACGCCGCCTGCACGGCCGTACTGAGCGTGACCCCGTTGGAGCGGCACCAGGAAACCAACCGGTCGGTCACCGGCCGATCAAGCGTTCGACGCTGTTGGTGGGGCAGTTCCGCCTCCACACCAACGTGCGGAGCAACCAGTGTGGGGCCGTCGAGGTCGGCGAGCGCCTCCCGCCATGCCGCCTGTCCCTGCTTCGGGTCCTGGTCGGTGAGCCAGGAGAGGTAACGCCGGTACGGAGCAACTGGCGGCAGCTCGGGTGCCTTCCCCCGGCCGTGGTACAGGGCGAGCAGGTCGCGCCACACCAGGGCAGTCGACCAGCCGTCGACGAGGATGTGGTGCATCGTCAGCACCAGCCGGTGCCGTTGCGGCGCCAACCGGATCAGCGTGAACCGGACCAGCGGCGGCCGGCTCAGGTGGAAGCGCGTGGCCCGGTCCGAGGTCACGATGTGGCGGGCCGCCACATCGCGCTCGGGCTCCGGGGTATCGGTCAGGTCGTGCACCGCAAAGGGCAGCTCGACAGCCGACGGAATCACCTGCACCGGGTTGGTAAGCCCCCGGTGCCGAAATCCCGCCCGGAGGTTCGGATGTCGCACCAGGAGCGCCTGCCCGGCCGCGCGCAGCGCGGGCACGTCGAGCGGACCTTCCAGGTCGACGATGAGCTGAGCCGCGTACACGTCGAGCGCGGACTCGTCGTACAGGTTGTGGAAGAGCATCCCTTCCTGCAGCGGGGTGAGCGGGAGAATATCGTCAAGTCCGGCGCGGCTCATTCGTCCCTGTCCCATTCAGCTTCGAGAAGGTCAATTTCGGATTGGTCCAGTCCGGTGAGCGCAACGTCGGAAGGCGTCAGTCCGCCACCGTCAGCGCGGGCGTGCTGGACGAGAGCTGTCAGCGCGTCAAACCAGGCCTGTGTTACCTCGCGGATCTGGCTTTCGGCGAACAATCCGTCCGGCCACACCCAGGTCGACTCGAGGTGCAGCCCAGCGCCGGCGTCGCGCACGATCGCCACAATCTCCAGGGCATGCGGCAGCCGCATCGCAGGGTCTTGGCCGACCACGCCGGGCACGTCCGTCGCTACCGACCAGTCGGCGTCGGTGCCGCTGGCGGCTGCCGGCGCCCGCCCGAGGTAATTGAGGCCGACCTGCGGCTGTGCGAGCCGGGCCAGGACGGCCCCGGTGCGCCGGTCGGAGTAACGAAGCAGCCCGTATCCGAGTCCGATGCCGGTGACCGTCCGAAGGTGCTCCTTGACCTGCTTGAGAACGGTACCGACGGCCGCGCCCCCGCCCCGGAGGATCGAGGGATCCGCGGATCCGGTATCGAGTCGCGCCGGATGGCTCGTGGTGAACCAGCCGACAGTGCGAGACAGATCCACACCACCGACCAGCTCCTCGGCACGACCGTGGCCCTCCAGGTCGACCAGCAGGCCCCGCGGGCCGGCCAGGCCGGTGGTCCGGAAGGCGATTGCCAGGGCGGCCATGAGGACATCGGTCATCTCCGCGTGGAAGACGCTCGTCACCTCGGACAGCACGGCCTCGGTGATGTCCGGTGCCAGTCTGACGGTGAGCCCGGTGGCCGAGGCCACGATGTCCTTCTCCGGGTCGAGCGGGCGACCCCCCAGCGGGGCATCCGGCGGGCCGAGAACCTCGGTCCACACCGGAAGCTCCGCCTGCCGCTGCGGCTGCCGACCCCAGTCGGCGAGGCGGCGAGCCCAGGTACGCAGCGAGGTACCCACCGGTGCGAGCTGCACCGGCCCTCCGGCGGCCACCGCATCCCACGCCTCGGCGAGGTCGGGTAGGAGAATCCGCCAGGACACCGCGTCGACAGCGAGGTGGTGCACGACCAGCACCAGCCGACCCGAACGATCGACGCCCCGGTCGAACCACACCGCCTGCACCAGGCTGCCGTCGATGGCCAGCCGTTGGCGAGCTGCGGCTGCCTCCGCGCGGACGCGGTCTACGTATGCGGCCTCGTCCAGACCGGTCACGTCGACGCGCCGCAGGCAGTCGTGTGCCCGTACCGAACCGGGCGGGCCGATGGTGAGGGTCCAACCGGCGTCCCCGGCGGCGTGGGCGCGCATCCGGAGCGCGTCGTGGTGGTCGAGCAGGATCTGCAAAACCTCGGTCAGCTGTTCGTAGCGGGCGACGCCCGGGGTGCGCAGGAACCGTGACTGGTGGAAGCCGTCTACCCGCCCGCCCAACTCAGCCAGCCAGCGCACGATCGGGGTGAGCAGCACGTCGCCGACGCCGGCGCCCGGTTCCTCGGCGCGCTCGTCCGCCGCCTCCTGAACCTGCACGGCCAGCTCAGCGACTGTCTGGTGCTCGAAGACCTGCCGAGCCGACAGGGCCAGTTTCGCCCTTCGGGCCCGGCTGGACAGCTGGATGGAGCTGATGCTGTCGCCGCCGAGGTTGAAGAAGTTGTCGTCGATGGTGATGTGGTTGAGGCCGAGTACTTCGGCGAAGAGTGTGCAGAGGATTTCTTCGCGGGGGTTTCGTGGT
>NZ_BAAARY010000051.1:0-4950 GCF_039532605.1 Pilimelia columellifera subsp. columellifera
GCCGCATTCGTTGCTGCTGCATGCGCTGTCATCTGCTACCGCCGCGCCGTCCGCCTCGACCTGTTGACCAGCAACAACCCCAACTGACACACGGTCTTACATGAACACCCACTCAAGCCGATGGGCGATTGCGCAGCGCCGTCAACTGCTAGGTCCCTCCCATGGGTATCCGTTGTCGACGAAGGCGCTGCGGACAAGCGCCTTATCACCTTCAACGTCATCCTCGAACACCTTACGACCGCCCTCAGCCTCGATGACGATTTTGGAGCGACGCGGGTATACCGCGGTCACCTTGGCGCGCTCGATCACTCGCTCGACCTGTCCACGCCGTCGCACCTGGATCCGATGGCGGCTGATGTCCAGGATGGGGGAACTGGAGATGACCCAGATTGCGAAGACAAGACCCGCCACGAGCCCGAGGACCGGCCAAACCCATACCATCCACGGATTCTCGTACGACCCAACCAACCTAAGTGGTCCTTGGAACGGAACCCATGGTAAGTCGCCAGCCCAGCGGCTGAGCAGCGGAAGAAGCAGACCTAGCGCTGTGCCACCGATCGTGAAGAGGGCGAGCACCCACCCCCTACCCGCGCGGTCGAAGCCGCCCACCGTCTGGTCGGATGAGGTGCCGGAGGAGCTGCCACTTGTCATGCTGGCGGAGTGTACCGATAGCCCTCCCACGCAGCGATCCGCGAGAAAGCCGTCGGCCGAGGCGAACCGTCGGCTATCCCCGGCCAGGACGCTCGCCGGGTCGACTTGTGAGAACTTTCTGTACGACTTCAAGGCGGCCCGGCAAGCGGGCCGCACGCGCCGCCGCTAGGGCGCGCGGCTGCTCGTCGCTCGGCCGCTCCTCGCAGCTCGCGCAAACACGCCCGGCGACTGGCGCTTCGCGCACATAGCAAATGGCCCCGGCCGCCGAAGCGGGCGCGGGGCGCGTACCGGTCGAGCTGGGTGCCGCGGCCGGGCCGGTCGTCCAGACGCGAGCTGGTCTACCAGGTCGCGGTGACGGATGCGGCGGACGACCGCGATCAGTTGCGGTCAGAGCGCCTCCGGCGGGGGCCTCCAGCTCCGGGATGGACAACGGTTCGTCGGGCCGTCGCGCTAGTCGCGTGGCTGGGGCTGGGGCTGGGATAGCACAGGCTCGGGTAGACGGTGTCGCGGCGTATGGGTGCCGTCAATCGCACCCGTAGCCGTCGCCGTCTCGATCAAGGTCGTAGATGTCATTGCCGGTCACCTTTACCGGTCCGCTGACGTAGGCCGGTCCGTTGCCCGAGCCACCTGCGCAGTCCACATCGCTGGCGATGGGAACGCAGGCACCGCTGTAGTTCGGATCACACCTTTGCTGCCGCTTAGTTCCTTTCGCAATGACTCTGGTTATCGGTCGCTTGGTAACTACCGTGCGGATCAGCTTCTTCCCTGTCTGCGCGCCGTTGGTTGAGGTCACCTCGAATGTCAGCGTCTTGACGCCTGCCACGCCCGGGACCTTCACCTTCGTGCTACCCGACGGCAAAGACGGATCGTTTACCTGCTTCGTTGTGAACGGGATCGAGCCTGTCTCAGTGACTGTGCGCTTCACGACAACTGGTCCGGTTGTCGTCACTGCCGACGGCGTGGCGTCCGTGGAAGGCGTCACTTCGCCTGTTTTCCTCGATAAAGGGGTTGGTGTGCTGTTGCTGGCGTTGACGGTCTTCTGGGTCTCGCCGCCACAGCCCGCCAGGAAGATCGCTACCGCGATAAGCGCGGCCTTGGCAGCTGAGTTCCCGCGAAACCAGCCATGTGGTCGCTGCGGCACCGGAGTACCTTGCGGCCATGGCTCTTGAGGTGTCGAGTTAGTCACGATTGCAGTCTGCGCTTCTGGTTTGCCCGTTGCTGTCGGCCATTTGGCCATGACGCGCTGCCATGTTGGGCCACGTCAAAAGCCGCACATGAATCGACATCGATTCGACAGCGTTGGCTCTCAGCAGCCCAGCTCCGTGACGGACGGACTGCACCGAGCCGCGTGAAGCTCGCTACCAACGCGGCGCGGCCGTGCCAGACCGGGCGGTCGGGCAATCCGTAGGCCCAGAACACGCGCTGTCCGACCCTGTCACCTCACGAGGCCATACCCAGTGGGTGACCAACTAGGTGACTACGGGTCCGGACACGAGCGCACGATGAGGACCCGTGAGGACTGAATGGCGAGGTCAGCGAGAGCCGGTCAACCCAGTTAGATCCATGGCCATGATTCGTTCGGGACGAAGGTGGTGGCGTGCCCGCAGCGAGCCCCGTACAGCACGGAAGTACAGCAACCGCAGCGACCGAGACGGACTCAAGGGGGCCGTGTACACCCGCCTGACCAGGGGTGCGGCCGGGCCAGACCAGGCGGCCAGCAATCTATAAGGTCAGGGTCGATGTGCGCTCCCGCCGAGCGCTGGCTAGTAGGTTGAGCAGCCCCGGGCTCCATGTGAGCGTCGACAGCAACCGTGACAGCAACCCGCCGGACATCCCATGGACTTTCCGGACGGCACACGCACGGCTGCCAGGGTCAACGCCCTGCCACACACGCCCCGGACTACCTGAACCGATCTTGTAAGCGGGATGTCGCCGGTTCGATCCCGGCCGGGGGCTCCACGCTAAGCCGGACCTTCGCGCCCGCCACGACCGCCGAGATGGCGATTCACAGCAACGGGAACGATGCCGTGACTCTGACGGGGGATTACCCTCCCCGAACGTAGGGCTAGCCGGATTCTGCGAGGCAGACAGCGGTCATAGCGTCGAGGAATGACCATCGTGACCTCGCCGCCGGCTGCCCGGCTGCCGCTGCTTGTCCGCCTGCCGTTGTACCTGGTGCTCGTCGTCGGCGTGGTGATGGGGACCGTGCTGCTGCTGTTCCGGCCGGGGGTTTCCCAGTTACAGCAGATCCCGATCACGGTTGTCGTTCTCGCGGCGGTTGTCGCGGTGACGTATGTCTTCCGCCGCTATGTCGACCGCCGGTCGTGGCTGTTGTTGGGGGTGACAACGCCGAGCAGGATGCGCTGGTGGGAACTGGGCGCCGGTTTCGTCATCGGGTCAGTCGCAGTGGCCGCCGTGCTGGTCGCCCAGCTGGCGGTCGGGGTTGAGGTGGCATTCGTCGGTACGTCCGCGGCCAGCGTCGGGACTGGCAGCGCTCTCCTCACTCTGGTGGCTGGCGCGGTGTTGGTTGCGCTCAAGGCGGCGGTCGAGGAGGTGGCGTTTCGCGGATACCTCGTCGCCAATCTGGCAACTCGGTTGTCATGGCCGGTCGCCGCTGTTATCGGCGGCGTCATTTTCACTCTGGCTCACCTGCCGGGCGGGGTCAGCGGGCCGTGGTTCTTCGGCGAGGCAATCGTCGAGTACACGGCGTGGGGTTGCCTGCTCACGTGGGCGTGGAGATCGACTGGGTCGCTATGGGCGCCGACAGGCATCCACGCTGGTTGGAACTGGGCGCAGGACTACCTACTCGGCACCGGCGCCTGGGCATTGCCGGACTTCGGCCATTCTCTGCTGCACCTTCGGGCTGCCGGTCCAACCTGGCTGATCGGTGGGCCGGGCAACATGGACGGTTCAGCGATGGTCGTGGTGCAGATGGCGGTGATCGCCGCGGGAGTCGCCCTGTTGGGCCGACGGGCCGTGGGCCGCGGCCGGATGGGCGATACTGGCGCGCAGTCATGAGAAGCCTCATCGTCGCTCCGCTGTCGGCGCGCACCTGGCGTGCCACCACCCACCTGATTCTTGGCGCCCCGATCGGCGCGGTGACCATCGTGATGCTCGCGGCGCTGGTGTACGGGACAGTCAGCGCGCTGACGGTCGTCGGCCTGCCGCTGCTCGCGGTCCTGCTCCATGGTCCGAGGCTGATCGCGGACGTCGAGCGCTGGCGGGCTCGGCGGCTACTCAAGCTGGGAGTCCCCAACCGGCTTATCCGCACCCGCCGCGCCCCCGGTTTTCTGGGGTACGTCCGCGGCCAGCTCACCGACAGGGCAACCTGGCGGCTCGTGCCGCAGCTGGTGATCGGCGGACCCCTGGAAGTCGTTCAAGCCGCGCTCACCCTCGCCTTGTGGGGCGAATCCCTCCTGCTACTGACCTGGCCGCTCACACGGCTCCTGCTCTCGGAGCCGGTCGACGTCCTCGTCGTGGCGGGGTGGAAGCTGCGCCCCGACGAGGGAGCCGGGCCCTACCTGGTCGCTGGCATAGGCCTGGTTGGCGTCGTTGTCTCAGCTCAAGTGGTCCGGGCTTTCGCCGCGTTCGACCGCTGGCGCCTCGCGCTGCTGCTGCGCTCACCCACCCCGGACGCTGCCATGGCGATGACCCGACGGCGCGACCAAGCCGTCCACCAGGCTCACACCCAGCTCCGTCGCCTGGAACGTGACCTCCACGACGGCGCCCAAGCCCGCATGGTCGCCCTGGCCCTTGAACTGGGCCGCGTGCGAGAAGAACTACCTGCGAACGCGCCACAAGCGAACAGGATCGCCGTCGCGCACGAGCACGCGAAGACCGCGATCACCGAACTGCGTGACCTGGCCCGCGGCATCTACCCAGCGGTGCTTGTGGACAGCGGCCTGGATGGCGCACTACCCGCGTTGGCCGAGCGCCTGCCGATCCCGCTCACGATCGACATCCAGACGCCCCGACGACCATCGGCGGTCACCGAGTCGACCATCTACCTCTGCGCCACCGAATTGGTCACCAATGCCGTGAAGCACAGCCAGGCCACCACGGTCCAGCTGAGCGTCCAGGTCACCGACACTGTCGCTACCCTGACCGTGTCCGACGATGGCGTCGGCGGCGCTAACGCCCGACCCGGCGGTGGGCTGGCCGGACTCGTCGAGCGCGCCCACTCCGTCGGCGGAAACCTGCGTTTAGACCGTGTGTCATTTGGGGTTGTTGCAGCGCCTGGTCGTTCGTTGAGCTGGTGTGGATGATGTTCAGAAGTACTGCCCCGAACCGTTGTGGCAG
>NZ_BAAARY010000052.1:0-4687 GCF_039532605.1 Pilimelia columellifera subsp. columellifera
GAAAGTTTGTCCACAACATACAGACGATCACGCGGTGGCCGCCCCACGTCCAGCCCCGAACCCGCAGGTCAGACCCTGAAGTACGGCTGTCGTACTAGGGCCAACAGCTCGGTGCCGGCGGCGATCGCACCGCTGGCGGTGAGGTTGGCTGCCACGCCCGCTGGCAGGTCGCGGAGTACCCGCTTGATGCCTCGGTGCAGTCGGCCCCGGTCCGGGTTGGGCTGCCGTGCATCCTGTTCGAGGTCGCCGACCTCGTCGCGGATGGCCTTGGTTGTCTCAGGATCAAGATCAGCGGCGTTGATTGCGTCCAGGACATCACGTGTCCACGCCAACACCTTGTCAATGTCTCCGCCGGTGGTGGCGGTGAAATGCTGGGTAGCGCCCGGCGACTGGTTCTGGACGGCCACGTTGTGACCGGTGCCGGAGATAGTCAGGCCGCCGCTGCGGCTCATGGTGTGCTCTTCCGGTCCGCTGACACCCTCGACCCACCTCCGTCCCTCTGGAGTGATCTTAATCTTTAGTGGCCCGTCGATCTCTGCCACTGTCGGCCCGGTGATGTAGCCGTCGGCCATAAGCGGAATGGTCACGGTGGAGATATGCGGGTCCGACAGGCTGTCGGTGTCGACGCCGCACTCACGGGCGAAGTCGTACGGGTCGTGCATTCGCTCCCCGAAGGGATCCACCCGGTACAGGGCCTGTGCCAGGGCGAATTGCTGATGTTTGTTGCGGCGCATCTCCGGACCCATGCGCTCCAGCGACCGAGCCCGTTTCCTGCCGTCCTCAGTAAGGCGGACTGACATGGGACACCCGTTGGTCCCAAAAGCCGCTCTGCCTTCGATGTATCCCTCATCCATCAGCGGAACGGTGACCCAGCCGGCGAACTGGTCGCCGTCGCGCTGGTCAAGGCCAGCACGAGCGAGCACAGCAGCGGGGTCGACCGTGTTCTTTCCGACCTGGAGATGGAACAGGGACACCATGAACTCGTCCTGCTCATGCTGGGTGGCCTCTGGTGCTGACAATCGCTCTCCTCAGTGCCCTGCGGGTCTTCTCCCGCTTTTGGTGTCACGCGGCCGAGCAGCAAGGCTTACCTGTGTGGCTGGCCGCGCGGACCGCATCACCGACCGGCCGGGAAAGACCTCCCAACCGGGGCGTAGCCGCGCCGACTGTATCTCCAAATCCACTAAGGACTAGACTCTGATGGCGGCCGCGCGTGTCGCGTTGGCCGCCATCGCCGTGTCTGGGGAGCTGGCCATGAGTGTCATATGGCCGCGCGCAGCTTCGCCTCGACGTCGTCGAGGTGGGCGAGGCCAGCTCGGATCACGGCCTCAATGACGCGGTGCTTGGCCACACGTCCGTGGGTGCGATGGTGGATGGCGTTGACCGCCTCGGCCAGTGCGTCGGCTGTCTCCTGGTCGTAGTAGTACGTGCGGCGCGTCATCCCATCGGGCTCGCCCTTGCGCCGTTCCGGCTCCGTCGGTGTTTTCTCAGCTAGCGGTGCCGGTGTATGAGAGGTATGAGCCGTGTGAGGCTCGGCGGGCGGTAGCGTTCCGAGGCTGAAACGACGGCTCAGGACGTCGTCGGTGCGCGGTGGGGGTAGATCCTTGCCGCCGCTCATGCCATCACCTTCTGGACGCGCTGAGCCAGCTCGCGGTACCAGCCCGCGGCGTCGGAGTCCGGCGCGTGCTCCAGTACGGGGCGCTGAACCCGCCAGGCTTCCCGGATAGCTGTGCGGTCGCCGACGACGGCTAGGACGTCGACGCCGTCCATCGCCTCGTATGCGGCCAGAGTCGAGGTGGCGATGCGGCCGCGGCGTCCGTCATAGAGGTTCACCACCACGCCGGTGACGTCGAGCGTCAGGCCCAGGGCCTGCTCAACGGTGTCGATCTGCCGGGTCAACAGCCGCAGCGCGTCCAGCGACGAGTCCTCGGCCTGGACCGGGATTAGCACGCCGCCCGCTTCGTGTGCGTCGTCCGGCCGTGGTCGCCGTACGGCGACCAAAGCTGTGTCGGTCAGTGCGCCCAGGCTCGGCGGGCAGTCAATCAGGCAGTAGTCGTACCCGCCGGCGAATCCATCCAGCAGCCGTGACAGCAGATATTCCCGACCCGTGCGCGAGTACATCTGCGGCTCCAGCAGGAACATGTCCGAGCTGGTGGCCAGCAGGTGCAGCCGCTCCCGGTACGGCGTCACCAGCTCGCCGAGTTGCCCGGACCACTGGCCCAGCAGCGCTCCGGTCAACGTCGCCGGCTCGACGGCGTTGGGCGCGCCCATTGCCTTGGTCAGGTGGCCCTGGGGATCGAGGTCGACCAGCAGCACCCGGTGGCCTTCCTCGGCCAAGGCCGCACCCAGGTTCTCCGTGGTGGCCGACTTCCCGACCCCACCCTTCTGATTCACGATCGCAAGTCGTCGCATGGGCCGCACCGTACACCTGTCACACGAGTAGGAGGCCTCATACTCGTGTGACAGGTGTGACGAGTGTGAACTTCCTGGTAGGCGGCTTGATCTCGTACTGATATGAGGCCTCATACCTGTATGAGCTTGCTCGTTTGGGTATCGCGTTCGTCGCGGCGCGTCTGGGTGCGCGGTCGTCGGCGCGTCTGAGGGTGGTAGATGGTCGTCCGGCGGAGCTCCTCCGCCAAGAGCTGTTGCGTTTGCTGCAATTGTTGCGGATACTTCGAGTGGATGAAGGAGGGGCTCATGGGCTCAACGCTTGCACCACCGCTGGTACCCGATAGTCAAGCCGTAGCGACCGCGAACCAGGCGTTGCCGCATGTCACGGCCTACCTGGCGCGCCACCCGGAAGCGCACAGCGTTCCGTTGCTGGTTCAAGACGATGAGAACGAGGAAGCACTGACGGTGCCGCGCGCGGCGGTGACGCTCCTCGCCGCGATCCTTGGCCACATGGCTGCCGGCGAGGGCGTTCAAGTTGTGCCGTCACATGCCGAGCTCACCACTCAGCAGGCGGCTGACCTGCTCAATGTTTCTCGTCCGTACCTGATTGGGCTACTTGATGCTCGTAAGATTGACTATCGGAAGGTCGGCAAGCACCGTCGGATCAAGATGTCCTCATTGAGCGCGTACTTGGATCAGGACAAGATAGAGCGCAAGAGTGCAGCCGATGAGCTGGCGGCGTTGACTCAGGAGATGGGCCTTATCTGACGTGTCGCCGTTCATCGTCATATACGACGCTAACGTGCTATATCCGAGCCTCCTGCGGGATCTGCTTATTCGTATCGCGCAAGAGGGATTAGTCCAAGCCAAGTGGACCGATCAGATTCTCGATGAGGCGTTTCGTAACATCAGGATCAATCGACCGGATATTGATGAAAGCCGCCTCGATAGGACGCGGGCGCTGATGAACAACGCGGTACGGGACTGCCTGGTCACCCAGTACGAGCCCCTCATCTGTGCTCTGACGCTTCCTGCCGAGGGTGATCGGCACGTATTGGCGGCCGCTATCAAATCTCGTGCACAAGTAATCGTGACCGATAACCTGAAGCACTTCCCCGCCGATCGGCTTGCGCCTTGGGAAATCGAAGCGGTCTCGGCGGACGATTTTATCCACGACATCATTGACCTGAACAAGGCATTGGTCTTACGTATCTTGGATAAAATTTCGCGGTCGTGTAAAAGTCCGCCGCTGACGGTGGATGAAATTTTCGACAGGCTTGCCGAGGCGAGTCCTCCCCTGACTAATTCCGTGGCCGCGCTCCGCAGCTAATTGCAGCCATGGCCTGTGCAGCACGTACACCGCCTCGGCCAGCTCGGCGCGTAGCAGCCGCGCGCGAGCTTCCACGCAGCCGCCTGGTGTGGCGCCGAGCCGGTCGACGATGTCGGCGACGTCGACGGCCAGGCCCAGGTCGATGATGCGCTGCACGACTTGCGACTCAGAGGCATCCAGGCGTACCGCGATCTGCCGTAGCAGTGTGCCGTCGCTCCACCCGAGGCGAACAACCTGGTCGTCGTCGGCGCTCCAGAACCGCCGGTCGGTACGGGAGCGCAGGACCGTGCGCCAGTCGTAGTGCGGATCATTAGCCAGCTGCTCACGTAGCCACGACTCGCGGCCGGCGTTGCCGCGCATCGCGACATCGGCGTCGCGGGGGATGAGGTCTTTGATCTGTGCGTGGATGGCGCCGGGCGTGCGCTGCAGCTGCTGCGCGATCTGCGCGACGGTGACGCCGTCGCCGAGCCATTCGATCAGTTGCTCGTACTCGTGCTCGGTCCAGATGTCGCCTTGACGTAACGGGCTACCGCCGACGTCGTCGACGCCCTCCAATGTGTCATCCATGCCTGCCACTTTAAGTGCGCGCACCGACACTTTCAGTCTCGACTTTCGTGGCTGTTGGCACCGTGCCCCGACCTCTCGCCGCCGGGTAGGGGCGCCGGGCCCAGCACCTGTACCTGGTCGGCGAGTAACTGTTCCATGGCGGCGGCCGCGCCGTCAGGATCCCCGGCCTCCCCCCGCCAGTGGGCCAGGTTGTGGCGGGTGGTCAGGGGGCGCCCAGCACCCGTACCTGGTCGGCGAGTAACTGTTCCATGGCGGCGGCCGCGCCGCCATGATCCCCGGCCTCCCCCCGCCACCGCGCCAGGCTGTGGCGGGTGGTCAGGGTGTGGGGGTGGTCGGCGCCCAGCACCCGTACCTGGTCGGCGAGTAACTGTTCCATGGCGGCGGCCGCGCCGTCAGGATCCC
>NZ_BAAARY010000053.1:0-4064 GCF_039532605.1 Pilimelia columellifera subsp. columellifera
CGGTCAGATCGCCGCCGCCGCCCTCGTGCTCCTACACCTGGAAGCCGACCGCACCACGTAACGCACGGTCACCGAACCATTGCCCGGAAAGGCTCACTGCGGCACTGGTCGACTCCCAGTCGCTACGCGGCGCCGAGACCGTCGCACGGTCCAGCCGCGGCTACGACGCCAAGAAGAATATCAACGGCCGTAAACGCCATATCGCGGTCGACACCTGCGGGCTGCTACTCGCGGTCCTCATCACCGGCGCCGGCGATCCCGGGCTCTGGGTGTTCAAAGTCCAAGTTTGCCGGGGTGGCCGACCGGCCGCCGTCGACGATGTCAAGGCGTAGGGGGACTTCGAGTGGTGATCAGGCTATTTCGGTCTGCGGATGTCTTGCCTGCTGTAAGCGAGCGGGAGACCATCGATGGGTCGAACCAGTGTCCCATTAGGAGGTTAAGCATGGCAGCGACGCCGAGGCGCAATGAGGCCCTAAGTGACACCAATGATGCTTTTTCCACGGCAGGCCGTCATCTGCGTCGTCGGACTGTTCTGGCGGCGGTCGTCGGTACGGCCGTGACGGCTGCTGCCGGCCTGGCAGCTGCCGGGCTGCCCGGTTCGGCGTTGGCTGCGGCCCCCGGACCGCGCCTGCGCGGGGATGGGGGGCGGGAGCGCTGGTCGCTGTCCACGGGCGCGAAGACGCTTGCCGTGGCCGGTAACCGGGTGATCATTGACCAAGGCGCGGCGGTCGTTGCGCTTTCTGCCGCAGCCGGGTCGCAGCTGTGGAAGGTGGATCTGCCGCCAGACAAGTTCCGCGGGGTAGAACTAGCTGCCGATGCCCAGCACGTCGCTTTGACTTACGCTGTTAAAGGTTCGGGCCCGGATTCCGGGCCGCGCAATGTTGAGATCCGGGTCTTGAACGTATCGGATGGCAGCCAGCGGTGGGCACAGCCGTTGGGTGGGAAAACCCTGCAACTTCATATTCACGGTGATCGGGTACTGGTCGGTCTCGGTTACACCAAGTCCAGTTTCAAAGATGGCCTCACCTGGCGAGTCACCGACGGCGCCCAGCGTTGGCCTACGGCACGAGATCAGTGGCCCGTTCTGCCGGCCGCCGCCAATGATCATCCGGCTCGCGCGCTGTTCACACCGACAGGGGGGCACTCTGCTCCGCTAGCCCTACGTGACCTGATCACCGGCGTCCCGATCTGGGAGCGCCTGGTGGATAGTGAGTGCCGGCTGTTCTGGAACCGTGGTGATCATCTGGTGGCGCTGCAGGTGGACAGGCAGTACAGGCAAACACTCGTTCAGCTTGACGCCCGCACTGGGGCGCAGGGGTGGGAATTTCCACTCGGCATACCGTCGGTACCCAAGCGTCGAGCCGATCCGCGAGCCGAGAACGACCCGACCCCTGTACCCGTGGTGCTGGCGGGCGCCGTGGCCATCGCCAAGGCAGAAGGAGGTCAGTTGGTCGCCGTCGATCTGCACAGCGGTACTGAAGTCTGGCGTCACACGCTAGGCCGTGAACTCCACGCCTTGGCCGCCACCGACTCACACACACACGTCGTGGCCGATCGCGACAACGGGCCGGCTCTACTGTCACTACACACCGCCAACGGCGCCGCCGCTGCCGCGCCGCTGCCCACCAGCGCGTACACCCGACTGGCCGTAAGCCCCTCAACCCTGTACACCCTCGACGACGGCCACCTCACTGCCCTGCGACCCCAACGATGAGGGCCCCGGCGCGAAAGCGCCGGGGCCCGGGATCCTTGGACAGAACACCGTCTGCCGAAATGTCGGCTTGTCGTTACCGCACCAGCCGAAGCGACGGCAAGTGCGGAGATCGCGTAAGCGTGACCGAACCCACCCCTACCACAGGTGGACTACGGTGTCCGCTCCGCCGCAGAAGGCGACAGACGAGCGGGCGATCTAACGGCGACGTCTCTCCCATACCTCTACTTCAAAAACTCCACCCACTCGTCAGAGCCCCTACGTTCCCGGCCCTAACGACAACCACGGGCGCTCACCTCACTGGGAACCCTCTTACACAACCCCCAGCCGCCCAACGCATAATCACGCCCGGCGTCAAACAACATCCACAAACAACTTCGCCCAAGAACCGGGCTCAAACCAAAGAACGAACAACTTTCGCCCAAGAGCCGGGCTCAACCAGTAGTCCATCACGACCCTGACGGTCGCGCTGCTACGTCTACGTCTTTATGATCTACTCCGTTGACCTGAAGAAACATACCGGCCAGCCCGGCGCATGTCTACTCCCGCCACACCAGCTTTTTCAACGGCGTCGGTAGTCCCCCACCGCCTGACTATGCGACCTCAACGAACGCGACGAGTGGAGATCGCCTCCTCCCCCAAACATGACAGCGGCGCCCCTGACGGCTTCGTCGGGCGCCGCTGTGGCGCGCGCTGCCCAGGCTGGAAAAAAGAGCCAGGACGACCGCGATGGCGCGCATCTGCGGGCCACCGGCGGGCAGGTGCCCAACCTGCCGGCCGGCAGCCCGACGGATGGCTGATCGCGGTCACCTGGCGACCAAAACCAGGGCCTCCCCCGCCCCGAAGTCGCTGGCCGGCCGACGAATCGCCGACGCGCTCGATACGGGGATGCGCGAGGGCGTGCTGATCTGTGAAGTAATCACCAACGGCCCCGCGGCACGGGCACGGCCAAGCTGACAGCATCGAACGAGCCGGTGTCCTCGCGACCCGACGGCCGATGGGCTCACGCGGGGAAACGCCGCGCGAGCGGCTGCTTCCCCGCTCGCCATCGCATCTCACGCCCCGGCGAGTCCGTCGATGCGCTCTCGGATCAGATCGGCATGGCCATTGTGACGCGCGTATTCCTCGATCATGTGAACCATGATCCAACGCAGAGACACTCCCTGATCTCCTACATGGCCAGCCTCCTGCTCAGACAGACGACCGGAGTCGTCCAGCGACGCGGCGGCGATGAGCTCACGGCCCCGAGCGATTTCCGCCTGCCAGGCAGTCATCGCCGCGTCGAGTCCTCGGTCCGGAAGAAGGGAGAATCCGTCGCCGTTGCTCTCCTCGAATACCGGCGGCAGGTCCTGGCCCGCGAACACACGCTGAAACCAGTTGCGTTCCACCTCGGCTAGGTGCTGAACGAGGCCCAACAGGGTCATCGACGATGGCGCCGCTGAGGCCAGTCGTAATTGATCATCTTTCAGGCCCGAGCACTTGAGTACGAGAGTCGCACGGTGAAAGTCGAGCCACGCCTCCAGCATGGCTCGTTCGTCAGCATGTGCAGGCGGGATCGAGCGTCCATCCGGTGTCGTAGTCATAGCCGCACTCTGCCGGATCTGTCACGAGTTGTCAGTGGCTGGTGTCGGCGGCGGCTCGGAGCGGGTGGCGGCGAGTTGGGAGGGCGGGTCGCGGGGCCTGCTGCTTGGCGGCAGCCTGGTCGGTGGCGCCGCGGCTTCGTACGGGTGTGGGTCGGGAGTTGATTGCTGTCCGGTAGTCGAGAGCAACCATGTGAGAGGCGGGGTAGGTCGATGTCTGTGTACCCAACGTCGTTGTCGGGGTCGGCGAGGTTGCTATTCGTCGAGCCGCAGGTGCACGCCCTCGGCGATGTCGACGTAGCGCATCTCGTGCCTGCCGGCGCCCTGCATCGACACGAATCCGCACAGCCGCTTACCCTGGCGGACCAACTGGTCACCGGCTCGGCGCAGCGCCCACGACCGGGTCGCGGGGCGGCTGCGTTACTTGAGGTTCTTCGGTCGGGGCGTAGGCGGACAGTTGGTAGACGCGTAGCCAGGGCCGGGCGGCGATCATCTTGCGCATCTTGCGGGACTTGTGGGCCGGTAACCCGTCCCAGATCAGCACGATCGGCCCGCCAAGCTGTTGGTGGGCGGCGTCGATCATCTCCGCGAACTGCGCTTCGGCAAAGCCCTTGGGCTCGCCTTTGCGGCCACGGTGGAGCATTAGCCGGTAGAGCAGCCGGGAACGGTGTCCCGGCTTGTAGGCGACCATCCCGGCCACCGACATGCGGCGCCCACCACGGCCGGCCACGGTCAGAATCGGGGTAACGCCACGCGGGCCCCAGGTGCGGGCC
>NZ_BAAARY010000054.1:0-3918 GCF_039532605.1 Pilimelia columellifera subsp. columellifera
TCTGCCACAACGGTTCGGGGCAGTACTTCTGAACATCATCCACACCAGCTCAACGAACGACCAGGCGCTGCAACAACCCCAAATGACACACGGTCTTACTCGGCCGCGCGTCCAGAAGGTCCGGCAACCCGTTCAACGCGATCAGCACCGCGGCGGCGTCCGCGGTCGCCCCGAACTCGATCGTCTCGGCCAGTAGCCGCACGAACTTGCGCGCCACCGGGAACCGGGCAGCCAGCGCCGTCTGCCACTCCTGCTCCGGATCCGCACCCGGCGGCGCCACCTCGTGGATCAGCGCCACCGCCGCCCGCAACTCCGAGCGCGGCACCACGTCCTCGATCAGATCCCACATCCGGGCGATCGGCATGTCCTGCTCCGCCTCGGTGGCCGTCAGCACCACCTCCATCGCGGCGGCCAGCTTGCTCGCCTCCCGCGACACCCGCGTATACCGCTTGGCCTGGTCCTTGGCCGACTCCCGCTGCGCCCGGGCCAGCAACTGGGTGGTCATCACCACGTCGAACATCTCCAAGGCATCGTCGGTGGCCTTGCCCTCCAGATAGACGATCGTGGCCAGCAACGTGGCCACCCGCTTGGCGTACGGCGTCCGCATCCGCAACGCCGTCGCATTCGCCGTCATCCCCACCCGGGCCAGATCCACCACCCGCCGCTGCGGCACCACAGACATGTCCACGCCACCCAAACCGATCCCGGCCACCTCCGCCACCCGGCTCAGCGCCTTGACCAGCGCCGTTGCCGTGTCCCCGGTCGGCTCCCGCCGCAGCCACTCCAACGCCGAGATCCGCTGCCCCTCCGCAACCTCCACCAGCTTCAGCAGCAACACCGCCTGCTCCGCGGTCACCAGCTCCAGCAGCGTCTCCCACAACCGCAGATGCGACTGCTGAACCACCCGACCTACCAGCCGAGTCAGCGGCACCAACGCCGGCAGCAGCACCCGCCGCTGCCGCAACCACGGCACCGCCCGATCGAAGATCGCCTTACGACCCTCACCAGTCGCCCACGCCCGCCGATCGATCCACCGCGTCAACTCATCGGTGACCTCGGAGAACTCCTGCCACCCGTCCGTAGCCTGGATCTCCCAGCGATGCTCGAACCGGGTCATCTCCCGCATCAGGTAATCGCGCACCACACCCGGCCGCCGGATCCCCAACTGCCCGGCCAGATACTCCAGCACCGCATCCGGCACCGCGAGCGGATCATCCAGGAACGTCCCCAAGAACCGCACCGTGGTCAGCTGCAACGCGAACCCCAACCGGTTCGCCGCCCCACGCCGCCCCCGGACCAGCTTCAGATCGACATCGTCCAGCAGGAAGAACCGCTCCAGATCCTCAACGGCGGGCGTCCCCACGAAACGCCCATACGCCTCGATCTGGCCAGCAGTAAGAAATCGTCCCGCACCGTCGTCATCATCATCATCTGACATCGATGGTCAACATAAGGGCTCGCCACCGCGACCGCCAGCCCTGCCAAGGTGCCCACCCCAGAACAACGATCGGGCCCAGGAAGCCTCCACCGCAGGCCCTCTGACCAGCCTTACCGCTAGTTTTTACAAGATCACCAGTCGGGGGCCACGATCGTCGGGCACGACGTCCCGGACTTCGACGAGCGGTCCCGCCTGTCCGAGCCCGGACGGTACCGGCTCAACATCGAGGTGGGCCGCGCCGAGTTCCGTAACCTGTTCGGCTACGGCCCGGAGGAGTCCGCCGCACACCGCGACAAGCTCGACTTCGCGGAGACAGACCGGCTGATGCCACATCCGGCCTACGCCGTGCAGGGCTGGGCGAGCGTGGTCAACCCAGGCCCAGCCACCGCGGACGAAGTGACACGACTGGTGGCACAGGCACGTTCCCGCAGCGCCGACCGTGAGCACCGCAGCAGCCAGAACTCGTAGGCGAGCTGCTGCGGGGGCCCATGCCTCCGGTCCCGACTCAGGCACCCCCCAATCTCTCAGGATCACTCCCCTCTCCCCCTTGCACCATAACGGTCATTATGGTGCAAGGGTGAGAGGGGAGATGCTGACTGGTTGCAATTGCAGAATTACCGATATTGCTAAACTTTTAATAGTCTAGGCTGGCCGTCACGATCGCCGGGCGATCCCGCACCGTGCGGCCGGTGAGATCATGAAGTCGGTGCTCCGCGGCGACCTCGCGACGGCCTTGGCCGTGATCGACACCGCCCATGTGCAGCTTCAACGCGATCGGGAGACCGTGGACCGGGTCGCCTCGGCGGCTGTGGTGCTGGCGTCGTCCCCGCCGGCCACCCCAGGTCCGGACGGGCCTGTCTCGGTCGGTGTCCTCGCCCACCGGCTCGGTGTCACCCCAGCCACACTGCGCACATGGGAACGCGCCGGGATCCTGGCCCCGGCACGGTCACGGACCGCACGGATCTACTCACCCGATGACGTGCGCGACGCCGAGCTCGCTCATCTGCTACGCCGCGGCGGTTACCCGCTGGAGCACATCGCGGCCGTGATCGAGCACGTTCACACCGCCGGTGGGCCCGGCCCGCTGGCGGCCTCGATCGATCAGTGGCGGGAGCGGCTTACGGCCCGCGGCCGGGCGATGCTCACCGGATCCGCCCGCCTCGCTGACTACCTAACCTTCCTGGGGCGGACTCACGGCAACCCTCCCACCTCGTCTGATGGGTGAGCGGGTTTCGGCACGCTACGCGGGTGCTGCCCGGTCGGGTTGCCCAGCGGATGGCCCCAGGACGGACACGGCCCAGGGCCGCCGCGGGCACGTCCGGACAGGACGGCGCAATCGCCCTCGGGCCTCGCATCCTCGGCAGCACCTGGGCCGTGGTGGGGTGGATCGCGTAACCCCCGAGCACTGGGCCTTCACCCGCGCTCACTCCTCGTCGGAGTCGGGGTTGCCTGGGTCCCGCAGCGGTCGTCGCCCGATACCTTCGGCCAGTTGCAGCGGCTGGAACGAGTAATGGCCGTGCACGTTGATGTGGGCGTACCAGTAGGGGTGGATGCGCAGCACGTCCTCGTCGAGCACCGGGTAGCCGGATTCGCGCAGCGTGGCCAGGATGCGGTCCAGATAGACGGTGTTCCATAGAGCGACGCAGTTGACGACCAGGCCGAGGGCGCCGAGTTGGTCCTTCATCCCCGCGTGATACTTCTCGCGGAGTTCGCCGCGACGGCCGTGGCAGATGTACTTGGCCAGCCGATGGCGTTCCTCCTGCAGGTTGCGCATCCGCTTGATGTCGCGCCGGTACTGCTCCCGGTCGACGAGGACAGGACGTGCAGCGTCTTGAAGATCCGGCCGAAGTGGGCCAGGGCGTCGCCGAGCTGGGTTGGATTGCCGCCGCGTTGCAGGATGCGCATCACTTCCGACGCGGCTACCGCCCCGGTGTGCACGGACGCGGCGATGCGCAGGATGTCGGACCAGTGGCGTTTGATCTTCTCCAGGTCGATCAGGCTCCGTGACGCGGTGTCGAGCGGACCGTAGTCGGCCGCGCGGACGGTGCGCCACAGCCGCTGGTCGGGCAGGCCAGCCAGTTCCGGCCGGTAGTCCACGCCCAGCAGCTTGAGCAGCCCGAACACCATGTCGGAGTACGAGCCGGTATCGGAAATGAACACCTCCGGCCGTCGCTCTTAGTCACGGGCCAAGTTGATCAGGGTGACATGCGCGTGCAGGTGCGGATCGGGCGCGGCCCCGGGCGTCGGCCGTGCGGTGCGGTGCGTGGTCAGCCACCCCAACATGCCGGACGTGGCGACCCGCCGGCTGCTAAATAGGCCGTCGTGGACAGCGAGCAGCAGCACCGCCTCCACCTCGGCGTCGATGTGAACGCCGAGTTCCTCGCGATGCTGTGCCGCGCGCAGGATCTCCGCGAGCCAGGATGACGGTGGCGGGCCGGTGCGCACTTTCAGCCCAAAAGCGGGGCGTGCAGTCGGCTACG
>NZ_BAAARY010000055.1:0-3800 GCF_039532605.1 Pilimelia columellifera subsp. columellifera
GCCGAGTGCAGCAACCCGTAATCGACTGCCCCGTCCAGGTCGAAAATCGACTGACCGGTATACACGTCGGGGCTGGCGTCATCGAAAACACTGTGGAACAGAAGACCTTCCTGCAACGCAGACAACGGCAGAATATCCTCAACCACCGGTGCGTTGCGGGTCATTGCGACGACTCCCATTCTGCTCGAAGTTCGCGCTCGAACTCGTCGATTTCCAATTGGTCGATCTTGGTCAGCGTCACGTCGGACGGGGTGAGCCCACCCGCATCGGGTTGCTGGGTATGCGACACGAGGACCTCCAGGGCCTGGAACCATCGATCGGCGAGCCGTTCGACCTGCTCTTCGTCGATCGCTCCTGGCGCCCAGGTCCATACCGCAGTCAGCTCCGGGCCCGCGGGGGTGTCCCGCGTTGCCGCATTGACCTCCACCACGTGCGCCATCGGCAGCGCCGAATCCTGGTCACTGCCCGTGTCCACACCGGACTCCATTGCCCAGTCGGTGGTATCCGAGACGGCGAACCGACCCAGATAGTTGAAGCCGATCCGTGGGTTCGGCAGGGCGTCGAGCTCTGCGCTGACCGCCGGGTTGAGATAGCGCAGCAGGCCGTAACCGACGCCGCCGTCAGGCACGGCACGGAGTACTTCCTTGACCTGCTTCAGCAGCTGACCAGTCTCCGACCCGCCCGACCAGGCGGCAGCCCCGGCTACGGCACCGCTGTCCAGCCGCACCGGGTGGACAGCCGTGAACCACCCCACGGTGCGCGACAGGTCGACGCCGGGGGCGAGCTGCTCATCGCGTCCGTGACTCTCCAGATTCACCAGGAGCGAGCCCGGCTCTGCTGCGTTGTCGAGGACGGCCATCAGGAGCGAGGTGAGCAGTACGTCATTGACGCCCGCCTGATAGGCGGCGGGCACCGTGGACAGCACCGGCCCGGTCACCTCCGCCGAGAGGCGTCGGGTGAGCTTACGCGCCGAACCGTATGTATCGGCTGGGCCAACATCACGGCGACCGGGCTGGGTGGTCGGGGCGGTCACTGCCCGCAGCCACCACGAGGCCTCGTTCTGCACAGTGGGGTCGGCGGCGCGCGACTCCAGCAAGCGCGCCCACCGCCGGAACGAGGTACGCGGCGGCATCAGCTCGACCGGATGGTTGGTGGAGATCGCCTCGGCGGCCTCCCGCAGATCCGATAGCAGGATCCGCCACGACACTCCGTCGACGGCGAGGTGATTCGCCGTAAGGAGAAGCCGCCCAGGCTGGTCCGGTCCCCGGTCGAACCACACTGCCTGCACCAGGACGCCGCAGCGCGCATCTAGCCGCGCCCGCGCCGCCGCGCCTTCGGCGCGCATGGCCGCCGCGTACGCCGCCGGCTCCACGCCCGTTACGTCGACCCGGCGCAGCAACCCCTGCGACTGTTGCTCCGCGGGGTCCGGGACGGTGAGCGACCAGCACCCATCGGTGACGGTGAGGCGCATGCGCAGCGCGTCGTGATGCCGCACCACAGTCGTGAGCGCCTCCGCGACCGTTCGCTCGTCGATCCCGGCCGGCACCCGGATCACCTGCGACTGGGTGAAGCGGGCGTCGGGCTCGGCGCGCTCGGCGAATCGGTGCATGATCGGCGTGAGCGGAACTTCGCCGGTCGGGTCGTCGTCATCCAGTTCCACGTCCGCCGGGGCGTCGCTACGCCGCTCAGCCGCGAGAGCTGCCAGGGCCGCGACGGTCTGGTGCTCGAAGACATCCCGCACACTGACCTCCACCCCCGCGCGCCGCAACCGGGCAACGAGGTCGATGGAGAGGATGCTGTCACCGCCGAGACGGAAGAAGCCGTCGTCGACGCCGACCTCCGGCAGGTGCAGTACCTCGGCGAACACCCGGCAGAGCAGCTCCTCATCCGGGGTTCGAGGCGTCCGCAGCTCCGCCGGACGGCCGTAGCTGGGCGCCGGGAACGCATCCTTGTCGAGCTTGCCGTTCGGGGTCAGCGGCAGGGCCTCGACCGCAACGATCGCCGCCGGCACCATATATGCGGGCAACCGGTCCATCAGATGCTCGCGCAGCAGGTCCGGCTCATCGGGGGCACCGACGGCAGGTACGACGTAGGCCACCAGCCGGCGGTCCCCAGGCCGGTCTTCCCGCACCAGCACGGCGCTTTGCCGGACCTGCGGATGGGCCTCGAGCGCGTGCTCGATCTCCGCTGGTTCGATCCGGAAGCCGCGAAGCTTGATCTGATCGTCGGCGCGACCGACGAACATGAGGTCACCGGAGTCGGTCCAGCGAGCCAGATCCCCAGTCCGGTACATCCGCTGCCCTGGCGCCGCGTACGGGTGAGCGACGAAGCGCTCCGCCGTCAGCGCCGGCTGGTGCAGGTAGCCGCGGGCGAGACCCGCACCGCTCAGGTAGAGCTCGCCGACGGTTCCCGGCGGTACCGGCCCCAGGTTGGCGTCGAGCACGTAAGCCTGGGTGTTGGCCAACGGTCGGCCGATCGGTGCCGTGCCGTGGCCCAGCGGCTGACTGGCGGTGGCGTTCACCGTGCACTCGGTCGGGCCGTATGCGTTGATCAGCCGGCGGCTGTCCGACCAGCGCCGGACGAGGTCGGCGCTCGGCGCCTCGCCGCCGACCACCAAGGTGGTGACGGTCTCCGGCAGGCTGGCCTCCGACGGCAGTGCAGCCACCACCGCCGCGGGCAGCTTGACGTAGGTGACCTTCTCGCGGGCAATGAAGTCGGTCAGCGGCAGGTCCGCCACCCTGAGCCGTTCGGGCACCATGACCACAGTGGCGCCGGTGAGCCAGGCGCTCCACATCTCCAGCACCGACACGTCGAATGAGAACGAGGCGAACTGAAGGACCCGACTGTCGCTGGTGACTCCGTGGTCGGCGGCGACGACTCCCAGGCCAGCTATGCCAGCGTGGGTGCTCACCACGGCCTTTGGACGTCCGGTGGAGCCCGAGGTGAAGATGACGTACGCCGGGTCCTGGAGCGTCGCAGTGCGGGCACTGCCAGGGACGGGGCCGTCCGGCTCGCCGGTCAGGTCAGGCAGTCGGTCGAGGACGAGGACGGGTCGGGCATCGTTGAGGATCAGCTCGATGCGCTCGGCCGGTAGCTCGGGGTCGATCGGTAGGTAGGCGGCGCCAGCCTTCTGCACGCCCAGGATCGCGACCACCGCGTCGATCGATCGGGGCATCCGCAGCGCGACGATCTCCTCGCATCCGATGCCCTGACCGGCTAGCCAGTGGGCGAGGCGATTCGCGCGGGCGTCGAGGCCGGCGTAGGTGATTCGTTCGCCGTCGTGCTCTACAGCTGTGTGGTGTGGATGCCGGCGCGCCTGCTCCGCGAACAGCTCCGGAGCGGTCGCGGCCGGCACCTCGTGCTCGGTGGCGTTCCACTGCCGCAGTACCCGGTCCCGCTCCTCGTCGGTGAGTAGCGGCACGTCGCTGAGTCGCTGCTCCGGGTCGCTGGCGACGTGCTCGAGCAGCCGCACGAACCGTTCGGCGATACCGGCAACGGTCGCCTCGTCGAACAAGTCTCGCTTGAAGGTCAGGCGCCCGGTGAGGCCCGCCGGCGAGCCGTCCGCCCCGCTCTGCTCCAGCAGCGAGAACGAAAGATCGAGCTTTCCTGCGCCGGTCGGGATGCGTTCGTGCTGCACGGTCAGGTCAGGCAGGTCCGCCAACGCCTCCAAGGCTGCCTGGTGCTTGGCGCCGTCCAGGTTCAGCATGGTTTGGAAGAGGGGGTGGCGTGCCAGGGACCGCTGCGGATTCAACTCCTCCACCAGCCGCTCGAACGGCACATCCTGATGCCCAAACGCCGCC
>NZ_BAAARY010000056.1:0-3355 GCF_039532605.1 Pilimelia columellifera subsp. columellifera
CGCATTCGTTGCTGCTGCATGCGCTGTCATCTGCTACCGCCGCGCCGTCCGCCTCGACCTGTTGACCAGCAACAACCCCAACTGACACACGGTCTTAGGAACCGGATTTTTTGCGCATCACTACCATTTGCGGCCCTGTATGCATTTTCGAACGTGTCATCCAGGTTCAGCGTCCATACTCGACGCCATGGTAGGCTAGCTAGTTCTGAGAACCACACCTCGTGCGTCGCATTTCCGAAGACTTCGCGGAGGGTGTGCCACACATTGTCTGGCGCACTAGCTATGACCGCACGTTGATAGGCGCGAGGCAAGGAATCACCAGTATCAATAGGAGCAGCCGGATAGCGGTTCGCTAGAATTCCGACCAAGTCGGTCGCCAGCGGCAAGTTTCCCAACGCGTTTTGGGCTCCCACACTAGCGCCGGCCCCGAGTAGAAGCTGGTACCGCCCGAGCCTAGCCGCATGACGTGCAGCACGTCGCTGTTTCTCGCTGATTGCGTCTGCGATCATTGGCCAAGACTGACACCTACCAGCGCCAAATTGGATGTGATCGGAGATAGTCAGGCAGCTCGATCCTGGTGGCGGCGCACTCTCGTCGGCAGTGGCGTTGCATGACTACGTGCCGGAGGCCATGTAGGCGGCGAGGATGTAGTTGGGGTGACGGTCGAGGTTCTTGCGGCGCGGTCGTAGCGCATGGTGGTGCGGGGGTCGGCGTGGCGCGCGGCGATCTGGACGTCGCGGAGGCTGACGCCGGCGTCGAGCATGGTGGTGACGAAGGTGTGGCGCAGCATGTGCGGGTGCATCCTCGGCATCCGGATACCGGCCTCGTCGGCCAGGTGGTTGAGCCGGCGGGTGGCCGCGTGTCGATCCAGCCGCCGTCCGTGGGTGTTCCGTAGGACCGGGCCTGTCTCGCGGGAACCGATGGCGCGGTCGAGAGCGCGGGCTACCGCGGGTGGGAGCGGCACGAGGACGATCTTGTCGCCTTTGCCGTGGACGCGCAGGACGCGATGGCCGTGCTCTTCACCGAGGTCACTGATATTGGCGCCGCAGGCTTCGAAGATCCGCAGCCCAAGCAGCCCGAGCATGGCCACGAGGGCGAAGTCGTTGGGGTTGGCCGACTGCCGGGCCGTGGTGATCATGGCCTCGAACTGTAGGTGGCTCAGCCCGAGGGTCGGTGACTCCGGTGGGACCGGTGGACGACGTACGTAGTCGGCTGGTGAGTGGTCGATGATGGCGTCGATGACACAGACGCGGTAGAACCCCACGACGACCGACAGCCGGCGGGAGACCGTCGAGGGCTGGTGGCAGCGGACCTCCTGCAGCCACCGCACGTAGCGCTCTACGTCCGCGCGGGACACGGACAGCGGCGCAAGGTCATGGTTGGCGCACCAGGAGAGGAACATTCCGAGATCCGACTCGGTATGAGCCCGGGAGGTCCCGCGGTAGCGACCAAGGTAGGCGGCAATCGCGGCACGCAGCACGGCAGAGTCGATGGAGGCGGACGAGGATGCTGGGGCCAGTGAAGTAGTCATGATCCACGTTCCCTCGCAGGAGCTAGTCCATGCCACAGCTCCACTCGCGGCATGTGAGCGCACCCGATGCGTCATCGTGCCCCGCATCGACAGCGCACGACACCCTCGACCCTCGACCCTCGACCGGTGCGGCGTGTAGCCGACCGGTTACACCGTCTACGCTTGGTAGATGTACCCGTTACCCTCTGGACCGCAGCTGACGTCCGAGCAACGTCGGGAGCTTGATGACACGTTCCTGTCGTCCGACCCCTACGGGTACTTCAACGCCCGGATCGCAATGATCTTACGGTGGGCGGAGTTCGGCGACGGTAGCCACGAGCATCCCGCAGCCCTCCCCGATGATGAGCAGCTCGAGCCAGAAACGCGTGTGCGGTTCGCTCGCCTCCTCGGTCGACCTGCTGGCTTCGCAACCGAGACTTCCCTAATACGACAGCCGTACTTCTGTGGGGTTGCGTCTTCGCTGGTAGTGGCTGGTTTTGGCGCGGTGTTGGTGGCGGTGTCGCCATCGTGACCATTGATCGATGAGGTCGCGGCTGGCGGTGGCGTTGATCATGTGTGCCAGGAGACGGCGGGCCTCGGGCAGGGTGATGGGGATGAGCCCGTCAGCTTCTGGGGCGGGTCGTCTTTTCCCACCGCAGCGGCGGTGACGGCGAGGAAGGCGTGGGCGGCGATGGCCAGGGTGATGTGCCGGTGCCAAGCGTTGTAGCGGCGGACCTGGTAGTGGTCGAGCCCGATCTGTCCCTTGGCGGTCTGGAAGCATTCCTCGATGGCCCAGCGGCTACCGGCGACGGTGATGAGCTGCTCGTCGGTCGTATCGGTGGGGCCGTAGCACAGGTAGTAGGCCAGGTCGGTGGGGTTGGTGATGGAGCGGCGCACCAGCAGCCACCGGGTGTGCCCGTGCTCGGCGGTTCCGGTGTCGGGCAGGGTCGCGGTGGCCCAGTCGTAGAGACGTTCACCTTTGGATCCGGGGCCGCAGCTGCGGCGTTTCCACGCCAACTGCGGCGCCTGCTTGGCCAGGACATCGGCGCGGCTGCTGCCGCTGTCGGTAGGGATCTTCTGCCGGCAGGCGACCGCGACGACGTAGCTGACTTGGCGTTCCTGCAGGGCGGTGCGGAACTTGGAATCCGATCCGTATGCCTCGTCGGCGGTGACCCAACCGGCGGGCATACCGGCATCCAACGCCCGGAAGATCATTCGCAGGGCCAGCTGCGGCTTCGTCGCAAACGTCACCGCAGGGTCGATGCCCGCCTCAGCTCGCCGCTGGTCATCGGTGCACCACCTGGCCGGCAGGTAGAGCTCCCGGTCGATCAGGGTTCGGCCGTGGATGCTGGCGTAGGCCAGGAACACCCCGAGCTGACAGTTCTCGATCCTGCCCGCCGTGCCTGAGTACTGCCGCTGCACGCCAGCAGACTTGTCGCCCTTCTTCAGGAACCCGGTCTCGTCGACGACCAACACCGCACCTGGGTGGCCGAGATTGTCAGCCACGTAGGCGCGCACGTCATCACGCACACCGTCGGTGTCCCAGCCGGCTTTGTTCAACAGCGTCTGCATGCCATCCGGGCTCACATCGCCGGCGGCCTCGGCAAGCGTCCAGCCGTTCTTGTCCGCCAGCGGCGACAGCAAGCCACGCACGTAGGCGCGGGCGCGCCGGCGTGGCTCCACCCGCACGAACCGGTGTCCCAGACGCACCATCAATCCGTCAAGATCGTCCGACCAGCCAGCAAGCCCTCCCTGTCACGCTGGTGTGAGACAGCTCGTCTACCAGGAGATAGTCTTCCTGGACGGCCCTGAGGAGAGCACATCAGCATGGTGTTGAAGCCCCAT
>NZ_BAAARY010000057.1:0-2977 GCF_039532605.1 Pilimelia columellifera subsp. columellifera
TATTGGGCGGGTTCAACTGGTCGATGCAACACCGGGTGGTTTGAGTGAGCGTAGTTGCTCTTCGAAGACCTCGGCGGGTGTCTTCCAGTTGAGGACCTTGCGAGGCCGATTGTTGAGTGCGTGAGCGACGGCTTCGAGGTCTTCGGCGGACCAGCGCGATAGGTCAGTGCCTTTGGGGAAGTACTGTCGCAGTAGGCCGTTGGTGTTCTCGTTCGTCGGTCGTTGCCAGGGGGAGTGCGGGTCGGCGAAGAACACTTTCGTTCCCGTGTCTAAAGCGAACTGCGCGTGGCCCGAGAGTTCCTTCCCGCGATCCCAGGTCACGGTCTTGCGTAGTTGTTCGGGCAGCTTGGTGATCGACGCCGTCAGGGCGGCGTTCATCGAGACGGCCCCGTAGCCGCCGAGCGATGGCCCGTTCTTCACGTATGGCTTCTCGCCCCAACCCTTCATGCGTGGCAGATGCACCAGGAGCGTGGAGCGGCTACTGCGCTCGACGAGTGTTCCGATCGCTGACCTGCCCGTCCCGATGATCAGGTCACCTTCCTTACGTTTCTGGAGGGGTGATTTAGGACTGTCGTAGAGTCCTGGGCGCTCTCCTTGGGGCAGCGGGTATGGCTGAGATCTCCTTGCCGTGCTGACGCGGTCGTGTCGGTGACGGCTCACTGGGAATGGCCGCCCGTTGTCCCGCTGGTGGCTCGACCGCTCATTGAGACTCGCGCGAACGGATCGTTGGGTAAGGACGTGCCGGCGCGGCTGCCGTTCAAGGAGAACCCCTTTCGGTCGCGACGTGCGAGGTGGACGATGACAGCGGTGTGGGCGGGGATCGACGCGGGGAAGCGGGCGCACCATTGCGTCGTCATCGACGGAGCGGGGCGTGTGTTGCTGTCGAGGCGGGTGGACAACGACGAGGCCGCGCTCAATGAGTTGATCGAGGTGGTCCTGGGACTTGCCGGCGCGGGGGAGGTGGTGTGGGCCACCGACCTCAACGCCGGTGGTGCTGCGCTGCTGATCGCGTTGCTTGCCGATCGTGGCCAGTATCTGTTCTATATTTCGGGCCGCATCGTTCACCACGCGGCGGCGACCTACCGCGGCGCTGGCAAGACCGACGCGAAAGACGCACGGATCATCGCTGACCAGGCCAGGATGCGTACCGATCTGCAGCCGGTGCGCGCCGCCGACCAGATCAGCACCGACCTGCGGCTGCTCACCGCCCGACGCACCGACCTGGTCTTCGACAGGGTGCGTGCGATCAACCGGCTGCGGGCCACGATGCTGGAGTACTTCCCCGGCCTGGAGGCAGCGTTCGACTACTCCAAGAAGGCCCCGCTGATCCTGGTGTCGGGCTACCAGACCCCGGAGGCGATCCGGCGGCTCGGCGCCTCCGGGCTGGCGGCCTGGCTCACCAGCCGCGGCGCGCGAAATCCCAAAGCCGTCGCGGCCAAGGCCGTCGAAGCGGCGGGCGCCCAACGCACTGTGCTGCTCACCCAGGCCACCGGTGCGCAGCTCGTCGCGCAGCTCGCCGAGCAGATCATGGCGATCGACGTCGAGGTCGCCAAAATCGACGCGCAGATCACCGAACGGTTCACCCAGCACCCCGACGCGGACATCCTTGTCAGCATGCCCGGATTCGGCACCGTGCTGGCCGCCACGTTCCTGGCTAACACCGGTGGTGACCTCAGCGCGTTCGAGACCGTGGACCGACTCGCCTCGGTCGCCGGACTCGCCCCGGCGCCGCGAGATTCCGGCCGCATCAGCGGCAACCACCACCGACCCCGCCGCTTCAACCGGCGCCTGCTGCGCACCTGCTACCTGGCAGCGCTGTCCAGCCTCAAACCCAGCCCCGCCAGCCGAACGTTCTACGACCGCAAACGAGCCGAAGGCAAAACCCACAAACAAGCCCTCATCGCCCTCGCCAGACGCCGCATCACCACCCTGTGGGCGATGCTGCGCGACCGCACCCTCTACCAAGAACCAGCCCCCGCCAGCACCCCCTCGGCCGCTTGACAAAAGCATTGAGATTCCCAATGGCCAGGGACGGCTCGGTCCTCGGCGTCGGCCGGACGCTCACTGAGGACGACGTCGGCGGTGACGTGCCCTTGGGCTTTGTTGCGTGACCGCGCCCTGGGCTCCCGCAACGCCCGGCCCGTGCGCAGACATGTGACCAGGTCGCGCTTGAGCGCACCGCGCCCTTCGATGAACAGCGACTGGTAGATCGCCTCGTGGCTGATACGCATGGACTCATCATCGGGGAAGTCGACCTTCAGCCGATGCGCGATCTGCTGTGGGCTCCATGCCGTCGACCACCGCCGGTCTTGACGGTGAGGCTTGTTCAGCCCCTTCCACGGCGGCGTCGTAGGGCCCCGGACGATCGTGCCGTCAGGGCGGCGGACGTTGCCGGCGAGCCGCTGCTGGGTGTACTCCCGCAGCCGTTCGTTGCTGGCCAGCTTCGCCGTCTTCGGCCGCTTCGCTGCCTGCTGTGCCTTCCACTGCGCCACCACGGCGCGGTAGACCGGCTTGCCGCCCCTGGTCGCGGCGTTGCGCCGCAGCTCGCGTGACACCGTTGCGGGGTCGCGGCCGATCGTGCGGGCGATCTCGCGCACGCCCTTGTCCTGGACCTTGAGCAGCGCGATCTCCTCACGCTCGGCGAACGACAAGTACCGGCCCGTGGGCTCGTCCAAGCTCAGCGGTCTCATCCCGCCAGCGTGTCGAAACCAGCGGATCCCGACCGGCGCCGACACGCCGACGCCCTCGGCGGCCTGAACCGTGGTGATCCCCGTCGCGATCAGACGCCAGAACTCCCGCTGCACAACGCGCGATGGCTCGGGCCGGCCAGGCGAGCGCATCGGCGCCCGCATTGCCCTATCAGCGGCCCACTGCCGTCTCGCCCCCTCCGGTGGCTGCGGCAACTGCTTCCTCGGTCGTCCCATCCAACACCTCCATGATCGAGGTGTTGCGACGACCAGTTGAATCCGCCTTGGGC
>NZ_BAAARY010000058.1:0-2417 GCF_039532605.1 Pilimelia columellifera subsp. columellifera
CGCATTCGTTGCTGCTGCATGCGCTGTCATCTGCTACCGCCGCGCCGTCCGCCTCGACCTGTTGACCAGCAACAACCCCAACTGACACACGGTCTTAGCCAGCCCCGACGGCGGGCCGACAACGATCGCCGTGGAGATCCCGTGCGAGTTGTCATAGTCGAAGACTCCGCCCTGCTGCGAGACGGCCTCACCCGGCTCCTCGACGACCACGGCCACGAGGTGACAGCGGTTGCCGACGCCCACACTGTGCCGTCCCTTGTCGCCAAGCAAGCGCCGCAGCTCGTGATTCTGGATATCCGCCTACCACCGACATTCACCGACGAAGGGCTTCGCGCCGCCCAGCACATCCACCACACGACGCCAGAAACCGGCGTGCTACTGCTCTCCCAGCACGTCGTGGAGCGCTACACCGCAGAACTACTCGACGGCGCCGGCGGCGTCGGCTACCTCCTTAAGGATCGAGTGGCCGACGTACGTGAGTTCCTCGACGCCGTCCACCGGGTGGGTAACGGCGGAACCGTCCTCGACCCCTACGTTATCTAGCAACTTCTCGGCCGCTCCCGACACGCGGACCTGTTGGCGAACCTGACCGACCGGGAACGCCAGGTCCTCACCGCCATGGCCGAAGGCCTCTCCAACAACGCCATCGCCGCCCGTCTACACCTTTCCGAGGGCGGAATCGAGAAGCACATTTCTGCGCTTTTCGGCAAACTCAAGCTTGCCGCGGCCCCGGACATCAATCGACGCGTTCTCGCCGTGACCGCATACCTCCGCAACGCTGCCATCCATCACCCGTGATTATGGGCCGCTATGGATCTCTGTGCGGCCAGGCGCTGGCCGCTTTGGGCGACAAGATCAAGCGCACGGCGCCTCGGCGGTGAAGAATGCCTGGCGTGGCGAGAGACAGGGTGCTGACTCGGATTGCTGACGATCTCAGTCGCGGTCGGACGTATCCGGCGTTGCAGCGCCTTGCGACGCTGACGGCCCTCGACCCGACCGATCGTGAGGCACGAGCGTTGCGGGCTGAAGTGAATCGGGGAATCGGAAACGTCGTTGAGGCAGGCAGGTGGGGGTTTCTCACCGAGCAGGTCAGCCTGGATGAGGTCGCCGCGTTCGAGCGCGCGTATCCGTCCGCGGCCAAGCGGGTCCAGGCGCTGCGCCTGGCGCCCTACCGCAACCCTGAGGGCGTCGGCCCGCTGGCTCGGCAGCGGTTGGCTGACCTGTGGACGTATGCCGAACATCAGGGCCTGCCGGCTGCTGGGACGCCGCCGCCCGAGCATCCGCCCGATCCGGACCGGTGGTGGCACGTGTTGCCGATCCTCGTCGTGCTGGCTGTCGTGCTGGGGCTGATGGGGATCGGGCTGGTGACCGTCCTCAGTGCGATTTTCTGATCCCGCTGCGCGAGCGCCCGGCACGGGTGGTCGGTGGCCCCAGCCCGGACGTGGGGTCAGGCGGCGACGGTGGCGGCGCCGTCGCCGCGATCGTCGCCGTCGAACTGCGCGAGCGCCTCGACGAGGTCCGGATGGGCGGCCGAAAGCTCCTCCCAGATGATCGGAGACATCACCGGCTGCCGGTCCCGGGTGGCCCAGATGCCGAGGTGGTCGACGGTGAAGGGCTCCGCCTTGCGCATCCGGGGCACGGTTGCCCGTCCCCGGACCGGGCTGGACTCGGGGAGAGGGAACGGTCGGAGCAGGGCGTCTGGCTTGGGTCGGGAGATGTCGTCTATGTTCGCGGCCAGCGCCGCGAGGGCTCGCCGCCGGCCGGCGTACGCGGGCTGGGCTGCCCCGCCGGGCATGGCGATCGGTCGACGCAGGCTGTCGATGGGGCTGATGAGCCGGTCGAGGGCGACATCGCGGACGACGGCGGTGTTGTCGGTGGGCGTGGGCTTGTTGGCCATGGTCCCTCCAATTCGGGATGGTTGGGCGCGCGTTGCGTCGTTGTTGGACATAACGAACCACAGTGGAGGGGCGTTTCGCGGCGCGCCGCTAATACCATTCCCGTATGGCTATCGACACGCCCGGTGATGTCCCTTCGGCTGAGTCGGGCGCCGGCGCGCCGCCGCGACGGGACGCGCCGCTGGCCGATGCTGAGGCGGGGCGGGAGCGTCGGCCGTGGCTTGACGCGGCGGCGCTGCGGACGGTGGCGAGCCGTCTCGGTCATGGGCTTCACCGGCCCACGTCAGCGACCACCCATCATGTGGTCTGCGGCGACACGACCTTGGCTCATCAGCTGGTCCGGGAGCTGTTGGGTGCGGGTCGGGTCCGGGTGACGGTGGTGGTGGCGCGGGCCAGGTCGGCGGAGTCGGCCGGGGTGGCCCGGCTAAGACCGTGTGTCATTTGGGGTTGTTGCAGCGCCTGGTCGTTCGTTGAGCTGGTGTGGATGATGTTCAGAAGTACTGCCCCGAACCGTTGTGGCAG
>NZ_BAAARY010000059.1:0-2285 GCF_039532605.1 Pilimelia columellifera subsp. columellifera
CCGCAAGAAGGCAACAACAGCCACCAAAACCAGGGCTGGGGCTGGGGCTGGGCGGGTTTACCGGAAGATGCCCGCCGACCTCGCCGCCGTGTACCAGCAAGTCAGCACCGCCGCAGGAATCGCCGACCACTACAACGTGCCCCGCCACACCGCACAAGGCTGGACCAACCGCCTCAAAAAGCAGAACCCGGCCATCGGGCGCTGACCAACCCCAACCCAACCAACCAGGCCAACACCCCGCCCACCACCGCAGCCCGAACCCACAACACCCCCGCCTACTGACAATGCCGATGGGTCCTACCCACCTGCTTCGGTCCGCCACAGCCAACCAGATCTTGCCTGCGGCGGCTTTCCGACGGTGGCTTCCTTGGACATGGCCAGCCAGCAAAGCGCCTCACACCACTACCGACGCCTCGAACGACAGCGCCATCCACTACGGCCACAGCAACCTCCGCTTCATCTGACCCGCCGGATATGACCTCATGGCCCAACTGGCCGGCCTCACCCTGGAACAGCGCACCGCGGACTGGGCCGGCGCCCCCCTTAACCTCCGACCGAGGGGACAGGAAAGCCGCATCTCGCTATGGCGCAAGCCACCCACGCCAGCTGAACACACCCTCGGTCGAGGGCCGCCGCCCGCCGGCAGTAGCGCCCTGGGTCCGGGCCCAGCAGCGCGTTGCCTCGCCAGGCTTTCCGGCGGTCGGCGAACCGGACTAGCTTGGGTAACCGAGCTGGCGCGTCCACGGCCCCCCGACGTGGGTCCGGCTCGCAATATGGCCGGGCGCCAGGTCGAGGACATCGATCAGCGTCGGGTCTTCGTCCACGGCGTGGTGAAGGTGTCTGATCTTGCCGGTGTCGCCTGCGTCCGTGGCGCCGATCAGTTGCCAGAGAGCGTCATCATCGTCGTTGCCTACCAGCAGGACTGGCTCGTGTCGCTCGGCGACCTCGGTGGTTTGGATGCAGCTGGCGCCTAGCAGCCAGTGCCGCATCCACCACGCGCGTCGATCGCGGTCCATGACCTGCTCCGCCACCCACCACACGAACGGCAGATCATCATGGCCCCGAGCCTGGTCCACAGTCAGATCCGGGCCGCCCTGCGGCACCTGCTCGAACGGCTCATCGGTGAGCGAGAACGCGTAGGCGTCCTCATGGTCGAACACCACAGCGTGAAACGTGCCACCGCCGGAATTGCCGACACCGATACCGACCGAAAGCCGGGCGACGTGCGGGTCCGACCCGGTCGTCCAACCAAACGCGTAGGAAGCCAACTCGCCCCCAGGACCGACAAACTCACCGAACGCACGGCGTTCGACACCCTCGGGACCCACCACCGGGGTTTGGACCAGCCGGCCTTCCCACACCTGAACATCCACGCGGCCAACCTAACCGACTGCCACCACGACCAACAGCCACCGCTAGACGACACCAAGTGCGGATGAGCGTGCTGCGATCTCGGTAGCGACGCAAGGGCCCAGCCCGGTAGACAGCGCTATGACCTGTTGGGCAATAGCCGCCGAGGCCTCAGATTCGTCCGATGGCTACCGTCTTCGTCGTGAGTACTACGCCGAGGTCGCCAGCCGCTACTGGCGGCGGCGCGCGACTACCGAGGAAGTTGACCAGGGACTGGCCGACGACGGGGTTGCGCTGCTCGCCCCGCCCACGGGCCAGTTCGTCGTCGGGCGTTTCGCGGGTCAGCCAGCAGCGTGCGGCGGATTCGTGATGCTGGACGACGACCGTGCGGAACTCACTCGCCTCTACGTACGGCCGAGCTTCCGTGGCAGAGGAGGAGCCCGGGTTCTACTGGCGGTATTGGAGGACCAGGCGCGGGAAACGGGTGCGACGGAGATGGTTCTCAACACCCGCCTCGATCTGATCGAGGCACGATCGCTGTACAGCCGGGGCGGCTACCTCGAGATCCCGGCCTACTGCACCGGCCCTTACATGGACATCTGGTTCGGCAAGCGTCTCGGACCACGATCACACAATCAGGCGACCGCCTGACGGCCACCGAACAAGCCGCTTCCCACTATCCGGCTGCGGAGGAACGCGCCCGGGCAACACTTCCTCCGGCCGAGCTGTGATGGGACGGGCAAGTCCGCGCCCACTTTCACAGGCATGATCAAGTATGCTGTCATCGGCGCGGCCGGACGACGTCTTGATCGATGCGGGGCCCTAGCGCACGGTCTGCGGCTACTTGTTTCATTGACCCAGGACCGGCGCCCGGCCAGGCTCGGTTTAGGTGCCCGGGTTGGACGCTCTCTTTCGCGGCTGCCCACGACCTTGTC
>NZ_BAAARY010000060.1:0-1837 GCF_039532605.1 Pilimelia columellifera subsp. columellifera
CCGATGGGTCGGCGGCGTTGCGGTGTGTGTTGGAGTTCAGTGCGGATCTGTTCGATCGGGAGTCGGCGCAGACGTTGGCGTCCCGGTACGTGCGGTTACTGGCCGCGGTAGTGGCTGATCCAGACCTACGGGTGGATCAGGTAGAGGTACTGGAAGCGGCGGAACGCACGTGGCTGCTCGAGGACGTCAACCGCACCCAACGACCGGTGCAGCAGGCAACCCTCGCGGAACTGTTCCAGGCACAAGCACTGCGCACGCCACAAGCCGTAGCGGTGGAATGCGCCAGCGACACGGTGACGTACCAGGAACTGAACGAACGGGCCAACCAGCTGGCCCGGTACCTACTCAACTACGGCGTCCGGCCCGGTAGCGTCGTCGGCGTCGCGCTACCACGATCGGTGTCCTGGCTGGTGGCGATGCTGGCCGTGGTCAAAACAGGAGCGGCGTACTGCCCGATCGATGCGGCACTGCCCACCCAACGCATCCAGTTCGTACTGCAGGACGCAGCCCCATCAGTGGTGTTAACAGTCTCGGCCAACGCCCCAGCAATGACCGACGTCACCGACGAACGACTGCTGCTACTGGACGATCCCACCGTGAAAGCAGCCCTGTCGTCCACACCCACAGATGACCTAGCCACCAACGAACGAGGCGGCCAGCTCCTACTCGACCACACCGCCTACGTCATCTACACCTCCGGATCCACCGGACAACCCAAGGGCGTCGCCGTCACCCACCGCGGACTCGCCAGCATGATCACCGAACACGTCGAGCGGATGCAGATCAGCACCGGTGACCGGCTACTCCAACTCGTCTCACCCAGCTTCGACGTCAGCATGGCCGAAGTAGGCCAAACACTCGGCTCTGGAGCCACCCTGGTCATCGCCCAAGCCGCACACGAAGCCGGCGGCGACGAACTAGCCGCCGTACTCAACGACCTCACCATCACCCACGCCATGATCCCAGCCGCACTACTGACCACCGTGCCCACCGAAGCGGTATCAACCCTTCGATCGGTAGGAACCGGCGGCGAAGCCATCTCCGCAGACCTCGCCTCCCGCTGGGCCAGCGCCGGCATCCGCCTCATCAACGGCTACGGACCCACCGAATCAACAGTGGCCGTGACCATGTCAACACCGGCCAGGGTCGGCGAACAACCCCACATCGGCACACCCATCGCCAACTCACAGGTCTACGTCCTGGACGAAGCACTCCAACCACTACCCACCGGCGCAGTAGGCGAGCTATACCTCACCGGCGACGGCCTCGCCCGCGGCTACATACACCAACCCGCACTCACCGCCGAACGGTTCATCGCCTGCCCCTACGCACCCCCCGGCACCCGCATGTACCGCACCGGCGACCGAGCACGATGGACCCGAAACGGCGTCCTGGAATTCATCGGCCGCACCGACGACCAAATCAAAATCCGCGGCTTCCGCATCGAACTAGCCGAAATCGAAACCGCAATCCACTCATTCCCCACCGTCGACCAAGCAGCCGTCATCGTCCGCGAAGACCGACCCAACGACCGCCGACTAGTCGCCTACGTCGTCGCCACCACCGGCCACACCATCGACACCACCGCCCTACGCACCCACCTCACCACCCAACTACCCAACTACATGGTCCCCACAGCAACCGTCATCCTCAACGAACTCCCCCGATCCACCAACACCAAAATCGACCGACGCGCACTACCAGCACCCGACTACACAACACACACCCAAGGCCGACCACCACGAAACCCCCGCGAAGAAATCCTCTGCACACTCTTCGCCGAAGTACTCGGCCTCAACCACATCACCATCGACGACAACTTCTTCAACCTCGGCGG
>NZ_BAAARY010000061.1:0-1740 GCF_039532605.1 Pilimelia columellifera subsp. columellifera
TGCGTACCTCATGCCCCTGAGCCTTGAGCTGCATCGCCAACGCCAACAGAGGCTGGACGTCACCTCGCGACCCTACGGTCGTCAACAGAACCCGCACGCGGACTTCCCATCCTGATACCTTGTGGCCGCCGATTTCTGGTGGCGGCATCAATAGAGGGTCGTGGCCGCAGCAAAAAGCTGGCGCGCTCGCCGAGCCCCGGCCTCCCATGCGCCGAATCTGGGATAGCCGCTCCTCGACACCGCTCCTCGACACGTTAGCGACGGCGGACACAAGTCAGCGCAACAGCGGGCTCGACCAGCGGCAGCCGTCACGGTAACGACAGCAATTTGTTGGGTCAAGGGCAGGGAGAGGCGCCTGTTTCTCGTCCAATGCAAACATTGAGGTCGGCGCCTCAGAGTGCGCCAATCCCCATGTCTTGTCTTTCGGGCAGCACTGAAATTGGATGCCACCTACCTGGTCCGGTGCTACTTTTCTCGGGCCGCTTGCGCAGCCGTGCCGGTGGCATCGTCGCCGGGCTGTGAGTCGAGCGTGGATCTGTCTACAGGCTCG
Organism: Pilimelia columellifera subsp. columellifera; assembly: GCF_039532605.1. Lineage (NCBI taxonomy): Bacteria > Bacillati > Actinomycetota > Actinomycetes > Micromonosporales > Micromonosporaceae > Pilimelia > Pilimelia columellifera. The sequence continues at coordinate 551 of NZ_BAAARY010000061.1, forward strand.
CATTGCCGCGATGCCTACTGGGCCAGACGAGGCGAGTTTGTCAGTCGATTCCGTACGCTTCGCCGAACACCTGGCGAGTACCCAAAAATCCGACGAGCAGAGGGCCGCGAATATCAATGAGCGTTGACTATCAGAACCCGACGCCCGAGTCCGTTGGTGCGTTCTACGACGAGGTAAACACGATAGTCGCCTATGCTCAGGGCGGTAGCATGCACTACGGCTACTGGACCGGCCCGGACGACGACACCGATTTTGAAACCGCCGGTATTCGCCTCACCGACATGATGATCGAGCGGCTCGCGGCCCGATCGGGCGACCGGGTGCTGGACGTCGGCTGCGGACCTGGCGGGCCCGGCGTCCGGCTCGCCCAAGCAAGCGGTGCCGAGCTCGTCGGAATTTCGGTGAGCGAGAACGACGTGCGGCTGGCCAATGAGAAGGCCCGCGCCGCGGATCTTACGGACCGGGTTCGGTTCGAGCCGGCGAACATGCTCGACCTACCGTTCGCCGACGAGTCATTCGACCATGCGATGGCCTTGGAATCGATTGTCCACGTCACCGACCGGGTGCGCGCGCTGCGCGAGATCGCCCGAGTGGTCCGGCCAGGTGGTCGCATCGTCCTGACCGACTTCATCACCCACGAGCAAGCTGGCGAGAAGGCCGACGACACCATCGTCAAGGTGTACGACTCCTGGCGGACCGCTGCGCCAGTGCCCGCCGATGCTTACGAATCGTTCGCCGAGCAGGCCGGGCTGGTGCTGGACGAGGTAACTGACATCACGGACAACGTGAAGTACAGCGGCATGTGGACCTACCTGGCGTTGCGCGAGTACGCGCGGAGTAACCCGGTCCCGCCGGAGGTGGAGCGGATCCTGGGTGTCTTCGGTCCCGTCTTCAACGGCACGGCGGACAAGCCGGCCCTGAGCGACGAGCAGGTGGTGCAGGGCTGGCAGCAGCTACTGGCCAAGAAGCAGGTCCAAGGAATGATCATCGTCTCGGCGCACAAGCCGCAAGCCTGAGCCAGCGGCCCGCCGATTCACCGTCGGCTGGGCCGCGCTGGCCGGATCCATCCACTTATCCGACGGGGAGACGCGGCGTGCGGGTTCTGTTGACGACCGTAGGGTCGCGAGGTGACGTCCAGCCTCTGTTGGCGTTGGCGATGCAGCTCAAGGCTCAGGGGCATGAGGTACGCA
>NZ_BAAARY010000062.1:0-1663 GCF_039532605.1 Pilimelia columellifera subsp. columellifera
AGGTCGTGGGCAGCCGCGAAAGAGAGCGTCCAACCCGGGCACCTAAACCGAGCCTGGCCGGGCGCCGGTCCTGGGTCAATGAAACAAGTAGCCGCTGATGGCGCGACGTTTGCAGCCGCCGTTTCAAGTGCTCGTGTTGGTGGGGCGCTGGTCAGCAGTGCGCTTCTGGTTCCTGCCGCTGTCGCGGGATGCACGGGGTCGGAACCCTTCGACAGGTCGCCGACCGGGACGCTCGCTCCCTCAGTCACGGCTACGGCGGCGACAACTGCCGATAGAGCCATGCTGGTGGGTCGATGGACTCCTCGACCCGGCACCACCGCCCCAGCCATCGGCTGGCCGGAACCGCCGTACCTGCAGTTCGCGGACGATGGCACCTGGACCGGCGCAGACGGATGCAACCGCCAGAAGGGCACCTGGAGCATCGACGCCGCCGGAACGTTCAAGGTGACTTTCGAGGGCGTCCAAGAGAGGTTCTGTGAGAACTTCAGTATCGGTCTCTGGCTAGAGGCGACCCAAACCGTAGAGATTAACGGCGATCTGCTCACGCTGCGCGACGCTGGCAAAAAGCAGCTCGGACAGCTCTGGCGTGCTGCCGGCAGCGCCGTCCCGAGCCACACGTAGCAGCCGGGACAGTAGAGGTGCGGGCCGCCGTATGCCTCGGGGGTCGCACCGAACGGGTGGACCAGTCCAGGCCGTGCAGCTCGTCGTTCCCGCCTCGGGCTACGTGAAGGCTACCGGCAGTTGGCGTGCTCGGCGGCGAGCATCAGCCGTCGCGCCACCAGGTCTACTGGCATCCGCGCGAAGGACGCCGCGCGCGGCGGCCGGTAGGGCGTTGGCCACCCAGACCGTTGTAGGTTCGCATCCACAATGTCGGCAGCTAGCTCTCTGACTGGGGCACCGCTAGATTTCTCACCAGGATGGCAACTTCTTCGGCGAGAGCCGATCTCGCCGGACCCCCGCAAGCCCCTGACCTGCTGGTTCAATCGGGCGTCCGCGCCGGGTACGACGGGCCGTGCAGAATGTCCCGGGTGAACGCTCATCTGCGCGCTGGGCGCGAGGACGACCTGGCGGCTCTGCTGGAGATCTACAACCACCATGTCCGAACCGGCCACGCTACCTTCGACGAAGCTGAGGTGAGCCTGGACGAGCGCCGAGTCTGGTGGGCGACGTACGCGCCAGCGGGCGCGCATCGGCTCATCGTGGCCGCCGAAGGTGACCGAGTCGTGGGGTATGCCACCAGCAGCCCGTACCGGACGCACCCCGCGTTCCGTCACACGGTGGAGGTCAGCGTCTATCTCGCGCCGAACGCCGTCGGTCGAGGGCTCGGCGGGCGGCTCTACGACACGCTGCTGGCCGAGCTGGTCAACACTCAAGCCAAACGTGTCGTGGCGGCTGTCGCGCTACCCAACGAGGTGTCCGTGGCGCTGCATCTTTCACGAGGATTCACCACCGTGGGCACCTTCACTGACTACGCGGTGAAGGGCGGTCGGCCCATTAGCTCGACCTGGTTCGAGCGTCCAGTGAATCTGTAGGTTCCCATACGGCAGTACCCACCGGATCAGCCTGTCAACGCTCTCTGAAAACTGGTTCTGGCCCACTTTTCGTGCAGCGTTGACGGCTCGGTGCCGGTCAGGCTAGGAGGATTCGGCGGCGGAGCAGGTCG
>NZ_BAAARY010000063.1:0-1561 GCF_039532605.1 Pilimelia columellifera subsp. columellifera
GCTACAACCAGCGCTGCGAACCGTTCCGCTGGACCAAAACCGCCGCCGACATCCTCACCAAAGCCAACCGTCAAAAGACCTCAGACACGCGATACTAGCTATTCGCTATAGGGTGGGGCCAAATCTGACTGTCAAGGCTTCAGGAGGACGAGGTCCTTGGGCCAGATGCGACGATTTGCCAATCGGTAACGAACTGCCCTCTCGCTGGTGGTCCGTTTGGCCTCTTTTGAAAGTTCTTTCGGCAGGTGCAGCGGCGTGCTGCGGTGCGTAGCCGCGGCGGGCGAGGGCCGTTGGGTAACGGTGGGCAATGAGACGCAGCGTCGAACACCCGATTGGCCGACCCGGCTGACCAGTCTGCTCCTTACCGGGGGGAGTGGCATGGCGGTCAACGTCGTCAGCAACGACGCGGGCTACCGGTGGACTGTCGCCGTCTTGGCGGTGGGCAGCGCGTTGTCTACCGGCTTCTGGGTGCGCCGGCTCAACGCCCGAGCACCGTTGGCGCGTTGGTTCGGCCGAATCTTGCTAGCGGTGGCGGGACTGGCCGCGGTGCTGTCGGCCTTCGGCCCGGCGGCGTGGGCCCCCTACGCGGCGGTCGTCGCTGCCATTGCCACCGTCGGTGTCTTGGCGACAGCCGCGGAGCCCGCGGCAGCGGTGAACCTGTTGATGAGTGTCGCAGTCGTCGGCTGCGGGGTGGCGTTTGTCAGCTTCGGTGTGGCTGTCATTGGTGTGGGCAGGCTGCTGATGGGGGCAGCGGCGGTCGGCTGTGGGGTGGCGTTCGTCGGTTTCGGCGTGGCGTTCTTCGGGTTCGGCGCGGCAGTCATCGGCTTTGGTAGGGCGGCTATCGGCGATGGTCGGGTGCTGATGGGCGTAGCGGCGATCGGCTGTGGGGTGTCGGCGGTCGGCTGTGGTGTCACGTTCGTGGACGAGGGCAAGGTGTTGCTGGGCGTGGCGACCACCGTTGCGAGCGCTACGGTCACCGGCTTAGGTGTGGCAGTCATCGGTGAAGGTCGCGTACTGACGCGCGTGACGGGCTGCGGCTGCGGCGTGGCGTTGGCCGGTGTCGGTGCGGCAGCCATTGGCGAGGGTAGGGCTCTGGTGGGGCTGATGCTCACCGTCGGTGGCGTCTGCCTGTTGACCCTCGCAGCCTGGATGGGGGCAGGTGAGTTACTCCTGATTCTGTTCGCTGCACCCCTTGCCGTTTTCGGTGTGGCGTCGATCCTGCTCGGCGTGGCGATGATCAACGAAGGCAGGGACCTCGCGGGTGTAGGTGGCGTCGGCGTTGGGGCGGCGGCCATCGGCCTAAGCGCCGTGCTTTTACGGGAACGGTTGGGGCGGTGGTGGAAGTGGCTCACCAGCCCGTCCGAGATCGGTGAGGAGGAATCACGCCTCTTATAAAGGCGTGCTGCATCATCGACCAGTGACTTCATCAGCTCCGGCATTGCGGCGGGCATCGGGGTTGCAGTGAGCCTTTCCGGGCAATCCTTTGGTCACAGAAGGTGACGTAGGTGGCGACACGCCGACCGGCTCGGGGTCCAAGATGGAGACGCGGCGCCCCGGTAGG
>NZ_BAAARY010000064.1:0-1512 GCF_039532605.1 Pilimelia columellifera subsp. columellifera
ACCATGCAGTACCGGCCCGGACTGATCAACGGATTCCTCAACGCCACCGGACTAGCGCCACCCTGACCAAGCCGGACCCTGACCCAAGAACCTCAGTAACAAGACCGGTAGAAGCGCAATCCAGATGCCGCGAACGAACCAGGCCAGGGTGGCGTCGCCGGCCGCCACATGGGCTAGCTCGTGCCGGATAACCGCGTCCACCTCGGAATCCGGGCGGCCCAGCAGACCCGGCGGAAGCACGATAGTCGGCCGGCCTGGCCCACCTGCGGAGTACGGATCCCGGACCCTACACATGCCGACCACCACCCGGGGCGGCCGACGCAGGCCCCACTGAAGCGCCAACCCTCGCACTCGCGCCTGGATGGATTCGGGCGCCCGCACCGGCCGCGCCCGCCGCACCTGCCAGCTCGCGAGCGCCACACTGGACGCCGCCCCGAGTAGCAGCGCCGACACGGCGCAGCCCAGGCTCATCATCTGCTGCAAAGTCGTCACGGGGCGCACGCACGCCTCCCAGCGCACCTGCCAGGCAGAGAGCTGCTCGAGCACCGTCGGCGGCGATCCGAGGGCCGTTAGGCAACCGTTGTATGTCTGCCCCATCCTCACGCTGAAGAGATTTAGAAACAGCGTGTTGCCGGCGAATAGCCCGGCCACCAGCAACGCCGCGATCAAAGTCAGATAGCCGCCCCTGGCGGGTGACTGACGCCACGCCGGCAGCGTCGTAGCCGGCGCTCCCGGCGCATGCGGATCACGGACGGCCTCGATCGTCACGAGTCAGACCACCCGCGTAGGACCTCGAGCACAGCCTCCGTCAACTCCGTAGTCTGCTGTCCACTCAGTCCTGTGGTCGCCACACCGCAAGTCACCACCTCTGTGATCTCACGCTCGGCATCAGAGCCCACCGAAAGCCGACGCTCCAGCCGTACCTCGACGCCACCGCCGACGGGAGGGCCTAGACCGGCCGAGACATCCTGGGAATCGGACGCCTCAACGGCAACTCCCCGCCGCCTCAAGATCGCCTGAACCAGTCGGCGCGTCGGCTCCGACAGTCCATCTGCCAGAAGGTTGCCGGCGGCGTTGGTCAACACCCCGCCCAGCATCGACGCCACATACACGGCCACCGCCGCCACCGACACGAACTCCGCCCCCAGCCGCACCGGAGGACGAAGGCCTGCGCCCAGCACCCCAGACGGATCACGACGGAAGTCAGCAGCGACAGCCTCCAGGATCAACAACTCCCCTGGGGCGACCCTCTCCACGACCGCAGCGGCGAACCCATCAATGTCAGCCTCGGTAACCCCCGACAGCCCGCCGTGCAGCAATCGCATCCGCTTACGCCCCATGGCTCCACCCCAACGTCTCCGCCACAACGACCGCTCAGGCAGCAACCGAACCCCACCTATACGCACCATCAACGCCTAGTACGACAGCCGTACTTCAGGGTCTGACCTGCGGGTTCGGGGCTGGACGTGGGGCGGCCACCGCGTGATCGTCTGTATGTTGTGGACAAACTTT
>NZ_BAAARY010000065.1:0-1406 GCF_039532605.1 Pilimelia columellifera subsp. columellifera
CTCAGGCGAGTACTTCGACGTCCCCAACGGGAACTCCTGTCCTATGGATCAACACGATCCAATGATCAGGGTGTCCACGATCAAGGGGCAACTCCCCTGGGCCGACCTGTTCGGGAGTCAGCCGTGGTTTGGTGAAGTCGCTCCACCACCGAACGGCGGCGTCACAGGGAGCTCAAGGCCAGTTCGCCCGGGGCACACGCGGTCCGCAGCTCGTCGCGGACTGACCGGTCCAGTTGGCCCGCCGCGCCGACCCGGGATGGCTCGATCAGGCCGCTGACCTGGTCGAGCCATTGAGCGTCGGCGTCGACGCCGATGTACGACGCCAGCGCGGTGAACTTCGCGCGAGGATCGGCGAGCAGATCCTCATAGCGCAGATCGAGCCGAGCCTCCCCACCCAGTCCGGCAAGTTCCTGGACGCCCTGTTGGATCATCGTTGACCAGAATTCGCCAAACTCCCAGAGCGGGATGTCGACCCCCATGAGCGCCTCCTCACTGAAGTCGAGGCGGAAGAGCCGCTGGAACTCAGCCGGGAGCGCGGCTGCACTGTTCTTGAGTAGACCGTTCGCTGGTGCCCCCACGATCCGGGCAGCTACCCTGGGCAACACCATCAGACGGAAGCCGAAATGCCGGCTCATGGACAACGCGCAGTCAGCGCCGTCGCGGAACATATGAACGAACCGCGCCTCCGGAAACATCTTCCGCAGGCGGTGCACGAACAGCAGTGACGCCCCAGACCGCTCGACGACGACGCGGCGACCGAACCGCTGCGCGAACCAGCTGTACAAGTCGCGGTAGTGCTCTCCGATCGGCCGGTGCGGCCAGGAGGGAATTTCCGCCTCAAGCTCGTCATACAGGGCATCTGGGTCGTCACTGAGGGCTGGCAGGGTCATGTGCCTGATGGCGGGAACGCCCCGGCTACCGCCGAACCTGCCAGTCTCGTACGGGTACACCTGCTCCGGCGTGCGCAGGCCGTTTCGTACCATCGCGTCTACAGCCTTGTCGGGGGCGCTGAGCAGCTGCCAGAACTGTGCGCCGTCGAGCGGTTCCACAGGGAAGGCGCGGTTTCGTAGCGAGGCGAAGAACTCGCTCAGGCAGAGCACCGACGGATGGGCGTTGAGAGCCCTGCTCAGCATCGTAGATCCGCATCGGCCGGTGCCGACTACGAAGGTCAGTGCCATCACCGCTCCTACCTTGGCTGAGCCTCAAAGTGCCAGATCCGCAACGTCACAAGGCAGGCCGGCTGGTCACGTGGTGTTGAGGCGTTGGGCGGCGATGTGGGCGCCGTCGTGGCGGAGCTGGGGGGCCAGCGCGCGGGCGCGGTTGGCGACCGAGGGTTGGAGTGCCTGTTGGAGGGCGTCGGTGAGGGTGTCGGCGGTAGGGGTGTCGCTGTGGTGGTGGATGCCGAT
>NZ_BAAARY010000066.1:0-1291 GCF_039532605.1 Pilimelia columellifera subsp. columellifera
GTTCCACAGTGTTTTCGATGACGCCAGCCCCGACGTGTATACCGGTCAGTCGATTTTCGACCTGGACGGGGCAGTCGATTACGGGTTGCTGCACTCGGCAGCGGCCGAGCTACTACGACGACACTCGACTCTACGGTCGTGTTTCCGGCAACGCCGCTCCGGCGAATGGGCACAACTGGTACTGCGGGAAGTCGAACCGGACTGGCGCGAAGTAGACCTACGAAACCTGCCAACAGACGAACAACTCACCGAAGCAGACCGGCTGATCGACGCCGAACGAATGCGCCACTTCGACCTGAACACCCCACCACTGGTGCGATTCCTGCTACTACGACTAGCCGGATCACAAGCCCGGTTCGTGATCACCAGCCACCACGTCGCATTCGACGGCTGGTCACTACCCGTGGTCGTCCGAGACCTGTTCCAGCTGTACGCCGCCGGCGCCAACCCGGCAGCACTACCACCGGCACGCGGCTACCGAGACTTCCTGACCTGGCTAGCCAGCCGAGACAACGATGAAGCCATGCACGCATGGACCAACGCACTAGCCGACCTCGACGGCCCGACACTGGTGGCACCCAACGCCTCCCGCATCCCAGTGCTGCCCCAGGAAATCGAATTCGAACTATCCACCGCCGACACCACATCGCTGGTGCGCTGGGCCCGAGACCACGGCCTGACACTCAACACCGTCATCGAAGGCGCCTGGGCACTGGTACTCAGCCAACTCACCGGCCGCGACGACATCGTCACCGGCATCACCGTGTCCGGACGCCCACCAGAACTCGAAGGCGTCGAGTCGATCGTCGGACTGTTCATCAACACCGTCCCACTACGACTACACGTACGCCCCACCGAATCACTAACAACAATGCTCACCCGACTACAGCAAGAACAAACAAAACTGATACCCCACCAACACATCGGACTATCCCACCTGCAACAACTAGCCGGCCTACCCGGCGGCACCGACCTATTCGACACCCTCTGCGTATTCCAGAACTACCCCTCCAGCGGCGCCGGATGGGCCCAACTCGCCGCAGCCGCCCCCATCGTCGCAGTCCACAGCCGCAGCGCCTCCCACTACCCACTCGTACTACTAGTCGGCCCAGGCAAACAACTCAAACTCCAACTCAACTACCGACCAGACGTACTCGAAAAACCCGACGCAACCACCATCGCCAACCGCCTCCAACAAGTACTACAAGCAATCCAACAAAACCCCCAACAACTCACCGCCCACCTCCCAACACTCCACAACACCGAACGCCGACACATACTCGAAACGTGG
>NZ_BAAARY010000067.1:0-1215 GCF_039532605.1 Pilimelia columellifera subsp. columellifera
TCGCCCCCTCCGGTGGCTGCGGCAACTGCTTCCTCGGTCGTCCCATCCAACACCTCCATGATCGAGGTGTTGCGACGACCAGTTGAATCCGCCTTGGGCACCCCGGTCTGAGTGGTGGACCAGGCGGGCCAGGTCAGCGCCCTGGTTCTGGCGGCGCCAGATGGCCATCTTCAGCGCGTCCAACGCCAGGTCGGTGTAGAGGCTGGTGGCGACCTGCCAGCCGACGATCATGCGGGAGTGCACGTCGAGGACGAACGCCGCGTACACCCAGCCTGCGGTGGTGCGCACGTAGGTCAGGTCGGCGACCCACAGCTGGTTGGGTGCGGTGGCGGTGAAGGCGCGTTTGACCAGGTCAGCCGGCCGGTCGGTCTCCGCCGCCGGCCGCGTGGTGCGCGGGGACTTGTCCCGTAGCAGCCCGCGTAGGCCCGCAGCTCGCATGAGCCGCTCGACAGTGCACCTGGCCACCTCCACACCGCGACGGCGCAGCTCATGCCAGACCTTCCGGGCGCCGTAAACGCCGTAGTTGTCCCGATACACGGCCGTGATCTGCTCGGTCAAGTCGGCGTCACGGACCTTCCGAGCCGACGGCGGGCGGGTCTTGGTGGCGTAGTAGGTCGACGGCGCGATCCCTGCTGGCGTGTCTTGCAGCGCCGCCAGGACCGGCTGGACACCGTGTTTGGCCTGTTGAGAGTCGACGAACGCGACCTTCATCTCGATGGACGGTCCAGCTCCGCCGCGAAGAAAGACGCCGCAGACTTCAGGATCTGGTTCGCCCGCCGCAGCTCACGGTTCTCCCGCTCCAGCGCCGCGATCCGATGCTCCTCACTGCTGGACCTGCCCGGCTGGACACCGGCGTCGACCTCGGCCCGCTTCACCCAGGCCCGCAACGCCTCCGGATGGACTCCGAGCTGGTCGGCGATCCTGCGGATCGCCCCCGGCGCGGCCACCGGGTCCCGCCGGGCCTCGATCGTCATCCGGACCGCGCGCTCACGCAGCTCATCGGGGTACTTCTTCGGTGCAGGCACGAGAGGTGTTCCTTCCAGGTTTCGATGTCTCCATCAAACCCGGTGCGCAACACGGCTGCGGGCGGCGCGGATGTTCGCGGATGGGATGAGCGCGTTGGAAGTGGCGGCGGTGTTGGAGGTGTCGCCGAAGTCGGCGTACACGTGGCGACGCCGGTGGGTGGCCGGTGGTGAGCAGGCGTTGGTGTCCAAG
>NZ_BAAARY010000068.1:0-1401 GCF_039532605.1 Pilimelia columellifera subsp. columellifera
GCTACTTGTTTCATTGACCCAGGACCGGCGCCCGGCCAGGCTCGGTTTAGGTGCCCGGGTTGGACGCTCTCTTTCGCGGCTGCCCACGACCTTGTCGTGTGGCTCTCATCTGGACTGCGCCGTCCGGGCACCGCCGGGCAGGAGAGGCTCAAGAAGGGACTGCTCAGCTAAAAGTAGCGGTGCCCTCCACGCCCACCGAACACCACGTCGCTGGGTCAAGGAGGACCGCATGGCAAGCAGCACCACTAGCCCATCGCCCGTGCCGCGGGTGGTGATCGGCATGGACCCGCATAAACGCACGGTGACGATCGAAGTCATGACCGCCGACGAAACGATCGTCGGGCTATGCCGCGATGCTCGACTACGTATCGCGGTGGCCCCTGCGGGTGTGGGCGATCGAGGGCTGCGAAGGCATCGGCCGTCACATCGCCCACCGCCTACTCGCCGACGGGCAGAACATCATCGACGTGCCGGCCAAGCTGTCAGCACGGGCGCGGGTCTTCAGCACCGGCCAAGGCCGTAAAACCGACGCCACCGACGCCCACTCCGTTGCCCTGGTCGGCACCCGCGTATCCGGGCTACGACCGGTGGTCAGCGACGACCAACTCGAAGTACTGCACCTGCTCGTCGACCGACGCCGGTCGCTGGGTGAGGAGCACACTCGCAAGGTCGCCCAGCTGCACCGCATCCTGCTCGAACTCATCCCCGGAGGCGCCAAGAAGTTCCTGTCCGCGGCCCAGGCCCGGCAGATCCTCGCCGGCGTGCGGCCCCGCGACGTCGTGGGCAAAACCCGCAAACGAGTCGCCGCTGAGCTCGTCACCGACCTAGAACGGATCTACGCCCGGTCCAAAGACGCGGATAAGGAACTCAAAACCCTCGTCCAGGCGTCCGGCACGAGCCTGCTGGACCTGCATGGCATCGGCCCGTCTGGCGCGGCCCGCCTCCTCGTGGAGGTCGGTGACCTGACCCGGTTCCCGAGCAAAAGCCACTTCGCATCATGGACCGGCACAGCGCCGATCGACGCGTCCTCCGGGGACAACGTGCGCCACCGATTGTCTCGTAAAGGGAACCGGCAGATCAACCGGGTACTGCACATCATGGCCGTCGTCCAGCTACGCAACGCGACCGAAGGACGCGCCTACTACGACCGCAAGAAAGCCGGCGGGAAGACCTCGATGGAGGCCATGCGATGTCTGAAACGGCGCCTGTCCGACATCGTCTACAAGGCCATGCTCAACGACCTCACCCGCACCGACACCACCGCCCAGGGGACGGGTCCGGGAGGGCACACGGGCAGCGACTCTGACTCCAGCGCGACCGGCTCACAACCCCACACCGGCACTTCGGACAAGCCACACCCCGGACCCGCCACCACCAACCCTAAAACACCACAACGGCTAG
>NZ_BAAARY010000069.1:0-1126 GCF_039532605.1 Pilimelia columellifera subsp. columellifera
AAAAGCCCACTACCGACGCCGCGAGACCGCCGAGTTGATCACGTAACCGAAAAGTACGGCTGTCGTACTAGCCGCTTGACACAGAAGGGAGCCAGAAGAGTGCGCATGCCTGTGGAACTTTGAGGTAGCGGGTGGATTGTCTCGCGTTTCAGTAGTACGCGCACTGGCCGAACGAGCTCGTCGAATGCTTTAGGTGGACGACGCGAGAGGATGACCGTATGCCCATGCCCCGTGTCGTTGCCGTCAGTCGTGACCAGACCCACCGGTTCAGCAAGGTGCCGGCCGAGTCGATCACCCTCGTGGCCGGGCTCGGTGTACTCGGCGACGCCCACGCCGGGACCCTGATCCAGCATCGATCGCGCGTCCGTCGCGACCCGAACCAGCCCAACCTGCGCCAAGTGCACCTCATCCACGCCGAGGTCTTCAACGACGCCTTGGCCATGGGCTATGAGTTAGAGCCGGGCGATCTCGGAGAGAACGTCCTCACCGCCGACCTCGACCTGCTCGGGTTGCCGACCGGGACTCTGCTCGATCTCGGCGGTCCCGTCGTGCGCTTGACCGGCCTGCGCAACCCCTGTGCTCAGATCAACGCCTTTCGGCCCGGGCTGCTCAAGGTCGTGCTGTCCCGCGCGGACGGGACGCCGACCGACGAGCCGGCCCCGTCGACCGCCTCGCCGCAGTGCGCAACCGCGCCGGTCATTCGCAAGGCCGGAGTGATGGCGGTCGTCGAACGCGGCGGCGAGGTCGTGCCGGGCCAGCCGATCACGGTGGCCCTTCCCGACACACCCCACGTGTCCCTCGCCCCCGTCTAGTACGACAGCAGGGCTTCTGTGGGGTTGCGTCTTCGCTGGTAGTGGCTGGTTTTGGCGCGGTGTTGGTGGCGGCGTCGCCATCGTGACCATCGATCGATGAGGTCGCGGCTGGCGGCGCCGTTGTTGATCATGTGTGCCAGGAGGCGGCGGGACTGAAATAGCGCGTCCGGAACTCCATCTTGGACGTTCTTATGGTTGTGACGGTAGCGGAGCTTCGGAACCTGTCAAGTCAACTGAGACAGTTTTTTGATCTTGTTTAGCTTTGTGCTGTTGGAAGGGTGGTCGTCGCCGCGACGGCGACCTGTCCGAGGTCG
>NZ_BAAARY010000070.1:0-1117 GCF_039532605.1 Pilimelia columellifera subsp. columellifera
GGCGAGGTCGGCGGGCATCTTCCGGTAAACCCGCCCAGCCCCAGCCCCAGCCCTGGTTTTGGTGGCTGTTGTTGCCTTCTTGCGGGTCGTCTTCTTCGGCGTTGGTTGGTTGGGGCGTGCCTTTGCCGATGTTGGGGTCTGGTGTTGCGCGGCGGGGTCCTTGGCTGTCTTGGCCGCGGTGGGGTGGGGGTCGGCGCCCTTCACCAGCTTCGCCGCCGCCGGCGTTGTGGTGTTGATGTTGGCGGGTTCGGCGGTGGCGGTTGTGGCAGCGGTTGCCGCAGCGTCTTTGGTGTCGGTGGGTGGGGTTTTGCCGTGCGCGGGCGCTTGCGGCCTTCGCAGCGCTGTGGTGGGGGTGGTGATGGCTTGTAGTAGTAGTCCGATGTCCATGCTTGGCATTTGCGCGGCGGTGAGGCCGTCGGGGGATTGGAAGCGCACGTTGGTGATCCGGGCTTGGCCGGTGGAGGTGTCGACGGTCACGGTGGTGCTGTTCCCGCTGTCGTCGTTGGGTGTGATGGTGATGGTGTAGGAGTCCATGGTGTCCCTCAAAGGTGGTGTGCCACGCCGCTTGGTGTGGTGTCTGGCCTGCCACGCAAAGGCGCTGGGTGTCGCACGCCGACGTTCACGTGAAGATCACCAATGTAGCGCGGCACGCGGTGGAGCCAACGAACCGACCCCATGTAGTTCCCCGGCGTCCAGCGGCCCTTCGACCTGTGCGTTGGAGCCAGTCCCGCGGGCCGAGCGTTCCAAGGGGTGTCGGCCCGATTCCTAGTCTTTGGTTTCAATGCTACCTGTGGCTGCCGGTGGTGGTCGGGTACGCCGTTGCGGTTCAGGGAGTTCTCACGTGCGTCGTCTTGTTCGGTTTGAGTTGGCTAGCGAAGCGGCCGGTATGCCGGTAACGAAGTTAGGCGGGCCGCCGGTGTGGTTGCGGACACCATAGTGGCCGCTGTCGGCATCGCTCGGGACGCCGATGGGTTTCATTGGCCAGTTCCGTCTGGACGCCGGTGATGACCCGCGGATGGCTTAGACCGTGTGTCAGTTGGGGTTGTTGCTGGTCAACAGGTCGAGGCGGACGGCGCGGCGGTAGCAGATGACAGCGCATGCAGCAGCAACGAATGCG
>NZ_BAAARY010000071.1:0-1115 GCF_039532605.1 Pilimelia columellifera subsp. columellifera
GCCGAGTGCAGCAACCCGTAATCGACTGCCCCGTCCAGGTCGAAAATCGACTGACCGGTATACACGTCGGGGCTGGCGTCATCGAAAACACTGTGGAACCGAAGACCTTCCTGCAACGCAGACAACGGCAGAATATCCTCAACCACCGGTGCGCTCTGTCCGGCGCGGGTCGCCGGCGCAGGTGCCGGTGTCGGCTGCGTAGGCTCCACCCGGTCGGTGTGCAGGGTGCGGGCCAGCTCCGCTGGCGACGGGTTCTCCAGGATTTCCCGCACGGTTACCGGACGGGAAAACCGGTCGCGGACCCGCGCGGCCAGACGGGTGGCGAGCAGCGAGTTGCCGCCCAGGTAGAAGAAGTCCTCGCCCGGGTCTACCGCGGACAGGCCGAGTACCTCGGCGTAGAGCCCGGCCACTGCTTCCTCGGTGGCGTCGCGGGGTACCCGGTCGGGCTCGGCGTTCGTGGGGAGCGCCGCTTCGTCCACGCTGCCGTCCGCGGCCAGCGGCAATTCGGTGACCTGCACCAGAAGCGAAGGGACCATGTGCCGGGGCAGGGTGGCGCGCAGATGCTGCTGGACGGCGACTCGGTCCACCGTCTGCCCTTGCTCGGGCTGCACATACGCGACCAGCCGCGGAGTGCCCGAGGGGGACGAGCGGACAACGACAACGGCGCGTTCGACACGCGGGGCCGTCGTTGCCGCCTTCGTTACAGCCTCCCGATCGATCTGGACGGTGCCGAGGGTGAGCCGGTCGGCTACCGATTCACCCGGTCGTAGCTGCCCCTCGGTCGTCCATTGCCCCAGTCGGGCGAGCCGGTACATCGGTGAACCGTCAGCGGCGAACGGATCAGCCACGAGGCGCTCGGGGTCAGGACGGAGGTTGAGTTGGTCCAGTCGTCCGGCCAGATAGAGCTCGCCGGTGGCCCGAGCGGGTACCGGACGGAGCGCGGAGTCCAGCAGGTAGACGCGCGCGCCGGTGGCGGGGATCCCGGCCGGCAGCACCTCCGCCGGCGCCCGCCGTGACCACGTTTCGAGTATGTGTCGGCGTTCGGTGTTGTGGAGTGTTGGGAGGTGGGCGGTGAGTTGTTGGGGGTTTTGTTGGATTGCTTGTAGTACTTGTTG
>NZ_BAAARY010000072.1:0-1112 GCF_039532605.1 Pilimelia columellifera subsp. columellifera
ATGGGGCTTCAACACCATGCTGATGTGCTCTCCTCAGGGCCGTCCAGGAAGACTATCTCCTGGTAGACGAGCTGTCTCACACCAGCGTGACAGGGAGGGGCCGGGATTGACGACCATGCTGGACCGAGTCTGTCGGTAGAGCTTCAAGGTCCCACCAATCCCGGGCCGCCCGATGGGCGACCGAGCCATCGGCAAGGCGCCGCCCCAAATCAAGGCGTCGCAGGCACGAGGCCACAGCGGGATTGTTAGTGCCCGAAACCGCCCGCGACATCGGCATCTTCAGTGTCGCCCAACAGCGTGGTGGTGGTCTTCGCGTAGGAGCACGTCACGTACGCGGTGGATGTTGCTTCGATGCCCCAGTGGTGTTGGACGTGCGCGGCGACCGCGGCGGCGGGGCTGGTGAGCGTGGTGACGCCGACGGTGAGGTCTTTGCTGACGCGCTGGCGGGACAGGTTGTAGGTGTCGCGGCGGATCCGGAACACTTGTGAGGCGCCGGGGTAGTCGAGGCCGGATGCTGGCACGCAGTCGCGACCGGTAGCCGGTCGCAGATCCCCTGGTAGAGGCTCTTGAAGTTGGTTTGACGGTGAACACGTACCCGGCGCCGCGGTCCAGCAGGTAGGTGGCGGTCTTGACGCTGGGGTGAGCGGCGTCAGCGGTGACAGTCATACCGGTGATGTCGACCGGGTCGAGCAGGGCGCTGATCTGGGTGACCTCGGTGGTGTCGGTTGGCGTGAGCGTCTGCCCGATCGCGACCGCGGTATCGTGACGCATCGCGGCGAACAGCTTCACGTTGCGGTTCGGATCGAACCGGTCAGGGGTCGAGTGCCGCACTGCTTTTCATCGATGGCCAGCCCGGCCCCTACGGCCGGGGCCGGGAGCCGGCCGGCGAGCCACAGACACACCAGCCGATCCGCCGCAGCAGTGTCAATCGCCGCGATCACCCGCCGCACCGTGTCCCGGCTCGGGGCTAAGCGCACCCCGAGGACCGGCAGGACCAGCCGTGCCCCAGCAGCGGTAAGACCGTGTGTCATTTGGGGTTGTTGCAGCGCCTGGTCGTTCGTTGAGCTGGTGTGGATGATGTTCAGAAGTACTGCCCCGAACCGTTGTGGCAG
>NZ_BAAARY010000073.1:0-1007 GCF_039532605.1 Pilimelia columellifera subsp. columellifera
CAGTGAGCCTTTCCGGGCAATGGTTCGGTGACCGTGCGTTACGTGGTGCGGTCGGCTTCCAGGTGTAGGAGCACGAGGGCGGCGGCGGCGATCTGACCGATCTTCCAGGGGCAGACGCTGACCCGGCGGAGCGCTTTGAACGTGGTCTTGAGCAGGGCGTTTCCTCGTTCGCCTATGGCCCGCAGCCCGTTGTGGACCTTGTTGAGTTGTTTTTGGGCGTCGGTCAATTCGCCGTTCTTGGCTTTCTTGTAGGCGACGGTGACGATGCCGGCTTGCCCTTCGTAGCCCAGGTCACCGAGGACCCTGGCCTGCTGGGCATGGGCGGTCAGGGTGTCGAGCATGCCGGGGTGCGTTCGTAGCGCTGTGGTGTCGTGCTCACGGCCTGGCCGTACCTGGGAGGTCCACAGGGGCCACCCGTCGGGGGCGGTGATGACCTGCACGTTCCCGCCGTGGTGGTGATGCTTGCCCGACCACCACAGGTCCACCCCGGTCGTGGGGCCAGGGGTGGACACCCGATCGGTATGAATCAACGTGCCGTCGAGCATCACGTAGTCGTAGCCGGCCAGCTTCGCCGCCAGCAGCGCCGACCTCAGGCCCGGGGCCTGAGCCGCCAACGCCTGCAGCACCTCGTTGAGGTAGTCGTAGCAGGTAGACAGGCCGATGTCGTTGTCGCGGGCCAACTGCGCCACCCGCGTTCCGTCGACCATCCACCGCACCCCCAGCACCGCCTGCTTCCACGGACCCAGCCGGCGCACGCCCTCCCTGGTTCCACGACGTTCCCGCTCCGCATACAACAGCCGCGCCACCTGCGCGATCGTCTCCCGCCGAACGTCGAGCACAGCCATGTATGTGACACTCATAACGACGCGACACCTCAATGAAGTTGATCTTTAGTCGGACCTTCTTCATACCGAGGTGTCGCGTCTCCATCTTGGACCCCGGACCACTCGGCGCGTCGCAGCCTACGTCACCCTCGGTGATCAAACAGTTGCCCGGAAAGGCTCAGT
>NZ_BAAARY010000074.1:0-993 GCF_039532605.1 Pilimelia columellifera subsp. columellifera
TGAGGTGATCTCAGCAAGGGCGTGATCGTCGGCGGGGACGACACGGGCACCTCGTCCATAACGGACGGTGTTGGAGAGGGCGCGGGGCCCTCGGTAGACAGGTTCTTGCGACAGAAACCGGTCTTCGGAAGGACCCCGCGTTGATTGCCTATCGTGCCATGCTCGACGTGCCCAAGGAACTCGTGCAGCATGTGGCGCGGCTCCTACACGCCCGCCGCCGCACGGTCGGCACACGGCGTGGGACGCGAAAGTTGACCTGCTTCTACCAGGCACTGCTGGTCTTGGTGTGGTTCCGCAAAGGCGAAGACAAGAGCATCCTCGGGGCCGGGTTCGGGGTGTCGCGGGCCACCGCCTACCGGTACGTGACCGAGGGAATCGAAGTCCTGGCTGCGCAGGCGCCTGATCTGCGCGATGCGTTGGAACGAGTCGCCGCCGACGGCTGGTCGCATGTGATCCTGGACGGGAAGGTGTTCGACACCGATCGACTCACCGAGACCGTCACCAGCGTCAAGGGCCATGAAGTCGACGCCTGGTACTCCGGAAAGCACCGCCACTTCGGCGGGAATATCCAAGCCGTCATGCGCCCCGACGGGCTCCCGATCTGGACCTCCGAGGTCATGCCCGGGCACCTACACGACATGACCTGCGCCCAGCAGTTGGACGTCACCGGCGCCCTCTACTGGGCCGCGTCCCAGCTGGATCTACCGACCCTGGCCGACGCCGGATACGAAGGGACTGGTCAGGGCATACACGTCCCACACAAACAGCCCGCCGACGGTAAAAAACTCGCCCCCGACAACCGCGCCTACAACCGCTGCCTACGAGCGCTACGCGCCCACGGCGAACGTGGATTCGCCATCCTCACCGGCCGCTGGCGCACCCTCAAACACACCACGGCCAGCCCCCGAAACCTCGGCGACATCGTCCGCGCAGCCGTCCACCTCACCCACTTCGAATACCGGTACCTACCGAACCCTCGTTGAGATCACCTCA
>NZ_BAAARY010000075.1:0-991 GCF_039532605.1 Pilimelia columellifera subsp. columellifera
TCCTCGTGTGCTGCGACCAGGTGCCCGACGACGTAGCGGGACCAGATGTCGATCACTGTGTAGAGGTGAAACCAGACGCCCTTGAACGGCCCGCGTAGCTTCGTGATGTCCCAGGACCAGACCTGATTCGCCGCCTCGGCCACGAGTTCGGGCTTGGTGCGGGCCGGATGGGTGGCCTGGCTACGGCGTTCGCCGGACTGGCCGGCCGCCCGCAGGATTCGGTACATGGTGGACTCCGAACACCACCAGCGGCCCTCGTCGAGCTCACGGGCCCACACCTGCGCCGGCGCCAGATCGACGTGTTCGGGCCGGTTCAGCAGCTGCAGCACCTGCTCACGTTCGGTCTCCGACAGCGCCGACGGCGGTGGCTTACGCGGCGCCCGTGGCCTCGATACCAGCGGTGGGGTGCGGCGCCGGTAAAGCGTCGCGCGGGACACACCGGTCAACCGGCAGGCTCCGGCGATGCCCCACGCCGGGCTCAGCGCCTGCTGCGCCTCGGCGAGGACAGGTTCGGCATCGGCGCGGAATCCGCGCTCTCGGAGAGCAGTTCCAAGAGCGCGTGCGCTTTTCCCATGATCTGCAACGCGGTCTCGGTCTTGGCCAGCTCGGCCTGCAACCGGGCGTTCTCCCGCCGAAGGCGGGCAAGTTCGGCGTTCTCGGCCTTCTTCGCCGCCCGAGCGGCCGCTTGACGGCGGTCCGTCAGGCCGGCCGAGGCTCCGGCGTCTCGGGCCTTGCGCCAGTCGAGAATGTGTGACCCGTACAGCCGTTCCCGGCGCAGAATCGCCCCACGAGCCGCCGCATCCGGCGCCGTGTCGTACTCGTCCAGGATCCGCGCTTTGAACTCTGCGGTGAATGTCCGCCGCTGGGGCCGGGCGTCCAGATCCGGGCTCTCATGGGGCTTCAACACCATGCTGATGTGCTCTCCTCAGGGCCGTCCAGGAAGACTATCTCCTGGTAGACGAGCTGTCTCACACCAGCGTGACAGGGAGGG
>NZ_BAAARY010000076.1:0-984 GCF_039532605.1 Pilimelia columellifera subsp. columellifera
GCCCTCGGCCAACAGAGCCCGATCGCCTACGAACAACGATCAGCTACTCTCGCCCTCGCCGCATAACAACCGGTGTCCACGATCCTGGGGGAAGCCCCCCTGCCCGGCGGTAGTCATGCTTGACGACCCGGCGGGGAACGTCGCATCGGCAAACCACCACAGCTTGTGGTGAACCGCCGCTGCACGGCCCTGTCAGCGGCACAAGCGGATGTCCAATCTTGTCTAACGGCGGGCCTCCGTGGGCAGTGGCCGGCTAGCGCCTGTCGGGGACTATGGCGACATGAGTCAGTACTTCCAGGTAGGCGACCTCGTCCTGTGGAACCCTTCCAGCCAGGTAGCCGGGTTGTTTTTCAGTACCAGTGAGGCGGTCGCTGTACTGGTTGACGTACCGACTAGGATCGTCGCCACATGCGCGGATGAGTACGACATCGACCTGGACGTATTCGTCGCCTTCGTTGATGCATTGGTCTCGCAGTACAGGTCGTCAAGTCACCCGATCCTCAGGTCCTTACTCGAGGGATTCACCGCGACCGCGCTGGTTTTAGTCGATCGTGCTGGCCGCGCCGTGCCCTTGCTGCCGACCTCCAGTGCGCTGGATCCCAGAGACGTGTCAGTAGGTGCTGGTGGAGTCCGTCCTCTGGGCGACGTCAAGCATTTACAGAATCTTGCAGGTGAGCACGCTAGAGCCATGCCATGTTGATGCCATTTGTCGGGACCTCCCGATTGCCGGTGACCGGCCGACCGGCGCTGAGGTCCGACGGCGACAGCCCGTTTCGTGGTGGAGAGCGTGGCCCGCATCGTGGATGGTTTTCCCTTTTATGCTGTGGCGGATCGCACGGTGTTGGATATCCGATAGACCTTGGGTATTAAAGCCTGTAGTTAGGCACTGAGGTGATCTCAACGAGGGTTCGGTAGGTACCGGTATTCGAAGTGGGTGAGGTGGACGGCTGCGCGGACGATGTCGCCGAGGTTTCGGGGGCTGGC
>NZ_BAAARY010000077.1:0-898 GCF_039532605.1 Pilimelia columellifera subsp. columellifera
CCTTGGCCTGCCGAGCGGCGCTGCCAACAACTGTCGGGCAGCCCGGCAGCGATGCGGTCGGCGCGTTGCCGGACCTTGCCGGCATCCAGCGGGACCAGGTGGGAACGGGACACGGCCAGCACATATCCCAAGCCCAGGCTGCGTAGATGAGCGCGAAAGGCGGCGCTGTTGCCATATGCCTCGTCGGCGGCGACCCACCGCGCCGGCACCTGGGCCTGAACCGCCGCGGTGACCATTTCGGCGGCCAGGTCCGGCTTGGTCGCGAACTCAACCTCGACCGGTATCCCGGCGGCGGCGCACCGCTCACGGTCGCCGGTCCACGACACCGGCAGGTAGAGCCTGCGGTCGATCAGCGTGTGCCCGCGGCCGGTGGCGTAGGCCAGGAACACCCCGACCTGGCAGTTCTCGATCCGCCCAGCCGTGCCCGAGTACTGCCGCTGCACCCCCACCGAGCGCACGCCTTTCTTCAGATCCCCGGTCTCGTCAGCAATCAACACCCCATCGGGGTGCCCCAACCGGCCGACGACCAGCTCCCGCAGGTCGTCACGGGCCCCGTCGGCGTCCCACACCGACCGGTACAACAACCGCTGCATCACATCCGGCCGCCGATGCCCGGCATGCTCCGCGATCTGCCAGCACGTCTTCACCTCAACCTGCGACAACAGCCCGCCCACGAACCCCGCCGCCGAGCGGCGCGGCTCAACCCGACCGAACCGGCCCGCGAACGACCCCAGCACCTGCTCCAACACCCGCCGCCATCGCCGGGCGTCTACGCTGGCGTCAGCGGCCACCACACGATCTGAAAGTTTGTCCACAACATACAGACGATCACGCGGTGGCCGCCCCACGTCCAGCCCCGAACCCGCAGGTCAGACCCTGAAGTACGGCTGTCGTACTA
>NZ_BAAARY010000078.1:0-896 GCF_039532605.1 Pilimelia columellifera subsp. columellifera
AGACCGTGTGTCAGTTGGGGTTGTTGCTGGTCAACAGGTCGAGGCGGACGGCGCGGCGGTAGCAGATGACAGCGCATGCAGCAGCAACGAATGCGGCGAAGTGGGAACTTTTGTGTTCGTAGCGGCGGGCCAACCGCCGGAACCGGGTCGTCCACTCGAGGCAGCGTTCGATGACGTAACGGTGCCGGCCGAGCCGGGTCGACGACTCGACGCCTTTTCGGGCGATCCGGGCAATGATCCCCCGCCGGGTCAGGGCCTGCCGGCAGCCCGGGTAGTCGTAGCCCTTGTCGCCGTGCAGCTTGTCCGGCCGTTTGCGGGGACGCCCGACAGGCTGACGCACCGGTGCAACGGCATCGACCACATCCTCGAGGACCTTGTGATCGTTGAGGTTGCCAGCAGATATCTGAATACCGAGAGGCAGCCCGGCCCGGTCCGACACAACATGGATCTTGGATCCGGGCTTTCCGCGATCGACCGGGCTTGGCCCCGTCAGGTCCCCCCTTTGACGGCCCGCACGTGCATCGCGTCCACCGACGCGCGGGACCAGTCGATGCGCCCGGCAGCACCGAGGACGTCGAGGGTTGCTTGGTGCAGGGCGGTGAACACCCCGGCGGCGGTCCACTCGGTGAACCGGCGGTGGGCGGTCTTCCAGTTCACCGGGAACGAGGCGGGTAGCTTGCGCCAACCGCAACCAGCTTCCAGCACGTACAGGATCGCCGCGAGCAGGATCCGGTCATCGATCCGGTTACGCCCGCCGCACTGGTGGCGTTTCGGGTGCTCGGGTAGCAACGGCTGCGCCATCTGCCACAACGGTTCGGGGCAGTACTTCTGAACATCATCCACACCAGCTCAACGAACGACCAGGCGCTGCAACAACCCCAAATGACACACGGTCT
>NZ_BAAARY010000079.1:0-860 GCF_039532605.1 Pilimelia columellifera subsp. columellifera
TCGGCCAGATCGTCGCCGCCGCACTGGTGCTCCTACACATGGAAGCCGACCGCACCACGTGACACACAGTCACCGCACCGTTGCCCGGAAAGGCTCAGTCACTCTCCGTAGAAGCCCGACCGGCACCGGAACCATCCCGGCAGGCACACGGAACTGCCGAGTTGAGTGCGTGTTTCGGCGAGATCGGCTACACCCCTTAGGTCAAGTGTCGATACCGAATGCCGCCGACCATAGGTCATTCGTCGTGTAGAGCGCCGCTACTTCGTTCAGTTCGACCTCGGCGTCCTTCTGCTGCCCCGTGGCCTCACCGGCGACCCACCAATTCGCGCCCGGCAGGCCGGCAGACGCGTACGCCCGCGAGCCGGGCTCCTGTGGCCGGTGCGATGCCCGTGGTGTAGCGACAACCTCGCCGTGCGCGGGCTCCCAAAGGCGTACCGAGCCGTCCTCCTCGGTACCGAGCACGACGGCGTCGAACCACCTCCACACCACGACGCTCGTGCCGTACGGGTTGGTAGCTACCGCGACCAGGTGCCCGGGCGAAACTCGCTCCACCCTTGGCGTCGGGAACATAGGCGCGAAGCCAACGGTGCTGACTTCGCCTGCGCGCCAGACTTCGCATCTCTGTTCATCGACGTGAAGAACGCGAGCGGCACGAAGGTGGTAGGGGGCGGCCACGAGCGCGGACGCTGGAGTCGACATAGGGCCGAGCATAGTTCGATTCCGGAGGTAGACAGAGCCCTGGATCGGTACGCCGCGCGCATTCTTCTGGCTCCCTTCTGTGTCAAGCGGCTAGTACGACAGCCGTACTTTTCGGTTACGTGATCAACTCGGCGGTCTCGCGGCGTCGGTAGTGGGCTTTT
>NZ_BAAARY010000080.1:0-854 GCF_039532605.1 Pilimelia columellifera subsp. columellifera
ATACGCGAGGCCGAGCAGGCCACCGTGCCCGGGGCTGTGGAGGCCACCGGCTTGGGGAAGGAGAACAGGCAGCTCAAGGCCCGGGTTAGAGAGCTTGAGTTGGAGCGGGAGATTCTGCGGCGGGCCGCGAAATATTTCGCGGGCGAGACCAGCTGGTGAGCCGTTTCCAGTTCGTCGCCGACTACCGGGACGCCTACGGCGTGAAACGGCTGTGCGGGATCTTGTCGGTGTCCCGGTCGGGGTTTTACCGCTGGTGGCAGGCTGGTCCGGCTCGTGCGGAGCGTGAGCGCGCCGATCAAGTCCTGACCGAACGCATCACCGAAATCCACTGCGAGTCCGATAGCACCTATGGTGGTCCCAGGGTCACCGCCGAGCTGCATGACATCGGCCTGCTGGTGAACCACAAGCGTGTGGAGCGGTTGATGCGCCGGGCAGGGGTCGTCGGGGTGCACCTGCGTAAGAAGGTCCGCACCACGATCCCGGCGCCTGACGCGGTACCGGTGGCGGACCTGATCGGGCGGGACTTCACCGCGCCGGAACCGAACCGCAGGTATGTCGGTGACATCACCTACCTGCCCGTCGGTGACGGCCAGTTCCTCTATCTGGCAACGGTTTTAGACCTGTGCTCGAAACGGCTGGTGGGCTGGTCGATCGCCGATCACATGCGCACCGAACTGATCACCGACGCCATGAAGGCCGCCGCCGGAACCCGCGGCGGGAACCTGAACGGGGCGATCTTCCACAGCGACAACGGCGCCCAAGGCGGATTCAACTGGTCGTCGCAACACCTCGATCATGGAGGTGTTGGATGGGACGACCGAGGAAGCAGTTGCCGCAGCCACCGGAGGGGGCGA
>NZ_BAAARY010000081.1:0-764 GCF_039532605.1 Pilimelia columellifera subsp. columellifera
GACAAGGTCGTGGGCAGCCGCGAAAGAGAGCGTCCAACCCGGGCACCTAAACCGAGCCTGGCCGGGCGCCGGTCCTGGGTCAATGAAACAAGTAGCCGCCGGCAGCGCGGCTGTGGGTGCTGGCCGGAAGTCATGCGACGATGGCTCGATGACAAATCCAGACGTAGCCTCGATCTACTCGGCTCGGTTCGAGGATCAGGTGACGGCGTTCATCGAGCAACATCGGGAGATGCTGCTGTCGTACCTCGACGGGCTTACCGAGGTCGAGGCCCGCAGCCGGCTCGTCCCGTCCAAGACCACCCTGCTGGGCCTCATCAAGCACGCGGCCTTCGTGGAGGGGGTGTGGTTCGGCGAGGCGGCGACCGGCCAGACTCGCGAAGAGCTGGGCCTGGTACAGACGCCGGATGAGTCTTTCGAACTCACCAACGACGACACCATCGAGTCAGTCTGTACCGCCTACCGGGAAGCAGTAGACCTGTCGCGGGTCGCCGTCGCCGGACGTACTGGAGATGACATCTTTCCCGGCAACCGCCGGGGACCGCTGCCCCTGCGCTGGATCTACCTACACGTGCTCCGCGAGCTGGCCCAACACTGCGGACATGCCGAAATCCTCCGCGAGCAGGTAGTCGCACGCCGTACGAGGTAGTCCACAAAGCGCACTCATTTGGCTCCCTTCTGTGTCAAGCGGCTAGCCGTTGTGGTGTTTTAGGGTTGGTGGTGGCGGGTCCGGGGTGTGGCTTGTCCGAAGTGCCGGTGTGGGGTTG
>NZ_BAAARY010000082.1:0-758 GCF_039532605.1 Pilimelia columellifera subsp. columellifera
GCCCGGTAGCCAGCGCCGAAGGATGAACTACACGGCATAACGGTCTTGCCGACCCTCCGCACGAGGCACCGCCGAGATGCGAAAGGACGAGCGCATCGCGGCAGAAGCGGATGTCAGGGCCCCTTCTACCCTCTGGCGATGCCTACATGGACTTTGAGTGATATTCAGGACGCCTTGCGCGCCAGTTGGTCAGCTGACACCTGCTCACCTGATGATCTAGAACGGAGCGGCTGGCAGGCCGACAATCCAGCCTGGGGGCACTGCGACATCACAGCCCTAGTCCTACATGACATCCTCGGCGGCGACCTCATGGTCGGCGAAGTACACGCCAACGGCCAGCAGCATGGCTTCCACTGGTGGAACCGCCTGCCCAGCGGCGTCGAGATCGACCTGACACGTGAGCGGTTTCGTAGAGGCCAGACAATCAGCGCCATCCGATCAGTTCGGCGCCCCACCGGCCCGACCAAACGCCGCCACGCCGAGTACCTCCTCCTGCGCGAGCGTGTCTCAGCCCGCATGGAAGGATGGCCGACTGCCGACCCCGAGCGAACTTAACCTCCCCGTCATGCTCAGCAGAGGGCGGTTGAACGCCCCGCGGCAGAAGCGGATACTATCCGCAATCTACATGTATTGGGTAAAGCGTCGCAGCGGCTAAGGCCACTGAGCCTTTCCGGGCAACGGTGCGGTGACTGTGTGTCACGTGGTGCGGTCGGCTTCCATGTGTAGGAGCACCAGTGCGGCGGCGACGATCTGGCCGA
>NZ_BAAARY010000083.1:0-741 GCF_039532605.1 Pilimelia columellifera subsp. columellifera
ACAACCCCACACCGGCACTTCGGACAAGCCACACCCCGGACCCGCCACCACCAACCCTAAAACACCACAACGGCTAGCCGCTTGACACAGAAGGGAGCCTACATTGGTGATCTTCACGTGAACGTCGGCGTGCGACACCCGGCGCCTTTGCCTGGCAGGCCAGACGCCACACCAAGCGGGCGTGGCACACCACCTTTGAGGGACATCATGGACTCCTACACGATCACCGTCACACCCAACGACGACAGCGGGAACAGCACCACCGTGACCGTCGACACCTCCACCGACCAAGCCCGGATCACCAACGTGCGCTTCCAAGCCCCCGACGGCCTCACCGCCGCGCAAATGCCGAGCATGGACATCGGACTACTACTACAAGCCATCACCACCCCCACCACATCGATGCGAAGGCCGCAAGCGCCCGCGCACGCCAACACCCCACCCACCGACACCAAAGCCGCTGCGACAACCACCACCACAACGGCCACCACCGAACCCGCCACCACCACCACACCGGCGCCGGCGGCGAAGCTGGTGAAGGGCGCCGACCTTCGTCCCACCGCCGTGGCCAAGGCAGCCAAGGACCCCGCCGCGCAGCACCAGACCCCAACATTGGCAAAGGCACGCCCCACCCAACCAACACCGAAGAAGACGACCCGCAAGAAGGCAACAACAGCCACCAAAACCAGGGCTGGGGCTGGGGCTGGGCGGGTTTACCGGAAGATGCCCGCCGACCTCGCC
>NZ_BAAARY010000084.1:0-736 GCF_039532605.1 Pilimelia columellifera subsp. columellifera
AGCATGGTTTGGAAGAGGGGGTGGCGTGCCAGGGACCGCTGCGGATTCAACTCCTCCACCAGCCGCTCGAACGGCACATCCTGATGCCCAAACGCCGCCAGATCCACCTCCCGCACCCGCCCCAACAACTCACGGAACGACGGATCACCACCAGCATCAACCCGCAACACCAACGAATTCACAAAAAAGCCAACCAAACCCTCCAACCCAGCATCAGAACGACCCGCCACCGGCGTACCCACCGGCACATCAACACCAGCACCCAACCGCGACAACAAACCCACCAACGCCGCCTGCAACACCATGAACAAAGACGCCCGACCCGAACGCGCCAACCGCACCAACGCCCCATGCAACCCAGCCGGCACCACAAACCCGACCTCACCACCAAGCTGCGAAGACACCACCGGCCGCAACCGATCCGCCGGCAACGCCAACTCCACCGGCAACCCCGCCAACTGCTGCCGCCAAAACGCCAACTGCCGACTCAACCCCGAATCCGGATCACCCTCCGAACCCAACACCTGCCGCTGCCACAACACATAATCCACATACGACAGCGGCAACGCCGACCACCGCGGCACACCACCAGCACACCGCGCCGCATACGCCCGCGTCAGATCCGACGCCAACACCGGCATAGACCAACCATCCGCAGCCACGTGATGCACCACCACCACCAACACAAACTCCCGCTCACCGACCACCAACAACCGCACCAACAACGGCAGCTCAC
>NZ_BAAARY010000085.1:0-666 GCF_039532605.1 Pilimelia columellifera subsp. columellifera
CAATCGGATCGGCCTGTCCACCTGCTACGACTACCTCAACGAGGTGCGGCAGGCGCTGGCCGCGCAGGCGCCCAGTCTGGAGGCGGCGTTGGTGGCGGCGAAGCTCGCCGGCTACGACCACGTGATGCTCGACGGCACGCTGATCCACACCGATCGGGTGTCCACACCTGGTCCCACGACCGGAGTGGACCTGTGGTGGTCAGGAAAGCATCACCACCACGGCGGGAACGTGCAGGTCATCACCGCCCCCGACGGCTGGCCCCTATGGACCTCGCAGGTGCGGCCAGGCCGGGAACACGACACCACAGCCCTACGGACCCACCCCGGCATGATCGACACCCTCACCGCCCACGCCCAGCAAGCCCGGATCCTGGGCGACCTGGGCTACGAAGGCGAAGCCGCCACCATCACCGTCGCCTACAAGAAACCCAAAGGCAGCGAGCTGACCGACGTCCAGAAGCAACTCAACAAAATCCACAACGGTCTACGAGCCGTGGGTGAGCGAGGAAACGCCCTGCTCAAAACCACATTCAAAGCACTCCGCCGAGTCAGCGTCTGCCCCTGGAAGATCGGCCAGATCGTCGCCGCCGCACTGGTGCTCCTACACATGGAAGCCGACCGCACCACGTGACACACAGTCACCGCACCGTTGCCCGGAAAGGCTCA
>NZ_BAAARY010000086.1:0-602 GCF_039532605.1 Pilimelia columellifera subsp. columellifera
TGCGAACTTCGTGGTGTTCATCTACGAGGGTGGTGACGGGGCGAACGAGCCCTGGTCGGTGGACAGCTACTTGCTGACTGACACAGACCTGCCCCAGGTATGGCGTTAGCTGCACCAGAACCTGCCAGTCGATTCGTGCTGGTCGCTCGGCGTCGTGGTGGACCCGGCGCATCCGACGCCCGAGTCGAAGGTGAAGGTCGATTGGATACTTGGCGCCGACGTTCTGAACGCGCATCCGCATCACCGGTCACCCGCTGACCAGACTGTGGCGGAGGAAATGCTGGCTCGACGAAATGGGGTGACTCTGCCGTAGATGGCGTGCACGCTCATGCCGCTTCGGTAGCCCGAATGCGAGGCAGGTTGGCAGGGCAGTTGCCTGCTGCCCGGCGGTCGCTAGGACGCGGTGGCGGCCGCGGCAATAGCTGCGTACTTGCGGTCCGGCCGGTCCAGGGGCTGCTGCCTCAAGCGCTGGAGTTCGGTGAAACCGGCCTTTGTCAGCCGGGCCTGGTCCCGCTGGATGCCGGCAAGGTCCGGCAACGCGCCGACCGCATCGCTGCCGGGCTGCCCGACAGTTGTTGGCAGCGCCGCTCGGCAGGCCAAGG
>NZ_BAAARY010000087.1:0-601 GCF_039532605.1 Pilimelia columellifera subsp. columellifera
CGCGATGCTGTGCCGCGCGCAGGATCTCCGCGAGCCAGGATGACGGTGGCGGGCCGGTGCGCACTTTCAGCCCAAAAGCGGGGCGTGCAGTCGGCTACGTGGCGTTGGACCAAGCGCGGCTGGACAGCACTAGTCGGTATCCGTCGGGGTCCTCCACCGTGACGCCCCATCGGTCCCAGTACGCGCCCTGGGCGATCCGCCGGCCACCGGCCCGCTCAAGCTCGGCGACCAAGGACTCGTCGACTGGCGCCGACAGGTACAGCACGAACAAGTCTTCGGCTGTCGGTGACGGTGGGATCTTTAGGTTCGGTCCTCCGACTAGTTCGAGGTGCCACGATGCCTGTGGCCAGCCGAGGATGATCAAGTCATGTTCGCCGGGGGCCTCGGCCGCCGCCCGGTAGAGCACATGCAATCCAAGCCCTTGCACGTAGAAGCGTTCAGCGGCCGCCAGGTCACCACTGGGGCGAGCAAGGCGTATCGCCATATCCGCATCGATCATCCGAGTAACTCCGTCCTCACTAGACGATCACCCTCCAAGCTCAACCAGCTTGATGTCAACCTGAGGCGCACGCTTCTTCCGGGTAGCAGAGCGCCGAACCAG
>NZ_BAAARY010000088.1:0-574 GCF_039532605.1 Pilimelia columellifera subsp. columellifera
GGAAACGCCCGGTAACATTCCGAACCCGGAAGCTAAGCCCTCCAGCGCCGATGGTACTGCACCCGAGAGAGTGTGGGAGAGTAGGACGCCGCCGGACAAGCATCTTATCGAGGGCCGCCCCGCAACGGGGCAGGCCCTCGATTTGCATTTCACGCACTGCGCTAGATCTTGCGCAGCAAGAAGGGAACCAACCGTGACACCAGCACCGCGCGACCGCGACCACGACGGCCGCCGAGACAACGACCGAGGCACGGGTGGGCCTCGGCCGTACTCGCGCGGAGGAAGCACTGATCGAACCAGTCGTGACAGTGGCTCGTCGCGAGGGCAGGGCGATCACCGCGGCGGTGGCGGATCTGACCGTTCCTCTGGCGATCGCGGCGACCGCCCTAGCGGCGACCGCGGCGGTTACCGCGGCGACCGCCCCACCGGCGACCGCGGCGGATTCCGCGGGAGCGACGACCGTGGCGGCTACCGGGGCGACCGTCCGAGCGGCGACAGCAGCGGCTACCGCGGCAGCGGCGACCGCAGCGGGTTCCGAGGTGACCGCCCGACCAGCGGCGGGTTCCGCAGCGGC
>NZ_BAAARY010000089.1:0-546 GCF_039532605.1 Pilimelia columellifera subsp. columellifera
GCTACGCGGGCCGTTCAAGGGCGTCTGGTTTCACCTCTACACAGTGATCGACATCTGGTCCCGCTACGTCGTCGGGCACCTGGTCGCAGCACACGAGGACGGGCAACTCGCCGAAGCGTTGATCGCCGACGCGGCCGCCCGCGAACGCGTCGACCCCGACCAACTGACCGTGCACGCCGACCGCGGCGCCGCGATGACCAGCAAAACCCTCACCCAACTGCTGACCGATCTGAAGATCGGCCGTAGTCACAGCCGGCCGAAAACGTCGAACGACAATCCGTACATCGAGGCGAGCTTCAAAACGTTGAAGTACGACCCGAGCTTCCCGGACCGGTTCGGGTCGCTCCAACACGCCCGGCAGCACTGCGAAGCGTTTTACACCTACTACAACCACGAGCACCGGCACTGCGGGATCGGCCTGCACACCCCGGCATCGGTGCATCACCCCACCGCCACGCAGATCCGTGAACAGCGGAAACAGACCCTCGACGCCGCCTGGGCCACCCACCCCGAACGGTTCGGGCGCCGCCGACCGCTACCGCCCCG
>NZ_BAAARY010000090.1:0-546 GCF_039532605.1 Pilimelia columellifera subsp. columellifera
CTAATATATCATTTATTGCCGCATCAATTTCTTTATCAGATATCCTAATATTATTTCTCTGAGCTATCTGTAATAATATGCTTTGAGCTATAAGATTTTGGAGAGCTTCTTTCTTAATCTGAAGTTGATTTTGTGGGTCATATGTTTGAGATGGAGGAAGAGTCGCGAGAACTTTTTGTACTTCTTGATCAAGCTCTAAAGAGGTTATTACTTTGTCATTAACTATAGCAACCGTTTTATTAATAGCTAGTTCTTGATTGCTAGGAACTTGAGGAGCTGCCTTTGCTGGCATAGTTGGCATTTGAGGCATATTTGAATTAAAAGAGTTTTGGAATAGGTTGCTAGATATATCTGCAAAAGAATAAATAGGTATCAAAAATAAAAGTAGTAAAGCTAATCTTTTTTTTAAAAGCATAACTAAACTCCCCACTGTCCAGCGGTATAGCCATTGATCTGATTTAATCTTTGTGCAAGTCCATTAGCTCCATAAACACCACCAAGTCCTTTTAATTCAAGTTCTAAAACATATGTGTTAGTTAATTTTCC
>NZ_BAAARY010000091.1:0-546 GCF_039532605.1 Pilimelia columellifera subsp. columellifera
CGGGGCGGTAGCGGTCGGCGGCGCCCGAACCGTTCGGGGTGGGTGGCCCAGGCGGCGTCGAGGGTCTGTTTCCGCTGTTCACGGATCTGCGTGGCGGTGCCGTGATGCACCGATGCCGGGGTGTGCAGGCCGATCCCGCAGTGCCGGTGCTCGTGGTTGTAGTAGGTGTAAAACGCTTCGCAGTGCTGCCGGGCGTGCTGGATCGACCCGAACCGGTCCGGGAAGCTCGGGTCGTACTTCAACGTTTTGAAGCTCGCCTCGATATACGGATTGTCGTTCGACGTTTTCGGCCGGCTGTGACTACGGCCGATCTTCAGATCGGTCAGCAGCTGGGTGAGGGTCTTGCTGGTCATCGCGGCGCCGCGGTCGGCGTGCACGGTCAGTTGGTCGGGGTCGACGCGTTCGCGGGCGGCCGCGTCAGCGATCAACGCCTCGGCGAGCTGCCCATCCTCGTGTGCTGCGACCAGGTGCCCGACGACGTAGCGGGACCAGATGTCGATCACTGTGTAGAGGTGAAACCAGACGCCCTTGAACGGCCCGCGTAGC
>NZ_BAAARY010000092.1:0-540 GCF_039532605.1 Pilimelia columellifera subsp. columellifera
GGCCCGCACCTGGGGCCCGCGTGGCGTTACCCCGATTCTGACCGTGGCCGGCCGTGGTGGGCGCCGCATGTCGGTGGCCGGGATGGTCGCCTACAAGCCTGGGCAGCGTGCCCGGCTGCTCTACCGGCTCATGCTCCACCGTGGCCGCAAGGGCGAGCCCAAGGGCTTCGCCGAAGCGCAGTTCGCGGAGATGATCGACGCCGCCCACCAACAGCTCGGCGGGCCGATCGTGCTGATCTGGGACGGGTTACCGGCTCACAAGTCCCGCAGGATGCGCAAGATGATCGCCGCACGCCACTGGCTGCGCGTCTACCAACTGCCCGCCTACGCCCCGGAGTTGAACCCGACCGAGAACGTGTGGTCGAACATGAAACGCGGTATGGCCAACCTCGCCGCAGGCACCATCACCGACCTCGCCCGCACCGCCAGGAAACGACTCAAAACCATGCAGTACCGGCCCGGACTGATCAACGGATTCCTCAACGCCACCGGACTAGCGCCACCCTGACCAAGCCGGACCCTGACCCAAGAACCTCAGTA
>NZ_BAAARY010000093.1:0-532 GCF_039532605.1 Pilimelia columellifera subsp. columellifera
GGCCCTGGACCGGACCGCGCCGCTGTTGCCGATGCGGTTCGAGCAGGCCGAACGCCGCACCCACGACTACCGCAGGCACGGCACCACCACCCTGTTCGCGGCGCTGGAGGTCGCGACCGGGAAGATCACCGCGGACGCCTGCTACCAGCGGCACCGCAACACCGAGTTCTTGGCGTTCCTCAAGCAGGTCGCCAAGGCGCACCCGCGAGTTCAGTTGCACGTCGTGGCCGACAACTACGCCACCCACAACCACCCCAACGTGAAGGCCTGGCTGGCCAAGAACCCGCGGATCACCATGCATTTCACCCCGACCAGCGCGTCCTGGATGAACATGGTCGAAATCTTTTTCGGCATCATCACCCGCCAGGCCATCCGCCGCGGCACCTTCACTTCCGTGCCCGACCTGATCGCCGCGATCCGCGCGTTCATCGACGGCTACAACCAGCGCTGCGAACCGTTCCGCTGGACCAAAACCGCCGCCGACATCCTCACCAAAGCCAACCGTCAAAAGACCTCAGACACGCGATACTAG
>NZ_BAAARY010000094.1:0-519 GCF_039532605.1 Pilimelia columellifera subsp. columellifera
CAGCATGACTTGGAAGAGGGGGTGGCGGCTGAGTGAGCGTTCCGGGTTCAGGACCTCGACCAGGCGTTCGAACGGCACGTCCTGGTGTGCGTAGGCAGCCAGGTCCGCCTCACGCACCCGGGCAACCAACTCGCTGAACGTGGGCCGCCCCGACACATCAGTGCGGAGAACCAGCGTGTTGACGAAGAACCCGACCAGCCGCGACAGGCCGTCATCGGTACGCCCGGCGATGGACGAACCGATCGGCACATCCGAGCCGGCACCCAACCGCGACAGCAACACCGCCAACGCCGACTGCAACACCATGAACAACGTCGCACCCGACGAACGCGCCAACCGCACCAAGCCCTGATACAACTCCGGCGAAATGTCCACCGGCACCCGGCCACCAACATGCGACGGCACCGCCGGACGCGGCCGATCCACCGGCAACACCAACTCCTCCGGCAAACCCGCCAACGCCTCCTGCCAGAACGCCAGCTGACCAGACAGACGACTATCCGCATCGTCCTCCGAACC
>NZ_BAAARY010000095.1:0-511 GCF_039532605.1 Pilimelia columellifera subsp. columellifera
CCGCCGCCGTCGTTCTCTGTCGAGCAGATGCAGCAGATGGCGCGGGCGCAGGTCGCCGCCCAGTTCGACAAGATCGCCGCCGCGGCCGACGGCTGCGACCTCATCGTCTGCACCACCCCGGTGCTGACTGCGGTCCGGTCGGTGGCGGAGATGCTGGGCATCGGCTACACCTTCGCCGTCTACAGCCCCAACCAGCTGCCCTCACCACACCACGCACCACCGGTGGTGCCGCTGCCAGGGCAGGACAACACCACACCCACCGACGCCGAACCCAGCGAGCTGTGGGCCCGCGACGCCAAACACATGAACACCATGTTCCGCGAACCACTCAACCAGCACCGGGCAACCGTGGGCCTACCGCCGATCGATGACGTACGCAGCCACGTATTCACCGAGCTGCCGTGGCTGGCGTCCGATCCGACGTTGGGTCCGTGGCCCGGAGGCGGGACGGCAGGGCAGGAGGTGTTCCAGACCGGATCCTGGATCCTGCCCGACGACCGGCCGCTATCCC
>NZ_BAAARY010000096.1:0-508 GCF_039532605.1 Pilimelia columellifera subsp. columellifera
CCGCCGCCGTCGTTCTCTGTCGAGCAGATGCAGCAGATGGCGCGGGCGCAGGTCGCCGCCCAGTTCGACAAGATCGCCGCCGCGGCCGACGGCTGCGACGCCATCCTCGCGGGCTCACCGCTGATGTTGATGGTCCGGTCGGTGGCGGAGATGTTGGGGATCGGCTACACCTTTGCCGTCTACAGCCCCAACCAGCTGCCCACACCACACCACGCCCCGCCGCGGCTGCCGCTGCCAGGGCAGGACGCCACACCCACCGACGCCGAACCCAGCGAGCTGTGGGCCCGCGACGCCGAACACATGAACACCATGTTCCGCGAACCACTCAACCAGCACCGGGCCACTGTGGGCCTACCGCCGATCGATGACGTACGCAGCCACGTATTCACCGACCTGCCATGGTTGCACGCCGATCCGACGTTGGGTCCGTGGCCCGGAGGCGGGACGGCAGGGCAGGAGGTGTTCCAGACCGGATCCTGGATCCTGCCCGACGACCGGCCGCTATCCC